>JAJDHT010000020.1 GCA_030266325.1 Ruminococcaceae bacterium OttesenSCG-928-I18
CTGGTGGGGATCTATTCCCCCGCCCCTTGGGGCGGGCTTGCCGCCCCGTGATTTGACAGATGAAGTCCAATTTGTCATAATGAGATGACTTTTGTCTGGAGCAGTGAGGCAGAACCGGAACTTGTGGTGGAAAAGGAGTTTAGCAACAGAAATGAAGTATATAAAAATGGTGATACAGGGAATGGTGATCGGTCTCTCCATGCTGATCCCGGGTGTATCCGGCGGCACAATGGCCGTAGTGATGGGCATTTTTGACAAACTGGTGATTGCCATAGGCACCCTGTTTAAAAATTTCAAAAAAAGCCTGCTTGTGCTTGTGCCCGTGGGAATTGGCGGGGTGCTTGGCATCTTGCTGTTTTCAAACCCCATCGTCTTCATGCTGGACCACTTTTTGGTGCCAACGATGTTTTTATTTATGGGGGCGGTGATCGGGGGCCTGCCGGCGCTCGTGAAGGAGGCGGAAATCAACAAAAAGAGCATCCACCTAAAGAACATTCTGCTGTTCGTGGCGGGCATGGCCGTGGTGTTGCTGATCAATTTCCTGCCCAAAGATTTGCTGACGCTGAATGCGGACAATTATTTTGCCAACTTCATCATCCTCTTTATCTGCGGGATCGTCTCTTCCATGGCCTTTGTTTTGCCGGGGATCAGCGGGTCTTACATGTTGCTTCTCCTGGGCATGTACGACACCATGATGCGCGCTGTGAGCACCCTGGACATCCCCTTGCTGTTTCCGCTGGGACTGGGTATTTTGCTCGGGATATTGGCCATCGGGCGGCTTTTAAAATTCCTTTTGGAGAGGCACCGCCAGGCGACCTATATTGTGATTTTGGGTTTTATTGTCGTCTCGGTTTTCGAGCTGTATCCCGGGGTGCCGAAGGGGCTGGAGTGGCTTTGGAGTATTCTGCTGTTCGCAGGGGGTTTCTTGATCATCTTTTTTGTCTCCCGCTACGAGGAGAAAAAGAAAGAGAAGCTGGCGAAAAATGCCCCGGTAGAAGATGTGCTGGACCGCTAGGTTGAAGGATAGACAGGCTTCCCGCGTCCTGTAGAATAGCGGGGACAAAGAGGCATCTGCCAAATCCGCGGCTCGGTCGCGCAGAGGCAGGTGCTTTTTGATTATCGCTGGAAACCTCCTGCGGGTTTGGCGCGGGTTTTTTTTGCTTTCCCGCAGGGCATACCCGTGGTATACTGGCGATAAGGGAAACCGCTTTTCCGACGCTTTCTAGGAAAGGAGCAGTGTGATGGCGGAGTTTGAAGAGAGATACGTGCGCTGGCTGGCCGCGCAGGACGCCGAAGAGGAAAAAAGCGCGACACTGATAGAGCAGTATGCCGCGGTGGGCGGCGCAATAATGGAGAAGGTGGCCGCCGCCTGGAGCAATCCGGCCAAGGGGAAGACGGCCTGCTACTTTTCTGCCGAGTTCTTGATAGGCAGGGTGATTTACGCAAACCTGCTGAACCTTGGGGAGCTGGAAGAGATGCGCCGCGCCTTCCGGCAGAGAGGGCTGGATCCGGCTCTGTTTACGCAGGTGGATGACGCGGCGCTTGGCAACGGGGGCCTCGGGCGGCTTGCGGCTTGTTTTTTGGACAGTGCCGCGACGCTTGGCAAAAAGCTGGACGGATATGGCATCCGGTACAAATATGGTTTGTTTAAACAGGAGATCGAAAACGGGTTTCAGGTGGAGCACCCCGACGACTGGCAGCGTTTTGGGGACCCCTTCAGCATCTGCAGGCCGGAGGAAAAGGTGCTGGTGGAGTTTGCCGAGGGACCGGTGTGGGCGGTGCCTTATGATATGCCCGTGATTGGGTATGGCGGGAAGACGGTGAACAACCTGCGCCTTTGGCAGGCAGAGCCCGTACAGGCATTCGATTTTGCACGCTTCGACAAACAGGAGTATTCGGGCGCCTATCAAAAGCTGATAGAAGCGTTGTCCATCCACAGTGTGCTGTACCCGAACGACGACACGGAGGAGGGCAAAAAGCTGCGTCTGCGGCAACAATACTTCTTTTCGAGCGCATCCATACAGAGCATACTGCGCGACTTTGAAAAGGCCGGGGGAAAACAGTGGGAGAAGCTGCCCGAGCACTATGCCGTGCAGCTGAATGACACCCATCCCACGGTGGCGATTCCCGAGCTGCTGCGGGTGTTGATGCAGCGGGAGTGCATGCCTTTTGACGAGGCCTTTGCCATCGTGCAAAAAGTGTTTGCCTATACAAACCACACGGTGATGGCCGAGGCGCTGGAAAAATGGGACGTGGCGCTGTTTGGTTCGGTGATCCCCGAGGTGTATGCCTATGTGGTGATGATTTGGGACCGCCTGCGCAGAGAGCTCGAAAAAAAAGGAATTACGGGCCCCTCGCGCAGACCCTATGAGATTGTGCAGGAGGGGCGCGTACATATGGCAAGGCTGGCGGTGTATGCAACCCATTCGACCAACGGGGTGGCCGCCCTGCACACGGAAATCCTGAAAAAGAAGACACTGAAAGAATGGTATGCGCTGTATCCCGAGCGTTTTAACAACAAGACCAACGGAGTGACCCAGCGGCGGTGGCTGGCCCTGTGTAACCCGGCCTTGGCCGCTTTTGTGACGGAGCGCATTGGGCCGGGCTGGCTGACCGACCTCTCGGAGATGGAGAAGCTGCGCCCGTATGCGGACGACACGGCTTCGCTGGAAGCGCTGGCGGCCATCAAAAGGGAGAATAAGCAAAACCTGGTTTCCCACCTGCGGAAAAGCCAGGGGGTGGAGCTGAGTGCAGATTCCCTTTTCGATGTGCAGGTCAAGAGGTTGCACGAGTACAAAAGGCAGCTGCTCAATGCCTTTTCGATACTCGAGCTGTATTTTCGCATCCAGGACGGAACCCTGCCGAGCGGCTTCACACCCATGACCTTCCTTTTTGGGGCGAAGAGCGCGCCCGGGTACCGCCGTGCAAAAGGCATCATTAAGTTTATCAATGAGGTGGCAAAACGCATCGAAGCCGACCCATTGGCGCGCGAGAAGATAAGGGTCTATTTTGTGCCCGACTACAACGTCTCGATGGCGGAGAGGATGATTCCCGCGGCGGAGCTCTCGGAGCAGATTTCGACCGCCGGGACCGAGGCCTCGGGTACGGGCAACATGAAACTGATGATGAACGGCGCGCCGACCCTGGGGACCTACGACGGCGCAAACGTTGAAATCGTGCAGCAGGCGGGGGAGGAAAACAACTATATCTTTGGCGCGCGCGTAGAGGAGCTGGAAAAGCTGGGGGACGCGTACAACCCCATGACTATTTACAAAAAAGACCCGTCTGTGCGCAGGGTTTTGGATACGCTGGTAGACGGCAGCTTGGACGACGACGGCACGGGTATGTTTGAAGAGCTGTACCGTTCGCTCCTTTACGGCAAGGTGTGGCACCGCCCCGACCAATACTTCCTGCTTTTGGATTTCCCCGACTATGTGAAGACCAAGCTGCGCGCCAATGCCGACTATTCCGACGAAAGGGCGTTTCAACGCAAATGTCTTTTGAATATAGCGGCCTGTGGAATGTTTTCTTCAGACCGGACGGTGCAGCAGTATGCGCAGGAGATCTGGGGACTGTAGGCGGGGACCCGGGAACTTCTAATATGGGGCAAAACAAAAGACGGAAAACGCCAGTTTGGGTTTTCCGTCTTTTTTCACAGCCCAGGGAACAGAACAGGGGAAACGCTGCGAAAGGGGGAGTATCGAGAGGGGTCTTTCCCGGCCGCTAGGCGTTTTTCATGGCGATGCTCTCCATGGCGTTGGCAACGTGCTCGCAGGTGTCGCAGCAATCTTCCAGACGGTCGAACACCTCGCTCCAGGCGACGACATTGACGGCATCTCCGCCCTCGCGGAAAAGGCGGTGCATCCCCTCGATATAGATGGCGTCCCCCTCTTCTTCCATCGTGTTGACGTCGACGATGGCCTGGTGTAGGGTTTTTGACTTGTGGAAATTGGGCAGCTCGGCCGTGGCATCGCGCAGGGCCTGGCAGCAGCGGACGATGACATCGGTGAACTGGAGCGCCTCGGGGCGGGTTTCGCGGATGTTGTACATGTACATGCGGATGAGAACATCCTCAATGGTGTCGACAAGGTCGTCGATCTCGTTGGCCAGCTGGAGGATATCCTCGCGGTCGATGGGGGTGACAAACTCCCTGGCGAGTTTTTTGATCATCTCGTGCTTGACCATGTCCGCCTCGTGTTCGATATCGTGGAGAATCTTCATCTCGGCCTTGAAATTCTCCCGGCTGAAATGGGCCAGGGTGTCCTGCAGTTCCTCAGCCGCCGTGCAGGCTTTTTCCACAAGGATGTTGAAGGTGTCGAAATAGAAATTTGCTTTCGCCATGTTGGGTTCCTCCGTTTGGGTGACTCTTAAGGTTTTAAAAGAAGAAGGTGAAGGCTTTGGCCATCAAAAAGCCGATGAGGCCGCAGCCGGGGAAAGTGAGCAGCCAGGTGGCCACCATCTCCCCCACAATACCCCAGTTGACCCGGCGCAGGCTGCGGGCGGCGCCCACCCCCATGATGGCCGTTGTTTTTGTGTGGGTGGTGGAGACGGGAATGCCTGTGAGCGAGGACAAAAGCAGGCAGCCGGCACCGGCCGCGTCGGCGGAAAAACCCTGGTATTTTTCCAGCTTCACCATGTCCATACCCACGGCCTTGATAATGCGGTAGCCCCCGATGGACGTGCCGAGGCCCATGACAATGGAACAGAGCAAAATGAGCCAGAAGGGGATGACGAAGTCGGTGGCGCCGGAATCTCCCTTGGAAAGGGCCATACCCAGAAGGAAGACCCCCATAAATTTCTGGCCGTCCTGGGCGCCGTGCATAAAAGCCATGGCCGCGCCGCCCCCCACCTGTGCCCAGCGGAAAGGGGTGAGGGTTTTGCGCCGGTCTACCCCCCGAAAGAGCGCCTCGATGCATTTGACGACGAAATACCCGAGAAAGAAACCGAGAAAGGTGGATAGGACAAGCCCGTAGAGGACCTTGACCCACTCGGCGCCGTTGATGCCCGAAAGGCCGCCGTGCATGGCGATGGCGGCGCCTGTGAGGCCGGCGATAAGGGCATGGCTCTCGCTGGTGGGGATGCCGAAAACCCAGGCGGCCACAGCCCAGACAACGATGGCCACCATGGCCGCGCACAGGCCGACGAGCGCCTCATGGCTGTCGTCGCCGAAATCGACCATCTTATAGATGGTCTGCGCGACGGTCTTGTTGAACATGGTCATCACCAAAATGCCGAGGAAATTGAATACGGCCGCCATAAGGATGGCGGCTCTGGGCGACATGGCGCGTGTGGACACACAGGTGGCGATGGCGTTGGGGGCGTCGGTCCAGCCGTTGACCAAGATGACGGCCAAGGTGAGCAGCACGGTGATGAGAAGCGGAAAATTATGGGTGACTTCATACAGGAAGCCGGGAAATGTTGTGGTCATGTAAATGCCCTCTCTCAGGCTTGGCCTCGCAGGGCCAGGTTTTTATCCTCTATGCAAAACACCTAAAGTATAGCACCGGGCGGCATGCTTGGCAAGAAGAAATTTGCAGAGAGTTAGCAGAAGTAAAATAAGGGTTTCATGAATGAAACTTATAAAAATGTGCCCTTTCTTTTTCCTCATAGTGAGAGAACGGCGGCGGCAGAGAAAAAGAGGCGAAAAGGGGAGGCGGAGTAAACAAGGCGATGCCACACGCCCAGGGGCGAAGTTTGCTTGCGGTAGACACGGTTTCGCTGTATAATGAGAATTTAGTAAAATGGAAACAGGAGCGTTTGATGCACTATTTAGACAATGCGTCCACCACGCGGGTGCACCCGGAGGTGTCCGACTTCATCCATGAGACCATGGACAGGCACTGGGTGAACCCCTCCTCGCTGTATGCGCAGGGCATGGACAGCGAAGAAGTGATAGGAAAAGCGCGCAGGGAACTATTGGGCGCGATGGGATGCAAGGTGCCGCCGGCGGGGGGGGCCAAAGCTTGTGTTTACGGCCAGCGGTACCGAGGCGGACAACATCGCGGTTTTTGGCGCGGCGCTTCAACGGAAAAGCTGGGGAGACCATATCGTGGCCACAGGGTACGAGCACCCGGGGGTTGCGGCGGCGCTGCAGGTGCTGGTACAGAGGCATGGGTTCCGGCTGCAGCTGGCCGCACCGGATGCGGAGGGCAAGGTAGACCCGCAGCAACTGCTGGATGCGATGGGACCGAAGACGGTATTGCTCTGTGCCATGCAGGTGAACAACGAGACCGGTGCCGTGCTGGACACCGCTGCCCTGGCCAGGGAGGCGAAGAAAAAGAACAACCGTACGGCGGTTCATGTGGACGCCGTGCAGGCGTTCACGAAGCTGCCGCTGGGGCTGGAGGAAGGAAAGATTGACACCTGTGCGGTGTCGGGCCATAAGCTTCACGCGCCCAAAGGCGTAGGCGCGCTGTATGTGCGCGAGGGCTTCACGCTGCTGCCCTATCTGGCGGGTGGCGGGCAGGAGTACGGCTTGCGGCCCGGCACCGAAAACATAGCGTATATCGCGGGTTTTACAAAGGCGGTGTCGCTTGCGCTGCAGAAAAGGGAAGAAAAGCAACAACATCTGAAAAAACTGCGTTTGACACTGACAGAAGGGCTGCCACAGCTTGGGGACGTGGTGCTGAACTCGCCGCCGGACGGCTGGCACGGCATCTGCAATTTTAGCGTGCCGGGGTACAAAAGCGAGGTACTACTGCACCATCTGGAAAAGAGCGGGGTTTTGGTCTCGAGCGGTTCGGCCTGTGCGAAAGGCCAGCCGAGCCACACGCTGCAGGCGATGGGGCTGCCGCAGGCGAGGGTGGATTCCGCGATACGGGTGAGCTTTTGCGCCGACAATACCGAAGAGGATGTGCAGGCGCTGCTTCATGCGCTGCGGGAGGGGATGAATACCCTGGCCCGCAAAAAGTAAGCCGGAGAGGAACCGAGGAATTTATGCGGGAAATGCTGATGGCCACGATGGGGGAAATGACCCTGAAAGGCCAAAACCGTAAGAGTTTTGAAAACGCCCTGCTCAAAAACCTGCGTGTGCGCTTGCAGGCACTGGGCGAGTGGAAGCTGCACGCGGCACAGAGCACCGTGTATATTGAGCCCTGTGATGAGCGGGCCGTGGCCAACACGACGGAGGCGTTTGAAAGATGCCTGCGGGTGTTTGGCATAGCGGCGTTTTCACGCGCGGCGATATGCGAAAAGGACTTTGAAAGCATCACGAAGACGGCTGTGGACTATCTGGCGCCGCAGCTTTTGGCGGCGAAGACCTTTAAGGTGGCGGCAAAACGGGCCGACAAAAGTTTTCCCCTCAACAGCATGGAGCTGAGCCGGGAACTGGGGGGAGAACTGCTCTTGGCCTTCCCGCATCTGAAAGTGGATGTGCATACGCCCGAACTGACCGTGATGACCGAAATACGGGAAACCGCCGCCTATGTGCATGCGGGAAAACAAAAGGGCCCGGGTGGCCTGCCCATCCCGACAAGCGGCCGGGCCGCCGTGCTTCTCTCGGGCGGCATTGACAGCCCGGTGGCCGCCTACCAGATGGCAAAGCGCGGCCTCGGCCTCGTGGCGGTGCATTTTGCAAGCCCCCCCTATACCAGCCCCCGGGCGGCGGCCAAGGTGCAGACGCTGGCGCGCCTGCTCTCGGGCTATACAGGGCCCCTGCCCTATTATGTGGTGGAATATACGAAAGCGCAGGAATATCTGCGCGACCAGCTGCCAAAGCAGGAGTATTTTACGGTGCTGATGCGGCGCAGTATGCTGCGCATCGCCCACCGTATCGCACGGCGGGAGGAGTGCCTGGCGCTGATTACGGGCGAGAGCCTGGCCCAGGTGGCCAGCCAGACACTGCAGGCGCTGGCGGCCACCGATGAGGCCCAGAGTTTGCCCGTTTTGCGGCCCTGCATCGGCATGGACAAGGCGGAAATTACCGATGTGGCCCGGCGGATAGGCACGTTTGAGACAAGCATCCTGCCCTATGAGGATTGCTGCACGATCTTTACGCCGCCCCACCCGCGCACGAAACCGAAATTGGAGGATGTGCTCAGGCTGGAGCAGGCCTTGCCCGAGCTGGAGGCGCTGGAGGCGCAGGCTACAGAGGAAGCTGTTTTTACACTGGTTCGCGAGGACGGATAAGTAGGCCAATGGGAGGTGAAGCCCGTGCGTGCAGAGATCATCAGTGTGGGTACCGAGCTGCTTTTGGGGGATATTGTCAACACGAATGCGCAGTATTTGTCGCGTGAGCTGGCCTCTTTGGGTTTCACGGTGTACTACCAGAGCGTGGTGGGCGACAACCCCGTGCGCCTGCGGCAACTGGTGCATGAGGCGAAACAGCGCAGCGATGTTTTACTGTTCACCGGTGGGCTGGGCCCTACCGAAGACGATTTGACCAAAGAGACGGTGGCAGAGGCCTACGGGGATTCCCTTATACTGGATGCTGAGGAGCTTTCGAGGCTCGAGAGCTTTTTTGCCTCGCTGGGAAGGACGATGGCGCCGGGAAACCGAAAGCAGGCGATGGTGCCGCGCAGGGGCCGGAAACTGGACAACCCGAACGGGACGGCCCCGGGGGCCTATTTCCGGCAGGGCAGCAAGTATGCTTTCCTGCTGCCGGGGCCCCCGCGCGAGATGAAACCCATGTTCGAAAACGAGGTGCGGCCTCTGCTGGAAGAGATGCAGGAGGGTGCGATACGCTCGAGGACGCTGCGTGTGGTCGGCATTGGGGAAAGCGACCTGGAAGAGATGGTAATGGACCTGCTGTCGGGCAGCAACCCCACGGCCGCCCTGTACGCCAAAGAGGGAGAGGTGCACATACGAGTGACCGCGCAGGCGGCCACGGCCGAACAGGCGGACTATATGTGCAACGAGATGGCGCGCCTGTTTGAGACGATTTTGGGGGACGCTATCTATTCGGACGATGACGGAGACCTGTCCACGACGGTAGTGCGGCTTTTGACAGCCAAAGGGGAGACGGTGGCCCTGGCGGAGAGCTGCACGGGCGGCCTGTTGGCCGAGAGGATCACCTCGGTGCCGGGTTCCAGCCAGGTGTTTGGCTATGGGGCGGTGAGTTATGCCAATGAGTTTAAACGCAGGATGCTGGGCGTGCGCGGCAGCACCCTGCGCCGCTATGGTGCGGTATCGAGCCAGGTGGCGGCCGAGATGGCTTTCGGCGCCGCCAAAAAAGGGGAAGCAGAGTACGGGATTGGCATTACCGGCATCGCGGGCCCGGACGGCGGCACCGAGGAAAAGCCCGTGGGGCTTGTTTACGTGGGAGTGTCGGTAGGCAAGAGGGTGTTCATCCGCAAGCTGCTGATTGCAAACCGGGAGCGGGATTTTGTGCGTATCATTGCGACGCAACACGCCCTGGACATGCTGCGCCGCGCGGTGCTGGGGCTGGAGATTCCCCAGGCGAAAGAGTTTAAAAACACCCAGTATGCCGACTATGAGAGGCAGGGCCGGCCCAGACGGCACGGCGGGCTTTTGTTGCGCGCGTTTGTGGCCATAGTGCTTATCGCGGCGCTGTTTGTGGTGCTGGTGGTGGGCATCTATTATTTGCAGCGCGGCAATGCCGCCCTGAGCGGGGCCTACCCGACGGCACAGGGCCTCCAGTACGGCACCCCGGAGTATGAGAGGGCGGCGCAGAGCTTGATCAAGCGGGAAAAAGAGCAAAACCCCGCAGTGACGGGTTTTATTGCGCTGCCCGGGGGGCTGGTGGAGGAGTTTGTGGCGCTGGGACAGGCCGAACAAGCCGACCTGCCCAAGGCCCTGGACAGGCCCGGTTCCGAAGGGTTTGCCCTCATCTCCGCCGACGCGTCGCCCCTGACGGCGGCCTCCAACACCATGATGGCTGGGGGAGGCGCCCTGCGGGCCATGCTGGAACTGGGGGATACCGAGCGGGCGGGGGAGATATCCACCTTCACCTACTTTACCGAAAACGACGTGCAGGAATACCAGGTGTTTGCGGCGGCTTACCTGGATGACGCAGAGAGCCAGCCGGATGGGTTTGACCCCGCTTTTTCGAAGCTGGAAAGCTATGACGACTACCTGACGTTTCTTTTGGGGGCAAAAGGACGAAGCCTGTACACCACGGAGGTGCAGGTGGAAGAGGACGACCGCTTCATGACCTTACAGACCGAAGACCCCGCCGTGCCGGGCCGCCGTTTTTTTCTGTTTGGGCGGATGAGCCGCCCGGGCGAGGACTCGCTGAGGGCCCATGCCACCCCGGCCGGGGTTCCGCTCATGCCCAGCGCGTACTATGACAAAGCCGAGTTGCCCCAACCGGACTTTGACGGGATGTATGAGAGGTGGCTGCGCTCTTACCTGACGGGCGGGGTGGACAACACGGATTTGCAGCTGCGCGCGGGAATGCCGCAGAGTGATAGTGCGCCTTATATTGAAATTGAGGAGCCCGTGCCGGAGGAGGAAGAGGCCGAGGTGCCCGCGGGCGAAGAGGCGGCCGAGGAAGCGGCTGAGGCGCCGGCGCAGGAGGAGACGCCGGTGACGGTGACACAGGCGCTGCGCCGCAGCGCACCTGCACCCGCGGCGCTGTATGGCGACGCGCAGCCGTCCCCCACCACAGAGGGCGCGGCCGCGGCCGGGGGCGAGTCTTTGGCTGCCGGCGCCGCCGCGAGCAGCAGCGCCTCTTCCTCGCAGAGCAGCGCGGCGGCTGCCCCGGCGTCGAACGCGACGGGGGCGGCTTCCAGCACAAGCGCCTCAGGAAATTCTGCCACCGCTTCTTCCCCCTCGTCCTCTGCCTCCCAGGCCCCGTCCTCTCAGGCGTCCTCCTCCCAGGACTCCTCCTCCCAAAGCGGGGAAGAGACCTCCTCGTCTATGGAGCAGGCCCCCAGTGAACCGCAGACAGAGACCACCATCCTGCGGCCTGACCCACGTTTTTTACTGGTGCGTCTGAATGGGGTGCTGGTGCGTGACACGACGACCAATGTGCTGGCGGCCATCTGCCAAAAGGAGGTGGCGGGCAAGCCGGATGAGGTGATCAAAGCACAGGCCATCGCGGTACATTCGTGGATTCTCAACCAGCAGGGGGGCGGCAACCCGGCGCCCTCGGTGCGGGGAGAGAGCCCCAGCATAGAGATGCGCCAGCTTGTGGAAGAGGTGAACACCCTCGTGCTGAGCGAAGATGAGACAAACCCCGCCTTTGCGCCCTGGTTTCAAATGGCGGCGGGCGGCACGAACCCTTCGGCCGACCTGTGGGGGAAACCCCGCGAGTACTTGACGGCCGTGGAGACGAGTGAAGAAGAGGGGTTTGCAGACCATAAGCAGATGCTCTCGGTGCCTTATGAGGAACTGGAGGCCTTGGTGACAGGGCATTTGGGTATCCCCCTGGAGGAGCTGGGAGAGCCGCACAGCTGGTTTTCGGAGATAGAAAAAAACGAGAGCGGTTATGTGGTGAGCCTGCAGATTGGCCAGGTACAGCTGAGCGGGCTGGAGTTTTGGCAGCATTTTCTTGTGCGGGAAGGGGTTCCCATCCTGCCCAGCCCCGCGTTTGAGGTGGAGTTCAGCGGAGACGAGTTCCTGTTTACGGTCTATGGGCAGGGGCATGGCTGTGGCCTGAGCCAGATGGGCGCCGCGGCGCACGCGGAAAACGAGGGGTGGGATTACAGCCAAATTCTGGGTCATTATTATCCCGGTACGGAGATTATGGAATGGGAATGAGGCCGGAGGGCCGAGTGTGGGAAAAGCGAAACCAAGACGAAGTGAGGAGAAAACGAGATGGGAAAAACCAACGTGTTTTTTACGGACATGCGCTGTGGGCCGGGGAACAACCTGCAGAAGAAATTAGACCGGCTGATCCAGCGCGCGGGCATCGACCAGATTGATTTCGAGGGGAAGTTTACGGCCATTAAGATGCATTTTGGGGAACCGGGCAACCTCTCCTTTTTGCGGCCGAATTTTGCCAAGACCGTGGCCGACAGGGTGAAAAACCTCGGCGGCCTGCCTTTCTTGACCGACTGCAACACCCTCTATGTGGGGCGGCGGGGCAACGCGCTGGACCATCTGGGAGCGGCGGCCGAAAATGGCTTTTCGGTGGCCAGCACGGGGTGCGAAGTGATCATCGCGGACGGCCTCAAGGGTGGGGACGATGTGGAGGTGCCCTTTGCGGGCGGCGTGCATTTCAAGACCGCACGCATCGGCAGGACGGTCATGGACGCCGACGTCTTTCTCTCGCTGACCCATTTTAAGGGCCACGAGGTGACGGGGTTTGGCGGCGCCATCAAGAACATCGGCATGGGCTGTGGCAGCCGCGCGGGAAAGATGCAGATGCACAACGACGGCAAGCCTGAAATCAGCGAAGAGTGCCGTGCCTGCGGGCGGTGTTTCCACTACTGCGCGCAGGACGCGATCTACTACGACGAAAACAAAAAGGCCCACATCGACCACGAAAAATGTGTGGGCTGTGGGCGGTGCATCGCCGTGTGCAGTTTCCACGCCATCAGCAACGCGACCGACAGCGCCCCGCAGCTGGTGGGCGACAAGATGGTGGAGTATACAAAGGCCGTGCTGGACGGCAGGCCCCATTTCCACGTGAGTATTGTCAACCAGGTGTCGCCCTTCTGCGACTGCCACGACGAAAACGACACGGCTTTCGTACCCGATATCGGCATGTTTGCCTCTTTCGACCCCGTGGCGCTGGACCACGCCTGCGCAGACGCGGTGAACGCCGCGCCCACCCTGCCGAACAGCGCCCTGGCCGAGGCGCAGGGCACAAGCGGCGACCACTTCCACGACATCTTCCCCGTGACCGACTGGAAACAGCAGATGAAACACGCGGAAAAGATCGGCCTTTCGAACGGCGAGTACGAGCTTGTGACGGTCAAGTGACCAAGACCTTGGGGACGCCGTCCCCAAACCTCTGCCAGGAGGCAATGCCTCCTGGACCTCATCTGTTCAAAAAAGGAACCCAGAGCAATAGGCCCTGGGTTCCTTTTTTGAACTCATGTTGTGGGGTCCGGGGAGGCCTCGTCTCCCCGGCGGGCGTATGAGGGCAGAGCCCTCATGACCTTGTCACTTGACCGTCGCCAGCTCGGCCAGGGTCTTGACGATGGCCGAGAGGATGGTAAGCGGGCGCTCGCCGGGTTTGATGCGCGCGGCGAGGTAGGGTTTGGCCGAGGCGTTGACGAGCACGCGGATGCCGGCTTCTTTGAGCAGGCGGTAGGCCTCGGGCAGGTCGAGCTTGTCGGTGTAGAGCAGGATGGAGTCTTTCTGCTGCACGATGTCGTAAAAGCCGAGCCGGGCGGCCAGCACCCGCAGCAGGCTGATGTCGATGAGGCCGGTGACGGCTTCGCCCGGCTTGCCGTAACGGTCGGAGAGTTCGGCGAGCACGTCCTGTGCGTCCTCCTCGCTGCCGATGGCGGCAATTTTTTTATAGGCCTCGATGCGGCCCGCGGCATCGGGGATATAGCGCTCGGGGATATAGGCGTCCACGGTGATGTCGATGAGGGTGTCGGCCTTATCGGGCGCGGGCACTTCGCCTTTGGCGAGGGCCACGGCCTCGTTGAGCATCTTCACATAGAGGTCATAACCCACGGCCTCCATGTGACCGCTCTGGCTTTGGCCCAGCAGGTTGCCCGCGCCGCGGATCTGCAGATCCCGCATCGCGATGCGAAAACCCGAACCAAAGGCCGTGAACTCCCGGATGGCCGACAGGCGTTTCGCGGCCACGTCGGTGAGCACTTTGTCGCGGCGGAAGGTGAAATAGGCGTAAGCCTTGCGGCCGCTGCGGCCCACCCGCCCGCGTATCTGATAGAGCTGGGCGAGGCCCATGTGGTCTGCGTCCTCGATGATGAGGGTGTTGCAGTTGCGCACGTCGACGCCCGTCTCGATGAGGGTGGTGCAGACAAGGATGTCGATCTCGCCGTCGAGCAGGCCCTGCCAGGTGCGTGAGAGCGCCTCTTCGTCCATACGGCCGTGGGCGGTGGCGATGCTGGCCGAGGGCAGCTTTTCCCGCAGGCGGGCGGCCGTGCGCTCGATGGAATCGATGCGGTTGTGCAGGTAGTAGACCTGACCGGCCCGTGCCAGTTCCTTCTTGATGGCCGAGAGCAGGACCCCCTCGTCATACTCCATCACATAGGTTTCCACGGGTTGGCGCTCGGTGGGCGGGTCCTCGATGCTGCTCATGTCCCGGATGCCCGAGAGCGCCATGTTGAGGGTACGCGGGATGGGCGTGGCCGAAAGGGTGAGGGTGTCGACACCGACAAAGGTTTCCTTGAGTTTTTCCTTGTGGCGCACCCCAAAGCGCTGCTCTTCGTCCACAACGAGCAGGCCGAGGTCTTTGAACCTGATGTCCTTTTGCAGCAGGCGATGGGTGCCCACAACGATGTCCACGGTGCCGGCGGCCATACCCTTGAGCGCCTCTTTGGTCTGTTTTTGGGTGCGGAAACGGGAGAGCATCTCGATTTTAACCGGGAAGGCCTCCATGCGGGAGAGCAGGGTGTTGTAGTGCTGCCAGGCCAGGATGGTGGTGGGCACGAGGATGGCACACTGCTTGCCCCCCATGACGCACTTGAAAGCCGCACGCAGGGCGACCTCGGTTTTACCCACGCCCACATCGCCCGAGAGCAGCCGGTCCATCGGGTGGGGTTTTTCCATGTCCCGTTTGATTTCACTGGCCGAGACGAGCTGGTCGTCGGTCTCCTCATACTCGAAGCGGGTCTCGAAATCCCGCTGCCACTCCCCGTCCTCGGGAAAGGCGTACCCCTTGGCCTGCTGGCGCTTGGCATAGAGTTCGATGAGGTCTTCGGCCATCTCCTGCGTGGCCTTGCGCACCCGGCTTTTCGTCTTGTTCCAGGCGTCGCCGCCCAGTTTGGCAAGCTTGACCTTTTCGCCGTCCCCCGGCGGGGTGTAGCGGGCCAGAAGGTCCAGCTGGGTGACCGGCACATACAGGGTGTCTTTGCCGGAATAGTTGATCTTCAGATAGTCTTTGACAACGCCGTGTAAATCGAGCCGCTGGATGCCCGCATAGAGGCCGACGCCGTGCCCCTGGTGCACGACGTAGTCGCCGGGGGAGATGTCGGAAAGGCTGGCGAGGGCCCCCTTCTTTTTGGCGCTGCGTTTTTTCTTTGGCTCGTCCTCGCGGCGGGAGGTGAAGAGGGCGAAGTGGGCACCGGGGTAGTCGGCCCCGGCCGAGAGCCGCCCCGGCAGCACGGCCACCGTGCCTTTGGCGGGCACGGGGTCCTCTCCTTTTTTGGGCTGCAAAACGACAAGGCCGCTGTCTGAAAGGTCGCGCGCCAGCGCCTTGGCCGCGCGCGGCGTGCCGGCCAGAACGGCGCAGAAATAGCCGTTTTCCAGCAGGGGGCGCAATTCCTCGGTGAGGGCCGAGACCTCCCCCCGCCAGGCGGGCAGGCCGTGGGCGGGGAAGCTCACGGTCTCGGTGAGTTTTACGTCGGGCAGGCTGCGGGCAAAGTTTTCGCAGAAAACAGTGTTCCGCCCCTCCGCGATGTGGAAGACATCGGCAAGTCCGGTGTAAAAACCGCCGAGGCCCGGGGCAAGGAGCTTTTCTTCGTAGAGGTGTTTCTGCTCTTCGGTAAAGCGGAACTCGACGCTGGCGGCCTCCTCGCGAATGCCGCTGGGCTCGTCGAAGAAGACGAGGGGGTGATCGAAATAGTCGAAAAGGGTGGCCGGCTTTTCGTACCGCAGCGAGAGGTAGCGGTCCATGCCCTCGGGCAGCACGCCCGCGTCGAGGGCTTTTAAGTCCCCCTCCATCACCGCGGCAAGCTGCTCTTTGGCGGCGCCCTTTTTTTGCCCGAGTTTTTCACGCAACAGCTTGGCCGCGGCTTCGGCGTCCCCGAAAAGCACCTCGCGCGCGGGCGAGAGATAGATTTTTTTGAGCGCCGTGTCCCGGCGCTGGGTCAGCAGGTCGAAGGTGTGGATCGAATCGATCTCGTCCCCCCAGTACTCAAGGCGGGCCGGGGTGTCCATGTCGGGCGCATAGAGGTCTACGATGCCGCCGCGCACCGAAAACTGGCCCGGCCCCTCCACCTGGGACCGCCGGAAATAGCCCGCCCTGTAAAGCGTTTCGGTAAGCTGGTTTTGGGGCAGGGACATGCCGGGTTTGAGCGTCAGGGTGCCGGCGAGGAAATCCTCTTTGGGCAGGGTGTGCTGCAAAACGGCTTCGACAGGCGCCGCCACAAGCTGCACCCGCCCGCCCACGAGGCGCCCCAGTACCTCGAGCCGCCGGTACTCGTACTCGCGGCTCTGCCCTTCGACGTTGCGCAGCACAAAATCCCGCGCGGGGTAGACGGCGGCGGGGATGCCGAGGGTCTCGGCGTCGGCCGCAAAGCGGGTGGCCTCGGCCTCGCCCGGTGTCAAAACAAGGGCCGTGCGCTCAGTGCCTTCGCACAGAGCGCACAGCACGGCGGCGCGCGCCACGGGCGGCAGGCCGAAAAGGGCTGTGGCGCCGGGCGGGCCGCTTAACGCCTCGGCCAGGCGTTTGTATTCGCTGGTGGTTTGCAGGGCTTTTGTGAGCATGCGCATACCTCGATTTTTTGAAGATTTATCGGGACGTCTATGGTATACTGTGGTCAACGTTACTTTTATAGTTATAGTAAATCGGAAAAATCACGGGCGGAGGAGAAAAGACCAAAATGAACGGGGAAATAGAGACGAAACTGAAAAAAGTAGGCGCCGCTCGGGTGGGTTTTGCGGACCTGGCGCAGCTGCCCGAGGGGCCGAGGCGGGGTTTTCCAAGGGCGGTGTGTGCGGCCGTGGCGCTCGACCCAAAAGTGATTTCCCGCATCCCGGAGGGGCCCTTTTCGGATTACGATGAAGAGTATGTGCGCCGCAATACCCAACTTGACAACATGGGCATGTCTCTGGAGGGCTGGCTGAGGGAAAAAGGGTACGGCGCCTTTGCGCTGACGCGAGAGCGTTTTCCCTACAGTGCCGACACGGGATACAGCACCCCGCTGCCCCATAAGACCGTAGCCAGGCTTTCGGGTTTTGGCTGGATAGGCAAGGGCGCCGTGCTGGTGACAAAAGAATACGGCACGGCCGTGCGTTTGACGACCGTGCTGACCGACGCGCCTTTTGCAACCGGGAGGCCCGTGCAGGGCCTTGGCTGTGGCAGCTGTACCGCCTGCGAAACAGCCTGTCCCGCGGGGGCCATCCGCGGCGAAAGCTGGCAGCAGGGCATGGACCGGGAGGTTTTGGTGGACGCCGCCGCCTGTGACACCGCCCTGCAAAACAGAAAAAAGGGCACGGAGATTCGCCATGCGGCCTGTGGCCTCTGCCTGGCCGCCTGCCCACATACCCGCCAATATCTGAAAAGAGAGGGGGCGCTGGGATAGCGGCCGCTTTACGGCTCCGCGTGGCCCGTGCCGTTATACCGGCTCATGGCTTGTGTGGACTCGTCTTGCAGCAAGAGTTCACAGGCCTTTTGCACATCGGGAAAACGGTCTTCAATGGCCTTTCGCTCGGCCTGAGTGAAGCGGGAGAGCACCCAGTCGGCCAGGCTGTATTCGGGGCGCGGGCGGTCGCCCACGCCGATCTTGACGCGGGGGAAATCCTCGCCGAGGAAGGCGATGAGGCTTTTGAGGCCGTTGTGCCCACCGGCCGAGCCGGACAGCCGGATGCGAAGCACGCCCGGCGGCAGCGAGACGTCGTCGAACAGCACGAGCATGCGCTCGACGGGTATGTCATAATAGTCGCCGGCCTTCTGCAGGCTGGGGCCCGAGAGGTTCATGAAGGTCTGCGGCTTCAGCAGCAGCACCTCCTGGCCGGCCACCTGCCCGGTGCCGTACAGGGCGTCAAACTTGGCGCGCTTGATATCGATGCCCCAGCGGGAGGCGGCGAAATCCAGCGCGTCGAAACCGATGTTGTGGCGGGTGCCGCCATATTTTTTGCCCGGATTGCCAAGTCCCGCGATGATCCACTGGGGGCTGGCCGTCCGGGTTTTCCAGTTTTTAAAAAACATGTATCACCATCCGTTGCCGAAGGGCAGGGCGCCAAAAAGGGGCCCTGGACTGCCCGTTAAGAATACCATGCCCATTTAGTGGAAAAGCGTCGAAACGGGTTTGTCGCTGTAGATGCGGGCGATGGCCTCGGCCAAAACCGGGGCGCAGGACAGCACCTTGATATTTGGCAGGCGTTTCTCCTCGGGCAGGAAGATTGTGTCCAGCACAATGATTTCCGTGAGAGGGGAGTTTTTGAGCCGCTCGATGGCAGGCCCCGAGAAAATGGGGTGGGTAGCACAGGCGGCCACACGCTTGGCGCCGCGGTGCATCACCTCTTCGGCGGCGTTCACAAGGGTGCCCGCGGTGTCGATCATATCGTCGACAATCAGCACGTCTTTCCCTTTGATCTCCCCGATGACATGCACCACCTCGCTCTGGTTGGGTTTTGGGCGGCGTTTGTCGATGATGGCTAAGGGGACGTCCAGCCGCTCTGCAAAGGCGCGGCAGCGTCCCACACTGCCGAGGTCGGGGCTCATGATGACGAGATTTTCTTTGAAACCCTCTTCGCTGCGCATCTTGCGTTCAAAGTAGGGCGCGAGGATAGGCATGCCCACCATGTGGTCGAGCGGTACGTCGAAAAAGCCCTGAATTTGCGGCGCGTGCAGGTCCATGGTGAGTACCCTGTCCGCCCCCGCGGTGACAATGAGGTCGGCCACAAGTTTCGCGGTGATCGGGTCGCGCGCTTTGCTCTTGCGGTCCTGCCGCGCATAGCCGTAGTAGGGCAGCACGGCGGTGACCCGCCCGGCGGAGGCGCGGCGGAAGGCGTCGGTCATGATGAGCAGCTCCATGAGGTGGCGGTTGGTGGGGCTGGAGGTGCTTTGCACCACGAAGACATCGCTTCCGCGCACCGTCTCGTTGATGTTGACCGAAATCTCCCCATCCGAAAACAGGCCGACTTCACTTTTGCCAAGGGGAATGCCGAGGTTTTCTGCCATGGCTTTGGCCAGCGGTTTGTTGGCGTTTCCCGAAAAGATTTTGATGTCCTTGCCATGGATATTCATATCGCCCGAGCCTCCTTTGGTTTTGCCCTGCCCAGAGAGAAAGCGGGGACAACCGGATCGACCTTTACATATAGTAGTGTATCGCATTGTGTGTTTTTTGCAAGGGGAGCGGGGCGAAATAATTGGGCAAAATAGAAAAATGAATCCCGTTTGGCAAATATCGGTGGCAATCGCGCGCGGGGTCTGCTATACTTGTATAGCAGTGTAAATCGGTATAAAAAAGCGCACGGGAGTGCACAAGCAAGAAAATGTTGGGAGGCAGAAGATGAGCACAAAGTACGTTTACCTTTTCAGCGAGGGCAACAAGGAAATGCGCAACCTGCTGGGCGGCAAAGGCGCCAACCTGGCCGAGATGACCGGGATTGGCATGCCGGTGCCCCAGGGCTTTACGGTGACCACCGAGGCCTGCACCCGCTATTATGACGACGGGCGCAAAATTGCACCGGAGATCCAGGATGAAATTTTCGAGTATATGAAAAAGATTGAGGAGATTACGGGCAAACAGTTTGGGGACAAGCAAAACCCCCTGCTCGTATCCGTGCGCAGCGGTTCGCGCGCCTCGATGCCCGGCATGATGGACACGATTTTGAACCTGGGCCTCAACGACGAAGTGGTGGAGGGCCTGGCCGCAAAAACCGGCAACCCCCGTTTCGCCTATGACAGCTACCGCCGCTTCATCCAGATGTTTAGCGACGTGGTGATGGAGCAGTCCAAGACTGAATATGAATCGCTCATCGACGAAATGAAAGAGAAAAAGGGCGTCAAGCAGGACACCGAGCTGGATGCGGAGGACCTGAAAGAACTCGTGCGCGAGTTTAAGGACCGCTATAAGAAGAATCAGGGTGTCGACTTTCCCGCCGACCCCAAAGTGCAGCTGATTGAGGCGGTGCGCGCGGTGTTCCGCAGCTGGGACAACCCCCGTGCCAATACCTACCGCCGCATGAACGAGATCCCCTACGACTGGGGCACCGCCGTCAACGTGCAGAGCATGGTGTTCGGCAACTCGGGCGAGAATAGCGGCACCGGCGTGGCCTTTACCCGCAACCCCGCCACCGGTGAAAAGGCCCTCTTCGGCGAGTACCTCATCAACGCCCAGGGCGAGGACGTAGTGGCCGGCATCCGTACCCCCAGCCCGATCTCCCACCTCAAAGACCAGATGCCCGAGGTGTACACCCAGTTTGCCGAGATTGCAAACAAACTGGAAGCCCACTACAAAGACATGCAGGATATGGAGTTCACCATAGAGGACGGCAAACTGTATATGCTGCAGACCCGCAACGGCAAGCGCACGGCGGCGGCGGCCCTGAAAGTGGCAGTGGACCTTGTGGATGAGGGTATGATCGACGAGAAGGAAGCCATCCTGCGCGTGGAGCCAAAGCAGCTCGACAGCTTGCTGCACCCGCAGTTCGACGCCGAGGCGCTGGCGAAGGCGCCGGTGCTGGGAACAGGCCTTGCCGCAAGCCCGGGCGCGGCCGCCGGCCAGGTGGTGTTTACGGCCGAGGACGCCCACGAGTGGCATGTGGACGGAAAGAAAGTGATCCTGGTGCGGCTGGAGACAAGCCCCGAAGACATCGAGGGTATGGCCGTGGCACAGGGCATCCTGACGGCGCGCGGCGGCATGACGAGCCATGCGGCCGTGGTGGCGCGCGGCATGGGCACCTGCTGTGTCTCGGGCCTTGGGGAAATGGTGGTGGACTACGACAAAAAACAGTTCACCATCGGAGACAAGACCGTGAAAGAGGGAGATTTCATCTCGCTTGACGGCTCGACCGGCAAGGTGTACGACGGCGCGGTGCCGACGGTGGAAGCATCGATCAGTGGCGATTTCGACCGCTTAATGAAATGGGCCGACGGGGCGAGGCAGCTGGAAGTGTATGCCAACGCCGACAACCCGCGCGATGCGAAGCAGGGATCTGATTTTGGCAGCGAGGGCATCGGCCTTTGCCGTACCGAGCACATGTTCTTTGACGCGAAGCGCATCAAAGCGATGCGCGAGATGATTGTGGCGAGGGAAGTGGAAGCCCGCAAAACGGCGCTGGCGAAACTGCTGCCCTTCCAGCAGGAGGATTTTGAGGGCCTGTTTGAGGTGATGGGTGAGCGCCCCGTCGTCATCCGCTTCCTCGACCCGCCGCTGCATGAGTTCCTGCCGCAGAACGACGAAGACATCGCCGAGATCGCCGGGGAGCTTGGCATCACCGCCGAGCACCTGCACAATGTGGTGGAGGGGCTGCACGAGTTTAACCCGATGATGGGCCACCGTGGCGTGCGGCTCTCGGTCTCCTACCCCGAGATTGCCGAAATGCAGACGACGGCTGTCATCCAGGCGGCCCTGGCGGTCTCGAAACGCAAGAATCTCAACATTGTGCCCCAGATTATGATCCCGCTGGTGGGCGAGGTGAAAGAGCTCAAGTATGTGAAGGATTTTGTCGTGGCCACGGCCGACAAGATTATCAAAGACGCCGGCAGTGACATGAAGTACGAAGTGGGTACGATGATTGAGATCCCACGGGCCGCCCTGGTGGCCGATGAGATCGCCACCGAGGCCGATTTCTTCAGTTTTGGCACGAACGACCTGACCCAGATGACCTTTGGTTTTTCTCGCGACGACGCGGGGAAATTCCTCGACTACTATTATGAAAACAAAATTTACGAGAGCGATCCCTTTGCCCATCTGGACCAAAAAGGCGTGGGCCAGCTGGTGCAAATGGCCGCCGAAAAGGGCCGCAAAGCCAACCCGAAGCTACACCTCGGCATCTGCGGCGAGCACGGTGGCGACCCGACAAGCGTCGAGTTTTGCCATCGCATCGGGCTCGACTATGTGAGCTGTTCGCCCTTCCGTGTGCCCATTGCCCGCCTCGCGGCGGCACAGGCGGCCGTGAAAAACCCGAGATAGACAAGTTTGCCATGCAAAACGGCCCCACGGGGAAGATAGGTGTGGTGGCCCGAAAGAAAGCGTACTTCCCGCAGCTGGACTGTGGGGTACCGGCGCCATGAATCCACAAGTCCGTCCCAAGGGGCGGGGTAGTAGACCCCACTCGTGGGGAACAAAGCAGAAAAGGAGTTTGGCCATGGAGTATAACAACCAGAACCCAGACAACACCTCGCCTTTACAGGCAGACAACACCCCCCCGGTGCCTGAAAACACATCGGTGCCCCCAGTGGCGGGGCAGGACGCCCCAGAAAAACCACAGGATACACAGGTTTTTTCACCGGTTAAGGAAGAGCCTGGGGCAGCGGGAGCGGCACCTCAGGCCGGTGGTTTTCCGCCCCCGCAAGGGGCCGGGCCGGGCACCGCCCCGCCGCAAGGGGGTTTTTCCCCGCCGCCCGCAGGGGGGCAGGGCGCCGCGCCCCAGCAGCCCGGCGGATACCCCCCGCCACCCCAGGGGCAGAGCCCCATGGGAGGGCCTCAGCAGCAGCCCGGTGGCCCAGGGCCCGGCATGGGCCAGCAGCCTCCGGGATACCCCCCGCCGCCCTCTATGGGTGGGAATGTTCCGCCCCAGAACCCGGGCGCCCAGCGCCCCGGAGGATATCCCCCGCCGCAGGGCGCGCAGCCGGGCGGGTACCCCCCGCCCCCGCAGGCACCTGGTGGCCAGCCGTACGGCGCCTACCGCGGGCAGCAGGGTATGGCCCCGCCTGCAAACACGACCTCGGCCGTCGTTCTCGGCGTCGTCTCCATCGTCCTGGCGGGTGTGATCGGTTTGGTCTGCGCGATCATTGGCCTCAACAAGTCCCGCCAGATACAGCGGGAGATAGAGTCCGGCATCGTGAGCGGCAGCGCAACGGCGCCGAAGATCCTCAACATCATCGGCCTGGTGCTCAGCATTATCGTTTTGCTCATTGGGATATTGTCGGTGATTGCGGTACTGTCCACGGGGTATTATTACTATTAGCGAGAAGTGTTCTGCATAAGCAAGGCCCTCCGCCTATGGCGTGCGGACAAAAGAAAACAAACGTGGATACAGTGAGTGCTTGCTGTATCCACGTTTGTTATAATAAGAAATTGATTAGTGAGCATAGGAAGTGTGACTACACTTCCGAAACATTACTATTTGGACGTTCTCAAAACCCAATACAGACTCTAGTATTGTGTCCACAATTGTATTGGTAGGCAAAGGGAATACAGTAAACTGCTGGATTGGTATTTATTGGAGTGCTTTTCATGACGAATATTGTTGAAACAACACGGCTTATTCTCCGTCCGCTCACCTTAGCCGATGCAGACGTTGCCTATCATGGATGGACAGGTGATGAGGAAGTTGCGAAATATGTCAGTTGGCTTCCCCACCACTCCATTGATGATACAATTGATTGGCTGAAAGAGATTGAGTGGAAATACGACAATACAGGAAATATTCTCGAAAATGACAATTATATATGGGGTTTTGTGTTAAGAGAAACAAATGAATTGTTTGGGTCGGGTGGTTTGATATGGGATAATGACTGGAAGATATTTCAGATTGGCTATAATATCATGAAAACCCACTGGAATCATGGTTATACTACGGAAGCGATGCGAGCAATCTTGCTATTTGCCAAGGACACACTTGGGATTAAAAAGGTTTCTGGCGGTCATGCCAAAGAGAACTTTGCCTCTGCAAAGGTGATAGAGAAACTGGGGTTTGTTTACGATAGGGATAGCTTGACACCTCACATTGACGGAACCAAAGCCTTTGATAGTCGAGAGTATTTGTTGAACTTGTGATCGTCAGGATTAGGATCAGTCCGGCTGTTTTGCCAGTTCGATGCCCAGTTCCTCAAGCTGTTTTTGATCCACTTTGTCCGGACAACCGCTCATGGGCTCGCCCGCATTCTGTACCTTGGGGAAGGCGATGACGTCGCGAATGGAGCTTTTTCCGGCCAATAGGGCGATAAAGCGGTCCAGGCCGAACGCCATGCCTCCGTGGGGTGGAGCGCCGTAGTGGTAGGCGTCCATGAGGAAGCCGAATTTCATGCGGGCATCTTCCTCGGTGATGCCCAAAAGGCCGAACATCTGCGCCTGCAACACGGGGTTATTGATACGGATGGAGCCGCCGCCAAGTTCGACACCGTTGACCACCATGTCATACGCCTTGGCGCGGCAGGCACCTGGGTCGACGTCCAGTTTTTCGATGTCCTCTTCCTTTGGCATCGTGAACGGGTGGTGCATGGCCACATGGCGGCCCTCTTCCTCGTTGAACTCGAAGAGGGGGAAGTCGGTGACCCAGAGGAAATGGTACTGTCCCTCCGGCAGCAGGCCATATTTTTCGGCGAGGGCCAGCCGCAAGGCCCCGAGGGCCGCAAAGACCACATTGTCGTTGTCGGCCACAAGCAGCAGTACATCCCCGGTCTGGGCGCCTGCTCTTTGCCGAAGGGACGCCTTTTCTTCCTCTGAAAGGAATTTTTCGTAACTGGAGCTCTCGCCGTCCGCGGTGAGGCGCAGGTAGGCAAGGCCCTTCGCACCGTAGGTTTTTGCCACATCGGTCAGCTTGTCGATGGCCTTGCGCGAGAGTTTGTCCGCGAGGCCCTTCGCGTTGATGAGCCGGACACTGCCGCCCTTTTCGATGGCGCCCGAAAACACGCCGAACTCGCTGTCGCGCACGAGGTCGCTCACATCACAAAGCTCGAGGCCGAAGCGGGTGTCGGGCTTGTCGCTGCCAAAACGGGCCATGGCCTCGGGGTAAGGCATGCGGGGGAAGGGCGTGGGGATGTCCACTCCCATAAACTGCTTAAAGATGACTTTGATCAGGCCCTCGTTGACGCTTTGCACGTCTTCTTCGTCACAGAAAGACATCTCCATGTCGATTTGTGTAAACTCGGGTTGGCGGTCTGCCCGCAGATCTTCGTCGCGGAAGCACCGTGCAATCTGGAAATAGCGGTCGAACCCGCTGAGCATTAGAATCTGCTTGTAGAGCTGCGGGCTCTGGGGCAGGGCGTAAAACCGGCCCTGCTGTACCCGGCTGGGCACAAGGTAGTCGCGCGCGCCCTCGGGCGTGCTTTTGATGAGCATGGGGGTTTCCACCTCGTCAAAATGCTGGCTGTAGTAATAGTCACGCACCGCCCGGGTCACTTCGCTGCGCAGGCGCATGGTGCGGTGCAGGCCCTCGCGCCGAAGGTCGAGGTAACGGTACCGCAGGCGCAATTCGTCCCCCACATTGAGGTCGTCGCGAATTTCAAAAGGCGGCGTCTCCGCCTCGCTCAAAACGCGCAGGTCGGTGACGAAAAGCTCATAGTAACCCGTGGGCAGTTCGGGGTTTGGGCTCTCGCGTTTGCGAAGCTGCCCCTGCGCCAACACGACATACTCTGCCCGCAAAGTGCGGGCCTTTTCAAAGACGGCGGGGTCCGTGCCGTCCCCAAAAGCCAGCTGGACAATACCCGTGCCGTCGCGCAGGTCGGCAAAGATCATCGAGCCAAGGTCTCTGCTTTTGGCAATAGAACCTGCCAGAGTGAGCGTGTTTCCCTCCAAAGAGGCGTCTACCTGTTCGCTGTAGTGTGTGCGCCGCAAGGTTCCCATCGTGTCCATATCTATTCGTCCTCCCCGTTTTGCTGTGTCTGTAAAGCCAGCCGCAAGGCCTCCGAAGCACCTCGGGCGTCGTGCGGGCCACGCTGGAAAACGGGCTGCTGGCCTCCAGCCCCCTGCCGCTCAAAAGTTACTATCTGCAGAGTTGCTTCCGCTATGAGCGCGCCCAAAAAGGCCGCCTGCGGGAGTTTCACCAGTTTGGCATCGAGTGTTTCGGCACGCACCACCCCTCGGCCGACGTGGAGGCCATGGCCGTGGCGGACGGCCTGTTTCGCGACCTCGGGGTCTCGCGGTACATCACACTCGAAGTAAACTCCATCGGCTGCCCGAACTGCCGCCCGGCCTACCACAAGGCGCTCAAAGAGCATTTCTCGGCCCACAAAGAGCAGCTCTGCGGCACCTGCCTCGAGCGGCTTGAGAAAAACCCGATGCGTCTTTTGGACTGCAAGGAGGAGCGCTGCCAAAAAATCGCGGCCGACGCCCCCGTTGGGCTCGACTACCTCTGTGAAGAATGTACGGAACACTTCGACGAGACGAAGCGGTTGCTTGAGGAAGTGGGCATCAACTACCGAATCAACCCCCGCATCGTGCGCGGGCTCGACTATTACACGAACACGG
>JAJDHT010000021.1 GCA_030266325.1 Ruminococcaceae bacterium OttesenSCG-928-I18
CCTGATAGTATCCCAGATGGCACGAAGCTCTTTACTGTCATCCCCCACGATATCCAGCCCCGCATGCCACTGACGCACGCCGCGCAGGGTTCGCCATCCGTACAAGCTTGTTACTCTGTTTCGTCCTTTAAATGGCGTCATCTTGCCCTCCTATCTTTTCTGTTGCTTGCTTTTCTTTTTCGTCCGATTTTTTTCGTTTAGGTTCTGGTTGCAAATAGTCCACTCCCATCGCCGCGCATATCCCCTTCACAATCGCCTCCGGACCCGCCTGTCCACCCGTCGGCAGTTGCAGCAGCGCAGAATGCTCCGGGCCCTTGTTGATGGCAAAATCGCCACGCCTGTTTTCAGGGTACCCCCTCTTCACATCCACATATTCAAGACAAGCGGCAAGCGCTTTGTCCTTCACAAGCCGTGCCGGCGGGTCCTCAGAGGCTGCCCATAGAATGCCACAACGGGGCACATGGTCAACCGAAAGCACAAAATCAGCATCCACGCACATTGACCTGCGTTCCTCCAGCGGCTTGTTTTCATCCGTCTCTCTGGTCATTACCGCGTCCACGCCACAGCGGACAAGCCCCTCCCTGACGGCAAGGCACACTGTCAGGTTTTTTTCTTTTGCCCCTCGTCCGCCCTTTTCCCGTCCTTTGTTCCGTCCGCTTCCAGCAGGATCCAATACAATTTTCATCTCTTCCTCCTCATTCTTCGCTCCAGCCAAATACGCCAGGTTCCCAAATGTTGCCGTCTCCATAGCTGTTGATCCAGTGTTTGCCGCCATGGCTCACTTTCGCGTCGGCCTGATAGGCATCGTGTGCTCCCAAAGGCTGTCTCCACACCGGCCATTCTTCTGCTGGGGCAGAGATCATAGCCCACATCGAGGGTGTTTCACTCGGTTTTGTGTTTTGCCCCGCCCCAACATCATGAAGAGAACGATACAAGCCCCCTTCATCCCTCACGATACTGCCGGAGGTCCCTGTCCAATGTTCGTCCCACTGCACAAACAAATCGGGATGCTGCGCAATGACGACATCGTCCAACATCTGCGTCTGGGCCATAGACATGAACAAGCTCGTCGCAAGCGGTTCCGTTGTTGTTCCATCTCCCCTCTCCTTCGCTTTTTCTTCGTCCGTGCGTTTTTGTATTTGCCCCGTTTCGTCAAGGCGATAGTTTTTCCTGCCTATTTCGTCGTAGAAGGGATCCTCCAGGGCCTCTTCGGCCCCCTGTGCCACCTCTATCCAGCTCGCTTCGGGCCGCACCCTGCGGTAGTTTTCAAAATCGATCTCGTCCTCAAACGCGATGTACTCAAGCCGGCCCTCTTCGTCGCGCAGGGCCCTCTTTTTTCGCTCTTCCATTTCTTCCTCCTTTCGTGGTATTAGGCGGGGTAAAACCGCGTCACGCACAGGCGTACCGACTTATTGGGAAAAACCGTACCCGCGCTGTTTTGCAACCTCACCGCCCAATAATAGTACCCTCCATAGACGAACATATGGGTCACCATCAGGTATTGCGAGGCATAGCTTGCCGAATCTCCGTTGACCACGCAGATGCACTCCTGGTTGTTGATGGCGCTGTGCAGCGTAACATTCCCATTGGCGTCGCTGGTTTTCACCGTGGTGTATGTGTGCATGCAGTACCGCGCGGCGCCGGCGGTGCCGTTGTTGTTATAGCCGCGCGCGGCCAGCACCTGCTTGCTCGCATCCGCGGTGTTGTCCGCGCTGCCAAGGCCCACCTGCGCTTTGCTTACCGCGTGGGGGTTTGTGTTGTCCCGTTTGTGCGCCGAAAACACCGCCTGCAGCTCGGTTATGCAGCGGCTCACCCCCGTCCAAAACCAGTTAAAGATGCCAGCGGGGGGCTTATACCCTGCCCTGAATCCGGTCTCGGTCTTCATTTCCACTGGTGGTTCCACGCCCTCCACGTCCCACCCGGGCGATTGATTTTCGTATCCATCAGCCATAATATTTCCTCCTTATACAATTGGCAGCGGTGTGTCTTCATCTTCCCCCGGGGCAAATCCAAGGTAGCCGCCCATGCTCTGCAGATCCGGGTCAATATTGTCAGAAAATCCCGTGTCTTCGTCATACTCTTCGTTTGCATCCGAAAACTCAAAGGTCCCCTCGAAATTGTCCGCCTCCACACGAACACCCACCGCCAGCAGCTGTTCAATCATTTCGATAGCCTGGCTGGCCGTCAATCCGGCCCGTTGGAGAACACTGAACGGCAATCGGGTGATACGCGCAACCCCCGAGAGCTCCGGGTCGTCCCCTATTGTGATGTCTTCCGGCGTCACTTCGAACATGTCCGTAATGCAATGGACGACACTCTCGTAATCTCCTCGAACAAAATTTCGCACGATTCGGTTCCGTATTAAATAGCGGTATTGCGTGTCATCCAGGGCGCCTCGGCCTTGCTCCACCATCTGCCCATACAAATCCAGCGTCTTGCCATAGGCGATGTTCAAGTCCACCATCTCTTCGGTGTCTTCAAGATCAAGGTATGCCTCGTCTATCGCTTGCATGCCAATGGAAAGCATCTTGGCATTGTTGCTCTCCGG
The DNA here is from genome assembly GCA_030266325.1 of Ruminococcaceae bacterium OttesenSCG-928-I18. Taxonomy (GTDB): domain Bacteria; phylum Bacillota; class Clostridia; order Oscillospirales; family Ruminococcaceae; genus JAAYCI01. The sequence goes on from JAJDHT010000021.1 coordinate 2,549, forward strand.
GTCACGAGCATAGCAAGAGGGCAACCGGTCTACATATCGGCTATCTGTCGACATAGGGCTCCGCCTCCACACTCACATGTGCCTTGTCCAAACGGACGGCCTGCGCCGCCGACACCAGAACATTGTCCCGGGCAAAGGTCTGGCCGCCGTCGGCCGAAATCAGCAGGTCATATACCTCTCTCACCCCGGTAATCTGGTAAACTGGCGGGTACAATGAGGTATACATGAGGTCCGTTCCGTTCGAAAATCGGTTCACATACTCCGCCATACCTTCTGCCACCTTCTCCGTTCCGTCGGATGGCCATTGGTTGTCATACCGCACATACACCTTCACCTGCACGTTTACGTTTTGCACCTTCGAAAATTGCACTGTGTGCTCTCCGTTTGCGTCATCCAGCACAACCACAGAAACATCCCCGTAGCTGTGAATCCCCAAGGGCTTTTTGCTGAAAATGGCCTGTGCCACCTCATAGTCCGTCGCCGAATCCACCAGAACGAAGGCCTCGAAGCTGTGCGGGGGGATCCCCTCTGGACTCGTCTCCTCACTGTCATTTTCCAGCACCACGCACCCAGAAACCCCCTGCACCCGCATAATCGCAGCGCGCACAGCATCCAGCGTGGCGCTTCCTATGCCGGAAATCGCCACATTAAAACGGGCACGCAGTTCTGCATCGCTCTCCCGCTCTCTGCCCCATTGCAGCTGCGGCACCAGCTGTTCAATCCCGCTCACCCGCGCATCCGGGTTGACAATGACCGTAATCGTCCCCGGACCCACGTTGCCAACGGGCCCGCGGCGGGTGCAAGTCACCGGTGCCTCGGCCCACCCCTCTTCCCCAATGGTCAGGTCCTCTTCCGTGCGGAAGGTGACCCCGTCTCTTGTGGCTACAAGAAATCCCGCCGGGATGAGGCTGTCGGGTGTTCCTGTAAACCGAACACGGAACTCCGCTGCCTTCGCCGGGTTGCGCACAATACCCGCGAACGGCATTAGCCTGTCCAGGTTTACGCCATCTGCAAAATTGGGAAACCGGGCATAATACACTCCCTCCATCTCTTCATAGCACTCGGCCAGGTCATAGACCTGTATGCGAATGAACTTTCCAAGCGCTGTCTGCTCGCCGGTGTCGATGTCGTTGCCGAACAGCTGTCGTGCGCGCGCCTCCTGCTTTTCCAATATCTGTGCATAGGTAGGGCGGATAAACCCCTCCTGTGTGATGGCTCCCATTCGCTTTCCCCCTTACCCGTAGATCGTTTCCGCCGATATTTTGCGGCCCGCCTCGTTGGAGGCCGTAAACCGAATCGACATGCGTCTGTCTTTCAGCTCATGTTCATAGCTGTCAATCACGAAAGTATCGTCCAGAATCAAAAGAGCCTGATGAATTTCATCGCGCACCAGGTCCATGTTAGGGCTTTTCACAAGAATCGCACTAAAATCAATGCCCTCCCGCTCATCCAGCCACCACTCCCCTCTGTTGGTGCCCACTACCATCTCGACGGTCTTTCGAAGAAGCTCGTCCCCTTCGGCATATTGAATCAGACCATTTTCAATCACAACATCGCCGTCTATTCCAACTTTAAACCCTCTCATACTGTTCCAACACCCCCACAATCACCGAGTCGGATAGGTCATGATGGCGTTTTGCCGGTGTCGTCGACATCCCGCGCATCGCATACGATATATCGCGCTCACACACCACACAAAGGCAAACATCCCCCTGCTCCACGTCGACGCCTTTCAATTTGGGAACATCCACCACGAGCGGCTGCAAATGGGGGGCGCCGTTCATCTCTTTTGTCAGGGTCAGAGGCTGCACCGTCGTACGGTTCCCGTTGAAGCGCACCGCCTGCGCAAGGTAGGCCGTATGCGTTTCAAGCAACGCTTGCTCTACCGTTTTCTCAATGATCTTCTCAAAACTACTCAATGATGATCGCCTCCGTATACCCACCCACACCGTCATACACATGCCGCCCGCTCTTCACTGTATACTGTCCGTGCGCATCCCGGGACACAAGCTCAATGCCAACTCCCGGGGTAATCCGATGATTCAACAGCATTTTCACCTTGTATCCTGTGTAGACGATCTTCTCTTCGCTGTCCTCCGTCCGGGTATCTTTCACTTCTTCGGTGTAAGGGGTGGGGCTGTCCAGCAGCCCGGAAGCCTCGTTCAGCAAAAAACTGTTCCGGCTCGTGTCCATCCTCATGTCCTTGACATACAGCAACCCATTCACCTCATAGGCCCACACCCCGCACATGCTGGCATATTCACTGATCTTCTGGTGCAAATCCCCCTCGATGGTCACCGCCTCAGAAAAAGGTCTGTCATTTTTCAGTGTGAACTCGGCGATGGGGATGTTGGTCATGTCACATAGCTGCTGCAAAATAAAGCCCGCTGTAACCCCCGCCTCATAAGTCAAAGAAATTCGGGAGCCCCCTGCCACAAGATCTGTCTCCGCCGCCTCCTGCTGCTCCAGCTGGCCGCCGGCACCGGCGGTGCTTCGCACGTAGATGGTCGTCAGCTTGTCTGCGTCCTTCCACTCTGTTTCACAGCCTGTCACCCAACCAAAAAGCCAAACGCCCTGGTCGCTCTGGTCCCCCCAGCCATACCCTCCACTCACACCCACAATCTTGCCCACCCGAATATTCTGGATGGTATCGTCAGTCAGGTTATACAGGGTCACTTCGCCTTCGTCTGGCGCGGATGAATCCGAAAATTCCGCGGTGAACTCGAAATCATACTCATAGCTGCTCCAGTGGTAGATATACAAATTGTCGGCTTCCGCGTAAGGGTTCTGCAAAGAGGCATGCACACCGAGGTTATAAAGACCTTTGGGACCAATCAAAGGCGGTTCTGCAAGGGCATCGGCCCACGCCTTTGCTGCGTTCACGATATAGCTGCTATTCGCCATCCCGCACCCCTTTATTGGATTTCCGTCACCGATGCGCTGCTCAGCAGGCCGGTGTCGTCCACCGTCAAAAACACCGTGACACCGAGTGTGTCGTATTGAACCACGTTGGTCATGCCCGACTCATCGAAGGGCACAAGCTTCACAACCGGGTACCTCTCCACCTCATAACAGTCCCCGAACAGCGGCCTGCCATACACAAGGCGCTCCCCGGCACAAACCAGGGTGTTGCCCCAGTACAGGTGTACAACAATGTAATCTCGTTTCGCATTGTAGTGAAATTCCAAGTCAAAAACAGACATCCCGAGAGGGATCGATACACGGTAGGGAAACAGTTCTTTTTTAATTTCCAGCCTGTCTTTCATCACCACACCCCCAGCAGAAGCCGGGCCCCGCTTCGCAAATAGTCGTAGTCCCCCTGATGTCCGGGACTAAATACCTCCCGGGCACGGTTCAGGTCCTGTATGCCGGCCACCGTCACGCCTCTGGTCCGATACTGGTTTGCCACATAGTAGAGTGTCTCTCCTGCCATCAGCGTATGGTAGCGCTCTTCCTGGGAGGAGAGGTTCACCAGGCGGTCAATGCCGAGTCCGTTTACCCATCGAATCTCCATGCTCCCGGTATACCCGAGGCCCACCTCATAAACATTCCGCGCTATACGTACTTCGCGCAGGGTCATGTCAAATTTTGCACCACCGGCAATGCCGCTGTTCAGCTGATAGGTGAAGGACTGAATCTGCGCCCCCTTGAACACCACGCGCCCGATATAGGTCAAGATGGCCCCGCTATGCTGCCAAGACTGAATGATGTTGAGGTTGTTGAGGTAATCGCTGCCGACCACTTCGCCCTCCAGGTTCAGCTGCGTCGGTTTTTTCCTGACGTGATCCGTCACGCTCACTCCGGTTTCCACTGCGTGCTCGGAAATGGCCACGGCGCTGTCGACATTTTCCTCTTTCACCCAAATATAGAGGTCGCCCAATTTCGCCATCCTTACACCTCCACAGCCGAGCCTGTCCCGCGCTCCGCGTTGTTAATCACCCTCTCGAACGCTTCCCGCACCCAGTTCTTCACCTTTCGTTCCATCTCCCGATCGCTCGCCGTGGCGCCGGACCCTATCGTCAGGGTGAATTGGGGGGAGTAGTGGTTCGTCACATGGGCACCGACGCCGCCTTGCGTTGTGGCCGGGCTGTTGTCCGCTGTGCGGCTCTGTGTGCCTCGGTTTGTCATGATCTCCGCCGGGGGGACGGCCGCCAAGGCCAACGCCTGCGCCTCTTTCTGCACATCCTGCCTTTGCGTCTCCATTCCCAGGGGCAACGCCATGCCGGCAAAACGTCCAATTTGCTCTATCACCCGGGAGGGGCTGTTGATATCCAGCGCGGCCTGCATCGTCGTGGAAACTTCGTTCGCAATGCTCTGCGCAGTTGCCATCACGGCCCCACGCATGGACGCGAGCCCGTTGTTGAACCCCTGCATGGCGTTCAAGCCCACGGTGAATAGCGTCGTTGCCAATGGGGTCAGCACCACAACTATCTGTGTAGCCATGTTCTGTGTGTTGGTGGTAATCGTCGTCATCTCGGTGCTCATGGCCGTCTGTGTCTCAGTCATTTTCTGCTTGAGGGTATCCAGGGAAAGCCCCATGTTGGTGCTCACCGTTGTCATCGTGGTGTCCAGGGTCTGCATGTTGGTACCCAGCGTCGTCACGTCGGTGCTCATAGTCTGCACGCTGGCGGAACCTGTGGTTGCCGCCGTGGCAAACGAATCCATGCCCATCTGTGCCGAGGTAGCCGTCGTTCCAAAAGCCTCCATCGAAGGCGTCACTGTGGATAGCGCGTTCGTCATGCCGGACATGTCAATTTCAGGCACGCTGAAATCTGCCATGTCGATGCTGGACTCAAATCCCGTGGCCAAAGCCGTCCCCGTCTCCGTGCCGGCCGCCGTGGCACTGGCTGTCGCCGAGCTCGAATCCACTGTGGGCATCTCGAACGGCTCCCCGGTAATCAGGCTTTCTATTCCTCCTTCGAGTATCCCGGCAAGGCTACCCAAAACACCCATTACCCCGTCGACAATCGCGGTGATGATTCTGACTCCCACGTCCAGCCAGTCAATCGCCATGATGGCTTCGATGAATGCCATGAAGAGGTATGGGACCATCTCAATTAACATGGGAAGCGCGGTTGCCAGTCCCTCAATCAATGCGACGATAAGGTTTACCCCCGCCTCAATCAGCATCGGCAGGTTCTGAACCAGCCCCATCGCAAACTGTATGAGAAGCTGGGCTGCCAGAACAAGGAGCTGCGGCGCCATCTGCGCAATGCCGTTCACCAGCATGGCGATGGCCTGTATGCCCACAGACATGATCATAGGTAGATTTTGCACTAGTCCTTGGGCAAATCCCATCAGCAGCTGCAAGCCGGCCAACAAAATCATAGGTGCGGCCGATAAAATCCCCTGCAACAAGCCAGACACCATGTTCGCCCCGGCCACCCCAAGCTGGGGCAGGTCTCCCATAATCCCCTGTAGGCTGGAGGCTACACTTTGACCCAATGCAGAAAGAGCCGTCCCAAAGTTGTTCAGGCCCTGTGCAATGGTGGGGAAAACCTCCGCGGCGCTTTTGCTGCCCGACAGAACCTCCATAAAATTGCCAACGCCACGTCCCACGTCAAGCAATACCTGGCGCATGTTGCCAAGGCCCGCGCCCCCCACAACAGAGTCGACACTTTCCAATATGGAGGAAAGCCCTCTGGAAAGGGCGGCCTTCATGTTGTCAAACGTGCCTGTCCAGGAGGCGCCTGCCTCCATGGCTGCGCCCGCAAGGGCGGGGAACCTCTCCGTCCCCTCTTCCAGCGCGTTGGTCATGGTCGTCATAAACTCTTGCGCGTCCATGGCCCCGCTGCTGATGGCGTCCCGCACCTGTTGGGTGCTCTGTCCCGTCGCGTCCGCATATATGTCAAGCGCCGGGATACCGGCGTCCATCAGCATGTTCATTTCCTGCATGCTGACACGGCCCGCCGTCACCATACTGCTCAGCGCGTCGTTCACCCGCCCGAAATTCTCGTCGCTGCCACCGGCATAGAATGTGGTGGCGTCGGCCATGGCCTGGATAGCATCCGTGGCCCTCAAGGGGTCGATTCCCCGCGAGATGAGGTTCTGCACCCCGGTCATGGCCGTTTCAAGGCCATAAGCCGTATCGGTGACAATTCCCGTGGTGGCATCGCTCACCTGCGATACCATGTTTTCGACGCTCACGCCAGTTGCCGCCGCTGCATCGGCAACAGCCGGCATGGCGTTCAGCACCCGGTTAAACTGTTCCGTCGTGTCGATGCGGGACATCGCACTACTGAACTGCGAGGTGATCGCTCCGATACCTTTTTGGACAGCACCTGCCAACAGTTGACCACCAAACACCGACATGATGCCGGTTTTTAGGCTGCTTCCCAGGCTACTTGCGCTGCTTTCCGCGCTCTTCATGCTGGCGGCCATGTTTTTGATGCCGCTGGTTACCTTGTCAAACGCCGTGCGGGCAATGTCCTTCAAGGTCGTACCAAGGCCCTTGCCGCCCGTCACGCTGTCTTTCAGCTTGCGCCCCAATTCCAGGGCTTTCGTGGCCGCCTTGCCCAACTGCAGGTCAAGCCCTTTGGCAATGTCTTTTATCGACATCCCCTTGAGGCTCGTCATGGCGGCCTTTAGCTTATCCGCTCCGCTGGTCACCTTGTCAAAGGTGGTAGCTTTCAGCATGGCGGCAAATTCCTTCGCGGCTGAGGCAGACGATTTGATCTTTTCTGGTACTTCGCCAATCTTTGAGGCCACGGTCTTGGCCAGCGCTGCGGCCATCTCACTGATGCCCCGCACGGCCTGCTGTGCGCTGTTTGCCGTATCCTGTACACCCGAAGACATTCCCGCCAAAGCCGGGTTCATGGCAGAGGCCTTGGCCGTCATATCTTCGAAAGAGGTTGTGATATTCCCCGCTACCGAGCCAAACGCCTGCGCCTGCTGCACAGACCCGGCCATTCCGCTGGCCGCCGCGTCCACAGAAGCCGCCGCCGAATCCATCCCAGACGCAAAAGCATCTGCCGAGACGCCCAGGCCCTCAAAACCCGCCTTTGCCACACTAACAAGTTCTTGAACCGCGGCCACCACTTCGTCAATGCCTTCGGTGATTTCGCTGAACGGGTTGTCGCCCACCTCAAAATCAATGGCAACCACGTCTTGCCTAATGGTGTCCGCCACGCCTGTTCACCTCACTTTTTGCGCTTCTGCGCTTTGATCATCTTGTCCAAGGCCATATTGGCCATTTCAATCTCGTCCGGCGTCATCTGGTGGAATACGGTGCTATAGTCAAACCCCGCGTCCGAAAGCACGAGGCGCCAGGCCGCCCAATACTCATCAACCCTGCTTTTTTGCTGTGCTTTGGTCAGTTTTTTCTCGAAACTTGCCCTGCATCACTTGGCTACCCCACTTGATCACAGCACTCAGGGTCTCCATGTCCTCAAAATCGTCCGGGGTCAGGCCGGGCGGGTCCACAATCACATTTTCCAGCACATAGTTGGTCAACTTTTTTGAGCTGACACCGTGCCCGCTGTCATTTTGGCTCTCGTCCGTGGCATCCAGCGCAGCGGAAATGCCGTTGAACTGGGCCGTGTACTCCACACCGTCAAAGGTTTTCTTTCTGGTATAGTGCTTGGGTTTTTCCATGTGTTTCTCCTTTTCGCAGCACCGGGGGATGTCACCACCCCCCGGCATGGTCAAATCGCTTCGATGGTTCCGTCAAAAACCGATATTTCAAACTCTCTGTCTTCCGCCTCCGCCCCGTGGGTTAGCTCAGGGAAAGTCTTGATCATCGCCTTGTTGCCGCCAAAGCGCTCGCCGATGCTCTTGTTGGTTACCCAAATTTTAAACATCTTCTTGCTGGTGGCCAGCCTGATCAAATGCGCTTTCTGGGGGCTGGTGGCCTGCACCGAAAGGGTCAGGGTACAGATGTCGTTGTGGATCACATTTGCCACAACATCTCCTTGCGCTCCCGCCACCGGGTTCACAAAGTCTTCGTCTTTTTCAAAACTCACCATGTCTTCGCCAAATCCGGTGATATAGACCCCGTCCACCATAACGGTGCAATCTTTGGCATCATACTGTCTGTAGGTTCCCATTTTCATCCTCCTTCTAAATCACAATGGTGCCGTTGACAACGGCCTCGTGCACCGCCTCGGACTGTGTGAAGCTGAAATACCCTTTCGTATACCTGCGCGCCTTCCGATCAGCCAGGCTGGTGTCGCTTCGCGGACCGTAGTCCACGCTATACATGGGGCTGCCATCGTCGTCGGAGTCGATAATCCCCCGGCCATACGCGTCCACCATCACCTCCACGCAGGCGGCCTCCAGCATGGCAATCCCGGTGTTGTCATAGGGTACCTTGTCCGCGCTGTTCAGCAGCTGCTGGGTATTGTACTCAATCTCCTGCACCACATAGTCCCTGCCGTCCAGAATGTCAAGATACTCCCCGTTGCCCACCTTGCCTTCGCTTGTCACCACGCTGCCGGCTTTGCGCAGAATGCAATAACACCCCTTGTCGGCCGCATCCTTCACAGTCTGCTCCGCCAGGGCGGCCGGTTCCACCCCGGCTATCATCTGGTTCTTGTAGGTGATGGTCCCAACGGCTTTCCCGGCCGTCGCGCCCACAACGGCTGCCTCCGGGCAGTCCACTTCGTCCGGGTGATACAGCGCAAAGGTTCTCTCATACGGCGTGAAGTCGACGTCCGCCAGGTCTGTCACGACCGGAAAATACACCTTGCCCGCGCCATATCGGCTGTTTTCCTCCACATGGGCGGCAACCTCCAAGGGCGTGCTCGGTGTTCCGTCGTCCTGTGCCACCACCAGTTGGCGCCAGCCCTCATCCCACACGGCAGGCAGTCCTGCCACGGCGTTTCCCGTGGCTCCATACACAGCCACATAGTCCGGCGCGTTACCCTGCGAAAAGATGCGTGCCGCCGCCGCATACACTTTTCCGGTTTTGGGAAACAGCTTTTCCACATCCTCCAGGCCCTGGCACAATGTGTAGGGCACTTCAACGTCCTGGCCGCCCGCAAACAAGAGAGGCACCCAGTCCCCTGCGCCCGTCAAAAGCCGCTCCACGGAAATATTTACTTTCACATCCAATGCCATCTTCATCCTCCTATGTTCTCTTGGGGCCATACAACGGTCTCAATCACTCCGCTCATCTCGGCCCTTGTCGTTTCAACGTGGTTTACAAGTGCCAGTGTGAAGTCAAATCCCTGGCGTTTTTCGTACTCGATGGTAATAAAATTATCCCGGTTCGTGATGTCTCCCACCGTGCTCACCACAATCCCCGCATCCCCCAGATAGGTGCTGCCAGCCTGCGCAAGAAAGTCATGGCAGAGCTGTGCCACCGTCTGGGCTTCGTCATGGTCGTCAGAGTTCACCACTATGCTCCATGTCTGTGCGGCGGGCTTGTAAAAGGTGCCGTCCGGCGCCTTACTAAAGGTGCCCCCTTTTTGTGCAAGCGGCGTGACCACCGTGTAGGCAATATAGGGATAGGCTGGAATAGGGCTTGGCTGGTTGGCCCGCACCAGTTCCACGTGCTTGTCATAGCGTGGTTGCAACCAGGCTGTAAGCCCTGTCAGCACCGCGCGTTCCACTTCACGATTGTTTATCATGGTGCGACACCCCTCTTTTTCGAAAGGTTACTTACCCATCGGAGGACATACACGGCCACATTGCCATAGTCTGAATGGTCGGTTTCCTCTTCCACACTATACACGTTGCCTTTGTATTCCACCTTGGCGTCCTCCAGCGGTGCCGGCAGCGGCCTTTTCAAAATGAGGTTGCGATCCTTTTCGGTGAAACTGCCGCCGGGCTGGTATACCTTGCGTTCCGGTAATGGAATGATGGCCCCGCGCAGTTCCTTGCGGTCCGGTTCACCCGGCACATATTTTCCGGCGTCATACCCGCCAGACGTAGCGGCAAGAAATGCGAACGTCACGCTGTACTTGTCAATCAGCCGGTCAAAATGGTTGGCAAAGGGCCGCATGGCCATTCCTCCTACTCCACATCGTATTCAATGCCGGATATCATACCGCCTGTGTCCACAAGGGGGTTGCTGCTGCCTTTGCTGCGCACAGTCAACCCTGCGTTTGCCGGGGAGGAGAGGTCACGGGCATACAACTTAATCTTGTCCCGCAGCATACCGCCCACGGTGTTTGCCATGTCCGCCGTGGTGATAGTCCCGCCCACAACCTCCGAAACCAGCAGCCCCGCCATGTCCAGCACCTCTCCGATGTGTTGGTCGTGCCCGGCCCGCAGGAAGGAGCGCTCTGGAATGGTGATAACTGTGGTGGACTTTTTCAGGTTAATTTTGAAATGTCCCCTGAAAAATGCCCGCATTTTATCTGTGACCGGGATTTTACACCCGTATTCATGGATGCCAGCCAACCAGGCGTGTTCACCTTTCGGCCCCACGGTAATCCGAGTGCCATTCAGCTCCACCACGGATTGCGCCATGCGCTCCGTTTTGTCAAAGACAACCCGGTGTTTAACGCCCATCTAGCACCACCGCCTTTGGGCACCGATAAAGCGGCCATTGCTAAAATAGTCCGGCAACAGAGCGGTTGCCCATTGGCGCAGCAAGGCGTCCAAGCTCTCGCTCTTAAACGTCTGGCTCATTCCGCCAATACTCTCGCTTTGCACGGCTCCGCCCTGCGCCATCGTCTGGCAATATTGCACCAAAAAGGCTTTTATCCCGCTCGGCAGTGGTTTCCCTTCCTCAAACACAAAAGTTGTGTTTTTTTCAATCCACGCCTTCGCGGCGTCCAGGTACAGCGCCACCAGGGGGTCGTCTGGGTCCATCATCCCGGCCCAGTCATAGCTTTTGTCGGGCATCCTCAGCCCTCCTTTGCGGCACCCTGCTCGGCCGCTTTGGCCGCCTTCTTTTTATCAGGATTTCGGTTGGCCTCAGTTTTTTTCCCAGGCGTCTGCCCGGCCGCCTTCTTTTTTGCCGCTTTCTTGCGGCGGTTCCAAAATGTGGCACTCATTGCGGCACCTCCTCTAGCCCAGCTTGTGCCGCAGGGAAACAATCGGCACCTTTTTGGCGTCCACAACCAGTTTCCAGTTCGCCGGAGTGGACAAATCCACATTGGCAGGATACTTGTGGCTCGCGTCGGTATAGCTGCCCTTGTTCTCCCACGAAAGGCCGCGGGGGTGGATGATCATGGCCCGGCGGTTGATCAGGTAGTTTTTCGCCCCGATGCTGTCCCGGTCGGTTTCGGTGCCCACAAAGCCTGCAGGGGAACCATCCACGCGGGCAAAAGCACCCGCACCCATAAAATAGGTGTCGTACACGCCGCTGTTCACCGGCATGCCATCATCCACCACAACGCGGTACCCCAGGTAATAATCGATGTTGATCTTGAGGTCGCTGTCGTATTCGGTGGTAATCTGCTGCTGCTTCTGCAGCTGGGTGAAGGTGGCACTGTGCATGAACACAATGCCCAATGAGGCATAGGCGTCTCCCATCAGCTGTTTTGTGTCCAGTGTGTTGTCCACATTGATGCCGGACGCGCTGCCGGCGCTCACATCGTTCACATGGTCTTTCAGCGCGCCGTTGGTAGGATCGAGCAGCCCTTTCAAGATGGCCAGGAAAATCCGCTGCTCTCTCGCCAGCCACCAGTCGGCCACCAGGTTCACCACGGCCCCCATGGGGTCGGCACCAGAAAGCACATGAGACAAGTCCGTGTTGCCCCACGCCTTCTGCCGCATCAAAATGGTTGCCAGGGCATCGTCGGAAGCGATGTCCTCCACTTCCACGTCGTCCTCGCCAAACACGTCGTCTTCCACATTGCTGTCCAGTGGTTTAAAGAACGGCATGGTCACAAAACGTCCACCCTCCGGGGTGTTGTTTAAAATGGTGGCCACGCGCTCATCCGGCGTCGCCACGCCACTGTGCACCATAGCGCTTTTTTCGGTGGTGCGTTCAATGGTGTACGCAGTAAATTTTTCGGGTACGATTGCCATACTGGCAATGGTCGTCACAGCCATCGTTCATTCCTCCTAGTTATGCCCCGGCCACAGCCTTTAAAGAGGCCGCCTTTTCGGGGTTGTTTGCTTCCAGTTCCCATTGCTGGGTAACGTTCCATGTTTCCTGCTTGTAAGGGTTGGGCCCGGCATCGGCGCCGCCGCCTCCCTTTTTGGGGTTGTGCCCCTTTTCCTTGAACAGCCTGTCAATTTCCGATTGAACAATCTTCTTCACCAGCGCATGAAAAGCCTTCACATTGGTATCGATGTCGTCGGGGGTGTCGCCCAGCACAAAATCCACAAGGGCCAGACTGCTGTCGCCGCCGTCATCCAGCCCCGCGGCTTTGATGGCCTTCACCGCATACAGGCGGTTTTCCTTGTCGGCAAGTTCGGCCTCGCGCTTCGCAATGGTACTCTCACGCTCCGCCAGTGCAAGCTTGGCCCGGTCCTCGTCGCTCAGCTTTTCGTTTTTCAGCTGTTCCAGCTGCGCTTTGAGGTCCTTGTTCTCGTTCCCAAGCTTGTTTGTGGCCCGACCCACCTCTGTCGCAATCATCTTCTGTAATTTTTCCTCATCGGCACCGGGATCTACCGGCGGTTCCTCTTCGGGAAATTCGTCTGGATGTTCGGCAACATACTCACCGCAAAACAGCCGGGCCAGCTGACTGAACTGCTCCTCAGTGATTTTTTCCTCTTTGCGCTGTTGCCTCAGTTCGTCCATCGTAAACATGCTTCGCTCCTCCTTTGAGTTCCCGGAAAACACCGGGTTCACGGTTTATCCAAGAGTCCACCACAACCAGGTTCACGTTTTGCCGAGTCGCCGCTGCGGTGTTCACCGAATAAACAAATAAAAAAGAGCCAACAACCGATGTTCCGGTCATTGGCTCCAAACAGCCCTTCCAGCCAACCTATTATGGCTGTGGGTGCCCGATTGGCACCTTCTTCACTTTTTCTTCAAACACGTGCCACTGTCCTTTCTTGTCCTGCGAGACCTTGGCGTTGGCACCCGCCTTTACAATGCGCTCTATAGCTTTGGTCACCTCCAAGGGAATCATGGGGCCAAACCCTTCCTGCGCTCCCGTTCAGTTTCCAATTTCACCAGTGCTTCTTTTCGCTTTTGGTCGGTCAAATGGACACTTCCCTGCTCAAGGCATGCCTTGACTTCACCATAGGGAATGCGATCATCGAATAGCACTCGTCCTGCCTTTTTGGCCTCCTGTGCTGCGGTATCTTCGGGGAACCTCACCCAATCCAGTTCCCCATCAAAATCAAACATCTTTCCCATCACAGGTTCCCTTTCATGTACAAGTATCCATATATGTCTGCGTTTTCTGTCAGCCATTCTTCCATCACTTCATTGAATGCCTGCAAAAGCGAAATGCCTTTCCGCTCTCTGGTTTTCGTCCAAAATGGATAGGCCATCACATCCTGCGCCAATTGCGTGTTCTTTTCGCCTTCCCCCCAACGCATCCTATACACTGTCCCCTGTGGTGTAACAGCACGCACCTCATACAGGCCATCACTCACAAAATTTCGAATATCATCAGTAGAAAAGGTGCCGCCGCTCGGATGATTATGTGTGAAAATGTTTCCTTTTAACAAATCTTTTGGAGGATTTACGCTATGTGCCTCTCCTTGTGTTTTATTCAACAGCCGCCCGTCTCTTCCAATAACGGCCCCCACCTCATGGTCAAGGCCTCTGATTTCCCCCTCGACCTTTCGCAGTGTTTTGCTCACTGCTTCCACGTCAATTATATCATCTGCCGCCGCTCCGTCCAAGGGTTCGGTGAGATTTGTCACCTCTTTTTCGTCGGCATCCCGTACCACGTATTCCACAAAGCACCGGCAGTGGATATCGTCGGCCGCGTTGCCACTGCTGCCGGGTATCAGGGTTGTCACACCGTGGCCAAGGTCGAATTCCTCGTCCCTGAGAACGGTCACACCCTCCATCTTCACATGGTCGGCCTTGCCGCTGGAAGCCAGCCTTTTTCCCGTTTTCTTCGAGAGTCCCCGCTGCGGCCGCACCCGCTCGTCTTTCATCGTTCGCCAGATTTTATAGACTCGAACAGCGCCGTCTTTCAGCTTTTCATCCACCTCGGCCATGCCGTCATAATGGCCCTGTTCCTGCACCCGATGGGTCTCCGTGCGTACAATCCGCATCGCCTTTTTATAGTCACCATTCAACACCTCGTGTAGTCGGCTGGCCATGGTGGTGTAGCTATCGCCATTCATAATCCCGTTCGTGATACTGCGCTTGATGTCATAGATGATCTGGTGCCGGTTCCACTCCAGGGTCTCATCCAGCGTCAGGCCGGAAACCGGGTTTTGTACCGCCGCTTGCAACACTTCCGGCCGCACACGCCGTATGGGCTGTAGGACCTGGGCCAATCGGCTGTCCCCTGCCAGTGTATCCACAGCGTCCAAGACGCCCTCATAGGCAAGGGTGTACATCTCCTCAACCATACCCCGGATAGCCGCGCTGGTACCGCTTGTAAGATGCTGTACCTTTGCAAGAACCTCCTCCAGAAAACGGGCATGCTCTCCGCTTCGATTCAGCGCAGCGAAATCCAGGCTGCCGTCCTCTCCATACCGGAGAAATTCATCAGAAAGATACTGCTGCAATTCCCGCAGGGTCCGGCTGTATTCGTCTCGCAACGTCCGTTCCATGGTATCTGTGCGGTGGTCTTCAATGACGCGCAGCGTCCGCAACAGTTGTTCCAGCCCCCCAGAGGGCCTTCTCTGGCCACGTTGCGGCCATTCACCTTGTGTTTTGGCGGCCATCCGCTGTCACCTACCCCTGTCCCAAGGTAGCGTCGTCTAAATTCAGTTCTCCCTCGTCCGGGTTTTCGCCGATTTCCTCTCTTGCTCCGGCGTCCTGGCTTGCCCCATCCTTCGGAAGGTCGGGAATCCCGTCTTTCTCCGCCTCAATCATCTGCATCACCCAATCTACGTCCTCAATGAACGACAGTTGTGCGAACGCCACCCGCTCGGGCAGCCCCGCAGAGATGAGCGCTTGCACGGCCTGCGCTTCGCTGGCCAGGTCCAGCGGGAAATTGCGGTGGAATTCCATGCTACATTGCAGTGGGTCGGCAGAAATCTTCCGTTTTGCCCAGCTGGAGGCCAGCAATTTAAACATATAGGTACCGGCAGATGTCATCTTTGCCTGGAAGATACCGCACTTAGTCTCCATTCCCAGCAGTTTAAACTTCAAGGCCACGCCGCTGGAATTCTGGGAAAAATTCTCGTCCGTCAGGTTGGGGGTGTTGCTAAACCGGTAGATATTCTTTTCCAGCCGATCCAAGTGGTGCTCCATGAAAGCGTCGTTGACGTCTTTTGTCAGGAAATACACGGGCCCGCGGCTTCCCGCAGCGCTGCTCATCGGCGGGATTCTGAACGCCCCCGCTTTTTGTCCTCGGGTGATCTCCTCGTCATCAATCTGGCCCTCAAAAATCATATAGGCATGGGCGAACGCCTCCACGTCGTTGTTTGCGTCCGAAAGCGCGCGGTCATAGGCATCAATGGCCAGCAACGCTTTTTCCGCGTCGCCCATCATCTCCCCGTTCTTAGGGATACCTTGTAGGGGGCAAAAGTCATACAGGTGCTTTTCCTTGTCCTGGAGGGTCAAGTTTTCGGCGGAATCCCCACGGAAGAACACGATCTTATCCGCGTCATAGTATTCGGCGTGCCACGTCACTTTCCCGTCCAAATCTGCCACCGGGAAATACCGCACCGCGGCAAACGGTTCTGTGATGTCGGTTTCAGAAAGGATGGCCGCCTCATAAGGGGGCACGGCGAGAACCCGCTCGCTGCCCTCGCTGTCATGGTAGAACAACCGTGCCGCATATCCACACACAGCGGCATACTTGGCTGTCTCCATATCCACGTCCATCATGTTGTTTCTGGTCACAAAATCCGTCAGCGCCTTGGACGCTTCCTCAACGGCCTCCTTGCTCCCCGTGTCATCCTCGCTCTCCTGCGTCACGCTGTAGCTGTAGCCAATGGGCTTGCCGGCAAAATATCCGGTAAAAAAATTGACGATGTCTCCAAAAAAATCGTTGTTGATTTTATTGTTGATGGCGTTCGGGTCATCTTCAAAGCGTTTACTGCGGTGATATATGGGCACATCAACACCCATATAGCGCCGGTATAAACTGCGGTTGAAGCTGGAATTAGGCAGGTGCTTGGCAATAATCTTTTTCAGGATTTCTGCCGTGATGCCTTTCGCCTTCTTGATGGCCTCTATCTCGGCGGTGAAATCCGGGTACAGGCTGAGGTCCGTGCGGGTATTGGTTTCACAGGGGCAGCCCCACGGGTCTTGTTTTTTTTGTTCAAAGCTTCCCATGCTTTTTCCTCCCAGCTTTTTTACGGTATTTCTTACGTGCCACAGCCCCAGGGAACCGTCGATCATGCAGCACCTTGCCGTCCACGGTCACGGTCAGGCCGCACCTCGTACATTCGCTCACATCTTCGTGCCGCACCCACTTATGCTTACACATCGCAGCACCCTATATCCGCTTGGCGGCCTTGGCCTCCGCCTGGTGCATGATGCTCTCCAGCGCGTACCGCAAGGCGTCCAACAGGTGGTTATCCTTGTCCACGGGGCGTTTCAAGGCATTGCCGTACTTGTCCTCGGCCCAGTGGTAGGTGGCAATTTCATTACGGAAGTGTCGACAGCCGGAATGGATGATGATTTTGTACCCCTGCAGGAACCGGATGCCAAAGTTAATGCTGTCCGGGCCTTTCACCGCAGACAGGGCGCGAATGCCCCGGCGCTGCAAATCGGCTATGGATTTTGGCTCTGAACAGTCACAGGTCACATATTGGGTGCCAATGCGGCGGGCCAGTTCCTCGGCCAGTTGATCATCCATCATCCCGGCCTGGTACATTTCCTCGAAGACATACAGCGTCTTTGCCCGTTGGTCTATATGCACCCGCACAAGGGCGTTGGGGTCATCGGAAAAGCCAAAGTCCAGCCCGTTGTGTATTTTGTCAAAGCTGGGTATGCGTTCGGTCAGGTCTTGGGTTTCCCAGTTGCGGAAAATCACCTTGCCCAACACGCCCCACTTGCCCAGCGTGTATACTTCGTAGTAGTAGCGGTCTGTTTCGTTCTCCAGCGCGGCCCGGTCATCCGCTGTCAAAAAGTGGTTGTCCAGGTAGGTGGTTTTTACAATCACCAGGTTGCGGTCACGGTACACCGCCTTGTCATCCAGCCACCCTCCAAAGAATTCCTTGTATATCCAGTGCTCCTTTGTGATGGGGTTGAATGTGAAGGTTATGCGCTTGGTCAGGCCATCCTCGACTAGACCGCGCAACCGCTTGGTAAGCTGTTTAAAGGCTTCATAGCTGATTTCAGTGGCCTCTTCTATCCACACATCGGTCAGTACACCCAACGCAGGGGTGATACTTTTTAACTTCTCCACGTCATCCAGACCCGCAAATAGAATCTGGCGGCCGTTGCCCTTGTAGGTGATGGTCATTTCGCTTTTGGTGATCACAAACCGATCCCGCAAGCCCATCGCGTCAATGATCTTGGTCACCTGGTTGTATACACTGTTGCGCAAGGTCTTGGCTACATCCCGGCAAATCAGATAGTTGCGCCGGTTCTGTACCACGTCCATCACCACGCGCTGTGCCACAAAATGGCTTTTGCCCGAAGACGAACCGCCAAAGAAGATTTGCAGGCGTGCGTCGTCGTTCAAGTAAGGCATGTACGCGGGGTTGACTTCCAATGTTCTCACCTGCATCGGCTCAGTCACCCCTCAATTTCGCTAAATGCTTATTACGCGACTTTGCATTCTTCGTACATCCGTCGTTTTACTGGTTTTCCTCAAAACCGTGTATATATTCATGCAAAACTATGCAAAAATCGTCCTGGTATTGAATGTTTATTCGTTCTCGTCGTCCTGTTCGGGCAAACCCCTCGGCGCCACAATCTGGAAGAGAATGTCGCCGGCATCCTGCTGCAGTGCCCCTGCCTTGGCCTCCTCAATGGCCAGGCGCCGTTCGTTGAATTCACCGCGCTTTTGGTCGGCAGGGTTCATCTCAAAGTAGTCCGACAGCCACTGCAATGCCTTTTCCTTGCTGGCCAACTTTACACTGGCACCATCCCGGCCCTGCTTCACCTCGGCGACCAGCGTAGAATCCACCTCTTCGGATTCCCGGAACCGTACCTCGTTGATTTCTTTAGTCAGGGGTACCTTGTCCCCGTCGGGATCCTCCGGGTTTTCCTGCATTACGGGGCCATACATGGCCATCACGGGCACCTTTGCACGTCCCCATTGCACATAATCCCCCATGTCGGAAAACGCGATGTCCCAATACATGCGGAACACGTCGGTCGGGTCTCCCATCAGTCCTTCCATTAAAACCTGCTTCTGCCGCCGCACTTCTGCTTGTATAGCGGGATTCGTAAGCAGACGAGACCCCTCTGTCCGTGCGGTGTTGTAGGCACATCCCTCATATGCCAGCCGATAGGCCCGTGTTGCATTGGGCCGCTGTGCATACAAAAGACAAAAGCGTTTTTGCTGTTCGTTCAGCTGGGTGTTGGCTTCCGCCATCGCCTGCATCTTGCGAACGGTTCGTGCGTTCGCCCGCGCTCGTTCGTTTTTGGCGTTCACTTTCGTCTTTGCGCTCGGGGCCTTCTTGTCCCACTGCTGGGTGCTCTTCCACCGGCGCACGGTCCCATCCGGCACCCCCAGAGCAGCCGCAATGTCCACAAGCCGCTCGCCGCTCTTGTACAATTTGTACGCTTGTAACGCCTTTTCGTTCGCCACCTCACCACCCGCTTGGTTTAACTTGCCAAACAATAGCAAAAGATAGGCAGAATACTCCTACCCATCCAACTTTACCCTATTCCAAAGTTGACTTTAATGGCTGTACCCTTAAACGTTCAAATTTTTGCGCTCATCCGTTCGACCCAATAAATAATCTAAGCTCACGGAGTAATAATCGGCCAGCCGACTCAGCACATCCAAGCCCGGCAAATAAAGGCCACGCTCATATCCTCCCAGTGTTGTCTGGTGAATACAACAAAAATCGGCCACCACCTGCTGGCTTTTGCCGTTGGTTTCCCGTAGCACACGCAACCTGCTTCCTATTTCCGGGGCATTCCGCCTTTGTGAAGCACCGATGTTTCCCATGCCGACCACTCTACCCACCCTCCCTTTCTCCGAATCCGCGCCATATGTGCATCCACTCTTGAATTGGTATTGCTTTGTCCCCACAGTCACAAAATCCATCCGCATCAATATCCAGCGCATGGCACCCCGGGCATACCATTAGGGTCTCGTAGGCATCCAGCAAGCCCTGCAGGCGGGCGTTCTTCACCCAAACCGCGCAATCCTCTTTTGGGTTTAACCAACAGTCACTTTTTGCAGCAGCCATCTTTTGCAGTAACCTGTTTTCTTTTTGCAAGCGCTCTACTTCGTCAAGCAGGGCGACAACATCCTCTTTGCAGTTTGGCACAGAACGCAATCCGGCTCTTTCCCTAATCCTTTCAAGGTCAATCGGTTGTTTCATTTTTGCCTCCTGTGGTATACTTTTCTCGAGGTGATGTTATGGATTTGAATTTTTTACTCGAGGATAATATCAATGATGCCTCTCGCGCTCTGGCCCATATGGTTTTTAGAAATGGCGCTGTGGAAGATTTGCATGTAGCGGGCAAGCTCTCTCAAGAAGATATGGAACTGCTGAACAAAGATGTACAGAACCGCATCGCCGGGATATTGGAAGCCTACAAATGCAAGGAGTATAAGCAACTTCTTATGCTATACACGGCTTCAAAGCTATATGGTTCCAAATGGGATAAGTGCAATCCCACGCCGTTGAATAAGTTTTAGTTTTGGCCCCTGTATCTTGTAACACCTTCCAATTGCTTGTGTATACACACTCAGAAGAGCAATTTAACCAGAAACTAACAAGCGAGGTGCCATTATGAACAAACAAATAAAAGAACTTTTGAACGATGAAGACTTTGCCAATTCTCTGCTTAAAGCGAACAATGCCGATGAAGTGCGGAAAAGCTTTGCGGCCAAAGGGGTAGCATTAGCAGACGATTTGCTGGAAAAGATTTGGATGGCGACGGAAAAAGCAAAGACAGAAGAGCTTTCCGGCGACGCCCTTTCTTCAGTTGCTGGTGGCCGCGGTACAGGCGGCGGTCGCATGTATAATTACGTCAAGCGATTGTGTGAAGAAATGGAAAAAGAACGTGACAGCCAGTCGCAGGGATTGACAGAAGGTGTCTGATATTTTGGGCCGCACAATATTCACTACACTATTTCCCAGCCCCGCAAGGGGCTTATTTTTTCTTGACCCAGCTATAAAAAACCTGATATACTATGCCCGATAAGCCATTTGGGCTCACGGAGGGGTTCTCATGCAAAAAACAATGCAAAAACAAATAGCGGCACTGCTGCTGTGCTTTGCCATACTAGCCGCCCTGGTGCTGACTCTGCCCCTGCCGGTGCACGCGGCGGAATCGCTTAGTTTAATAAGCGAGGTAGGCACAGACGACCAACATGTCCATGTTGGCGAAGCCATCACTAGTATCGAATATAATTCCAGCGGTGGCACTCTCATACAGCAATCTGTTTCTGGTCTCCCGGATGGAGTGCGTTGGATAATATCTAATGGTAGTGTCCGTATCTTCGGCGCCGCGGCCAGCAATGTTACTGCCGGCGCTTATTCCTATACTGTTACTGGCAAGGTGCTCAGCGAAACAGTAACCGCAAGCGGCACCATCACGGTCTACACGCCCACGCTGAACCTAACAAATGTGCCTGCCGAGATGATACAGGGGGGTGGTCCCATTTGTTACGCTCAGTTAACGGGTGGCATTCCAAACCACCCCTATGGCACTGTAACCCTGTCCTTTGCCGGCGCTTCTGACAACTTAAATTTTGACACCAATGCAAGTGGCTCTTCAATCACTCATACACATGCTTTTTTACCAAAAACTGTTGGCCCTAACCAAACCATTTCCGCAAGTAATCCCTACTTCACCGTCATACAAGATGCCCCTTCCACCACTGTGTACACCACTAGCCCCCAAACGCCGGGCAGCCCTACCGCCACAGACCACCGGGACGGCACCGTCACCTTCAACTGGACGCCTGTGTCCGATGTGAAGGGGTATAACATTCGCACAACAGTGCAGCCACCCACCGCACAAATTGTGGCCGGCGCCACCTCCAACAGCGTCACCCTATCAAAAGCAGACGTTGGCAGCGGCCCTTACGAAATTCAGTCCTACGTTGCCGATAGTGATGGCGGTGGCATTTCTTCAGCCGCAGCCATGCCCACCTTCACCGCCACGCCCATCACCGCCAACGCATCCAATAACACTTTCGTGGCCCCTACCAGCGTCGATGCCGGGGATGCATTCACCCTTAACGCCACAGGCGATTGGCAAACGGCGCCCGATGGTTCCGTGATTCAGGGTGACGAGCGCTACATCCCCAAAAGCTGGTCTGTAAACTCCTCGGGCACCTTCACCGAAAACGCCGGGGTATACACCGCCAACGTCACCCTAGATACCCCCGGCACCCATACCCTCACCGTCACCTACCTTTTGCAAAGATTCGATGGCACCGCCTGGCAGGATACCGGCGACATCGACACCAAAACCCAAATCATCACGGTGAACGCGGCCCCCAGTTCCAGCCAGCCGTCCAGTTCAAGCCCTGCTCCCAGCTCCAGCAAACCCGGCAGCAGCTCCGCTGTGTCGTCCAGTTCGTCCAGTGCTGTGCCCGCCGCCCCTTCCGGTGCCGCGCCCACAAACACATCGGGTTCCCCCCAAACCGGAGACACCGCCCTGCCCTTTGCCTACGGCGGCCTCGCGCTTCTCTCTGCCCTCGGCGTTGTCCTTGCCCGGCGCAAACGGTGAATGTTCAGATACCTCGCCCCGCTTCCTGCGGGGTGTTTTTTCTACATCTCCTTCCACGCGAGGGGGTTAGTCATCGTCATTCAGGCTCAACACCTCGGGGCTGGGGTGTAGCGGGTGTTCCATGTTTCACGCGCTTTGTCAGCATCAATCCAAACGGGTGTAGAACAGTGGCATTTGGTGCAGATAATGAACTCAAACCCAAGTTGCGGTGTCTTACTCCATTTAGCTTCACCGCCACAAAACGGACACGCCGACAGCTTATTCTCCATCATTTTCACCTCGCAGGGATTGTCCGCACATTGGGCAAAAGTTGACGGCTATGCCCTCCCAACCGTATTTTTCGTCGTAGTAATACAGGCCACCCTCACTGATACGGAACTCATGGGAACCACCTGCGTCCCAGGTTTTATCAGCGTTGCTCTCACGGCAAAAATCACACATTATCCTTCTCCTTTTGGGTGGTGGTTAAATCACTTGTGCAATTTCGTCTCGCAAATCGATAAACAGCGAAAGATCAATATGTGGTTTTTGAAATACTGGTTCAGGTTTGTTGTGGCCTGGCAGATAAAACCTCTTAACCCGTGTCTTGGGGTTGAACATTTGCATTTTTGTGCCACATCCACAACCGCATTCAATAATTGGATTTTCTTCTCCCTCATGCCACTTATCTTTTATATTGCGCACTCTTTGCTTCGGGGAAGAACTGTAGTAGTCAATAAGAAGCGCAGCCGTTTTCTTTGGTACACGAGACAAACATTTTGCTATCACTTCCTGCTGCTCTACACGTTTGACAAAATTATCTGGGTCAGGCAACAGATCATAAAAACCGATCCCACTCTCAGTCATTTCCATGTCGAGTGAAAGCACCGTGTCCGGGGCCTGTCGAATTGGACGTTTCGAATCTCTGGCGTGGTGCTGCAATTCACCAAACATTCGTTTCATGGCAATTGCATTGAATGTGTGCCGTTGAATTTCTGATTTGGAAAACCATAGCTTCACGGCTTTCAAATATCCGAAAATCACCACGTCGTAATACTCGTCGAACCTCCTTCGCTTTTGGTGTAAAAACTCCAATACAATATCATGGTGTTCTTCGGCAAACTTACGTTCTTCTTCGCTCAATGGCGTTAATATTGTTTTCACCATGTCTCAGCGTCCTCCTTGGTGGTTGGCATTTAAAGCGCTACCAAAGACTTTTTGTGGTTCATATGCGCTCCTTTTGTGGTATATTTGTTGTAACGCCCCCCGCATTGCCGTGTATAAACAATCAACATGCCCAACACCACATATTTGTAGGAGGAAAACCATGAAAGACAAAGTGTACAAATTGCTAAGCAACCAGGCGTTTCGTCAGAAAATTATTGATAACATGGATAACGGCGCTGTTATTGAACTTTTTGCCACGCAGAACGTCACACTTACCCAAAAAGAGGCGCAAGACATCGTAACCCTGCTTACCGAACAGACGAATAAACTTGACATGGAAGACTTGGGATCAATTGCTGGCGGGTATCCATGGGAGAGGTAA
>JAJDHT010000022.1 GCA_030266325.1 Ruminococcaceae bacterium OttesenSCG-928-I18
CAGCGGCTTCTTGGCCTCAAGCGCGTCCAGCACGGCGATGACGGCCTTGGTCTTGTATTCTTCCATCTTGAGCTCGTCCACGATGACAAGCTCGCCCGCTTTGGCCTTTGCCGAAAGGGCGGATAAAAGCGCCAGGCGTTTGAGTTTCTTGTTTAAGCGGTAGCTGTAGTCGCGCGGTTTCGGCCCCAGGGCCACGCCGCCGCCCTTCCACTGCGGAGAGCGGATAGAGCCCTGCCGCGCATGGCCGGTGCCCTTCTGCCGCCAGGGTTTGCGCCCGCCGCCACGTACCTCGGCGCGGGTTTTGGTGCTCTGGGTGCCCTGCCGCTGGTTGGCCAGGTAGTTCACCACAGCCGCGTGCATGGCACGCTCGTTCGGCTCGATGCCGAAGATATCGTCCGAGAGCTCAAGGCTTGAGACCTTTTTGCCCTTCCTGTCCACTACGTCAAATTTTGCCATCCTTCGCTTCCTCCTTTACGCCTTCACGCTGTCGCGGATGCAAACAACGCTGCCTTTGGCACCGGGAAGCGCACCCTTGATGGCGATGAGATTGTTTTCGGGGTCCACTTTGACGACCGTCAAGTTCTGCACGGTCACGCGTTCGGCGCCAAGGTGTCCGGGCAGTTTTTTGCCCTTCATGACGCGCGAGGGAGTGGAGCAGGCACCCATGGAACCCGCATGGCGGGCGATGGGGCCGGTGCCGTGGGTCTTGCGCATCACATGGCCATTCCAGCGTTTGATCGTGCCGGCGTAGCCCTTGCCCTTGCTGGTGCCCGTAACATCGATGCGGTCGCCCTCGGCGAATACATCGGCTTTGAGGATATCTCCGATGCTGAATTCGTCTATCTTTTCAAACTTGAACTCCCGCAGGGTTTTCTTGGGACCTACGTCGGCCTTGTCGAAATGCCCTTTGCGGGGTTTCGAGACGCGCTTCGTAGAGACGTCCCCAAATCCGAGCTGCACGGCCTCATAGCCGTCGCTCTCCACGGTTTTCTTCTGTACTACAACGCAGGGTCCGGCTTCTACCACCGTCACCGGAACCATCTTGCCGGCTTCGTCGAAAAACTGCGTCATTCCGACTTTCTTCCCGATGATACCTTTTTGCATGGATGTGTCCTCCTAAAAGAATAGGTTATTGGTTGATGCCCCTTTCAGCGCACCAACATGACCCCAGACGGCGCTTGGCCGCTTTACAGCTTGATGTCGATTTCGACACCGGCGGGGAGTTGTAAACTTGTGAGCGCCTCGACGGTTTTGTTCGAGGGTTTCAGGATATCGATGAGACGCTTGTGGGTGCGGGTCTCAAACTGCTCTCGGCTGTCTTTATACTTGTGCACCGCGCGCAGGATGGTGATAATCTCCTTGTCTGTGGGAAGGGGGATGGGCCCCGAGACACGCGCGCCCGTGCGCTTTGCGGTCTCCACAATCTTCTCCGACGCCGAGTCGATCAGCCCCGCATCATAGCTTTTCAAACGGATCCTGATTTTTTCCTTGACTGCCAAATGAAATCGCCTCCTATTATAAATGGATAATAATTGCACACGTTCCAAGGCGCACCAGGCCGTTTCACGCCCCAACTTCTGTGTGCCGCGGGCCCCGGCCCGCACGACGGTTTGCAAAATACTGAACACTGCGCCGGGTGTTTCATCTTTTTGCATGAGAAAAGCCGGTGAACCGCCCCTGGCAGTTCCCCCGGACACACTCACGCAAAGTTCCCCAGGAACAGGGAGCGGACCTTGGTTTGTCCTGCTTTTCAGGAGAAACATATCCCTTTGCCGTCAGTATTTTTCGCCCGGTTCTAAGACCATGACATACTCTGCGGAAAAACCGGCTTTGCCTTTGGCCGAAAGCGCCGCCGCAACCTCCCGCTTCATCGCACATCGCACCCAACCTGGCTGGTTGGGCATTCGCAGTCGCTTAAACATAATAGCAAACCTGCGGGCGAAATGCAAGTATTATTTTCTATTTATTCTCCACCTTCCAGGATTCCGAACGGCTCACGATGTCGACCGTATCTAAAATCGAGAGCCGAAGATCGTCATAGACACGGACCACATAAGCGGTCTCGTCCAGCACCTTTTTACCTTTCGTCGTGGTGAAGGTGATGATCACATCGCCGGGTGCCGCGCCGTGAAAGAAGTTCGAGGCGCCGCCCGGCATCTCTTCGGGCCTTTGCACCATTTCTTGTCCATTTTCATCCAGGACGATATCCTGTTCGTTCGGCACCTCGCTATAACCCTCTTCTACAATGCCCTCCTGGCTGAACACATAGGTCCAGGATTCCTCATAGGAACCCGTGTTGAACGCCCAATAGATCACGATCTCATGCAGCCTCTCCTCCTTTGGCGCATCGGAGTATTGGGCGGTGTCAATTTCCGGTGTTTTCGCGTCACACCCAAATAAAAGCACGACGGGCAGGAGCAGCGCAAGCGCCAGTTTCTTTTTCATCAGGTTTCCCTCCATTGGTTCCCCACAAGTAAGGTCTACTACCCCGTCCCTTGGGGCGGATTTGTCGGTCCATGGCACCTCGATAGCCCGCAGCCCAGCTGCCGGCAGTGCGTTTCATTCGTCCTCTTTGTGTTCAGGAAAAAACTCCCGCCAGGTTCAGCAGCCAAAACAGCCCGTAAAGTACCGGCTGGTGCAACATATAGATCAGCAGGCTGTGCCGCCCCAAAAAGCCCAGCGGGCCGGGGCGTTTTGTGCTGCGCGGCGCCTTATCTTTCAGCCCCGCCCAGATGAACCAGCCCGTGAGGAAGAGGAAAAACCAGGGGATGAGGGGGAAATAGTCCCCCGAGGAAAAGGCCGCATTCTGCAGGCCGAGCGGGAACAAAAAGGGCGTGGAGTACAGCACTTCGGGCAGGGTGAGCAGGGGGTGATCCGCAATACCCAAAAACCCGTATGGCACCCCTTTTGTGAACAAAAACAGGGCGAAACAGGCGGCGGCCCCGCCCCACACGGGCACTTTTTTCAAAAGGGGACGCAGGGGGAGGGAGAGCAACATGGCGGCCCCCATGAAATGAAGGATACCGAACCAGATGGCCTGGCTGGGCATGCCCACGGCCGTGACAAGGGACACAAGCAGCCCGCAGCCCAGCACCACAAGGCCCCGCTTGAGCGTGTGCCTGCCGTAGTGCAGGCTGGCGCCCGACACGAGAATAAACACCCAGCAGATGCTCTGCTGCCAAAGGTAGCCCGGCCAGCCACGGTACCAGGGCAAGTCCACCCCGAACATGTAGACGAGGTCGAACATGCCATGGTAGAGCACCATGCTGAGGATGGAAAACCCCCGCAGTGTATCGAGAACACGCACCCGCGCTTTCGGGGTGGGCTTTTCCCTCTCTACGCCCACTGCGCCGCCGCTCATACCTGTCGCTGCTGCAGGGTGCGCAGCGCCTCCTCTTCGGGCGTCACATAGGCCGTCTCATAATGCTCATACAAAACCATGCCGGGCGGCAGGTCGTTTGTCTTTCGGATATTTTTCACCTCGGTGTAGTCCACGGGTATTTTGGCACCGTTTTTCTGGCTGGAGTGCCAAACCGCCAGCATCGCCGCCTCGTTCTGGGTGGAGAGGGGGATCTCCCTGCCCTCGCTCATCACGACCACATGGCTGCCGGGGGCATTTTTGGTGTGGAACCAGAGGTCTTTACCCCGGGCTGTTTTGAGGGTCAGTTTTTCATTCTGGGCATTGTTGCGTCCCACCAAAATCAGAAACCCGTCCGAAGAGCGGTAGCGCAGGAAATCGGCAGGCTTTTGCTTTTTGTCCCTCTGTTTATAATATTTTAGATATCCCTGGTTTTTGAGCTCCGCGCGGATTTCCCCAAGGGCATTTTCCCCTTCGGCCTGCTCCACTTCATAGAGCACCGTTTCAAGGTAGGCAATCTCCCTCTTGCCGGCGTTCAGAAGCTGTGCCAGCTTCTTCGCCGCCGTCTGTTTCTTTTTATACTCTTTAAAATACTTTTGCGCGTTGGCGCTGGGGGAAAGGCGGACATCCAGGGGAATGCTCGTCATTTCCCCGCCCTTATACCAGTTGGCCAGCGTGACCTGCTTTTCCCCCTTTTGGAAGGCGTGCAGGTTTGCCGTCAGCAACTCCCCTTTGATGCGCAGATGCTCGCTGTCCTCGCTGCTGGCCAGCTCTTCGGTGCGGGCGGCCTGTTTGCGCACCGCCCTGTCGTACAGGTTCTGCACCGTTTTCCGCAGGGCTTTGGATTTCTGCCGCAGACGCTCCGTCCTGTCTTTTTCGGCATAGTACCCCTCCAGCATCTGCGAAAAGGTGTCGTAGAACACCAACGTGCCCGCGGGTTCATACTGGGTCAGGGGGGTAAAGCTGAACTCCACAGGGGTACCGTCCTCGCGGCGCACGAGGTTGGGCCTGCCGCCCGCCTCGAAATCGGCACGGATGGAATAGACGGCCTCTCTAAAGGCCTCCTGCTGCGCTTCGCTCAGGGCGCCGGCGGCGGGGTCCGATGTGCCGAACGCCCGATAGCACACCTCCCTGGCCAGTACCGGGCCCACGCCCCCTGCCATCTTTCGCAGCGCGTCGCCCACGGGCAGTTCGCTTTGCATCAGTTTTTCGGTGAGCAGGACTGCGGGCTCGCGCAGCAAATCGGGCATTTCCCTTTTGGGCGGCAGGGTATAGGCCAGCCCCGGCAAAAGCTGCCGCACCTCACTGTCTTCAAAGTCCACGCGCTTCAGGGCGTCGATGATCTTGCCGTCGTGCAGCTGTCCCTGCTCGTCCGGCTCTTTGCGGAAAAGCACGATGTTGCAGTATCGGCCCATGAGCTCCGCCGCCAGTGTGTTGTACACCAGGTCTCCCATCTCATTGACACACTGAAAATCGAGAAAAAGAATGCGCTCCGCCTCCGGTGTGTGCATGCCAATCAGCCTGCCCCCCGAGAGATGCTTGCGAAGCAGCATACAAAAGGAGGGCGGGACAGGCGGGTTGTCGTACTTCATCTCGGTCAGGCATACCCTGGCCGAACCTGTGCGCGCCGCGATCAACAGGGAAAAGCCGGCCCGGCGGCTGCGCATTTGCAAAAGCACTTCGTCCCGGGTCGGCTGGTGGATTTTGTCTATCCGGGCCTCCGCGAGCGCGTAGAGTAACTCGCGCCCGGTCAGGGCCAAGGTGGCAGCATCAAGCGCCATTTCTCACCTCATGATAGGTCATTTCGGGTCTGCATATTTGAAAGGATCCTTGCCCTTGCGGCTGATGAGGACCGTCACATCGGGGAAGCGTTTGATCAACCGGTCGGCCATGACGGGCACGACGGGAAACTCGGTGGAATAGTGTCCGGCTACAATCAGCGAAACCCCGGCTTCCCGTGCGTCCACGGCATCGTGGTGGTCCGCTTCGCCGGTCAGGATACAGTCGGCACCGGCCTCGAGCGCCTCCTCCAGCAGGCCGCCCCCGCTGCCGCCCATGATGGCCAGCTTGTGCACGGGTTTTCCCGCATCCACATAGCGCACATGGGCCGAGAAACGCTCGGCACAGCTTTCCGCCAGCTTGGTGGCGCTGGTCGGCTGGCGCAAAACCCCCACACGGCCCACCCTGGCAAACGGCTCGGGCTCCAGCACGCCGAAGATGGCGGACAGAATGTCGTTGACACCGCCCGTCGCCGCGTCGAGGTTCGTATGCGCGCAGATGGCGCTGATGTGCTTTCGCACCAGCCTGTAGACGATATCCCCATGGCCGATTTTTCGCAGCGGATGGAAGATGACCGGGTGGTGGGCTACGATGAGCTGGCAGTTGCCCGTCTCGGCTTCCCGCACCACGGCGTTTGTGATGTCAAGGGCGCAAAGAATCCCCCTCACCTCTCCCCCACAGTCCACCAGGGTGCCGCTGTTGTCCCACTCCTCTGCCAGTTCCGCGGGGGCCACGCTCTCAATAAATTCCGCTATTTCAGCAATCTTAGGCATGCTTCCACCTCGTCAATCAGGCTTTTCAGGTCGTTTTTCTCCGCGGCATTCATGGGCGCTTTCAGCCGGTTTCGTAAGTCTACAAGACGGTTCTGCAGTAATGTTTCCGCGGCGCGGCCTCCCGCCCTGGGCAGAAGGCCCACCTCACAGAACCGTTCTGTGGGAACCATTTTCTGTCCTTTTGAATAGACAGAGAGGTTCGTATAGGCGCGCCCACGCTCCAAAACGGGCCTTTCCTCTTCCAGCGCAAAGCCCTCCTCGCACAGCCACCGGCGCAAAACCGACGCCCGTGTGGTGGGCTGCAGCACGAGATGTACCTTTTTCTCCCCCAGCCAGGGCGCCGCCGCCAGGATATCGGTGATCGTCTCGCCCGAAAGCCCCGTGATCAGAATTTCCTCTGCTTCATCGGGGCCAAGGGCAGACAGCCCGTCCCCCAGCCGGCAATCCACGCAGTCCTGCACACCACACTGCCTGGCCAGCGCTTTCGCGCGGGACAGCGGCAGGGGCCGTTTGTCGACGGCGATGATTTTGGGGCTGATGCCCTTCTTTACCAGCCAGACGGCCAGCTTGCCGTGGTCACAGCCAATGTCCGCCACGGGGCGGCCCTTTCGCACAAGGGACCCCGCCGCTATAAGACGCGCGCCGGGCGACGGGCGCCCGGCGCGGTACATCTCTCCTCCGGCAGCCGAAGGCCGGGCGTGGCTCTCTCTACGCACCCGCGTGCTCGTTGAGTTTTTCCACAATTTTGTTGACGTCCTGGCCATGCACCATACAGGCCTGCTCCAGGGTCTCGCCGCGGGAGGCGGGGCACCCGAGGCAATGCATACCCATCTCCATAAAGATGGGGGCGGTGCTTTCATCCTGGTCGAGGATGTCTCCGATAATCATATCTTTCGTATAGGTCATCTTTCTTCTCCTTTTACTGAATGTGCGGTTTTTCAAGACAAATTATACTCTTTTCTCGGCGGTTCGGCAAGGGGGGGCCGGCAGGCGTCTCACATCGAAAAGGCCAGCACCGCTTTTTTCAGCAATCCTAAAAACAGCAGGTGGGCGGGGTAGAACAGATAGAAAAGCCACTTGTTCGCGCCGCCGCGCCGCCCGTTATAAAAGTGCAGAAGGATCACCGGGACAAACATGCCGCAGGCGACCGCCGCCTCGATGAGGCCTGCCGTGAAATTGGCCTCCATAGAGTGGTTTTTCAGCGCCCCCGTAAGCGGAGGGAGAACTTTGACAAGCAGCGTCAGCAGGCAAAACGCGAACTGCTGGTAACGCAGGTTTCCCCTGAACATATCAAACAGGAGGATGGCCGCCACGGCGAAAAATCCCCAGTCTCCGTAAGACGCCAGCACCATGCAGACAAAAATGCCCGTCCACGACAGAATGATATTTTTCACCTCATGCAGAAAACGCAGCGCGAGATGCCCCATCAGCAGGGTGTAGATCACATTCAGCGTCATCCAGCTCGCCGCCGTGGGCAGAGCCCCGGTTTTATAATAGATATAGGGCAGATACGAAAGAATGGCAAAGAGCACAAGACGCAGCGTATATCGATTGACATTTCGTGTGTGCCGGTACCCCTCCGCAATAAAGAAAAACATCAGGGGCCCCGTGGTGCGGCCAATAAAATGCAGTACGCTGCCCAGCGGGCCATAGTACTCCAAACCCATGGCGCTGGCGAAGTGGTCTATGAACATCGCCACGATGGCAATGTATTTTAGCGCACTGCCCGAAAGCCCCCCCGGAGAAGAGGCTCGGTTCTCCTTTAGCAGTACGGATTGTTCTCCCATTCACACTCACCGACCAACGCAAAACGGAGGCAAAATATTCTTTGCCTCCGCCACGCTTTCTTTATGTAAGCACTCTTATGATTCGGTCTCTTCCTCGGTTCCCTCTTCCGCCTCTGCCCCGGGCACCTCGTCTTCTACTGGCTGTGGTGCCTCCTCAGGCGCTTGCGCCTCGTCCGGTTCCCCGGCGGGTTCCTCCTCGGCAGGTGCGGGCTGCTGTTCTTCCTCGGGTTCCGCTTCCATCTCCGCAGTGATTTCGGGCGCCACCGTGGTCTCTTCCTCGCTGGCGCTGGCCACCACTTCATCCTCGCCCGTCCTGGGCTGATCCTTCTCGGGCTCGGGCAACAGGGCTTTCATGGAAAGGCTGATGCGCTTACGGTCGAAATCCACGTCCAGCAGTTTCACTTCGACCTCGTCGCCCACCTTCAGGGCATCTGCCACCTTCTCTACACGCTCATGGCTGATCTCACTGATGTGTACGAGCCCATCGATGCCGGGCAAAATACGTACGAAGGCGCCAAACTGGGTGATGCTGACCACGGGGGCCGTAAACACACTCCCGATGGGATACTCGGTTTTGAGTTTTTCCCAGGGGTTATCTTCCTGCTTTTTATAGCCGAGGGAGACCTTGTGGTTCTCCATGTCGAGGTCCTTGACATAGACCTCGATGGTGTCGCCCACCTGCACCACTTCGCTGGGGTGTTTGATCCGGCTCCAGGACAGTTCCGAGATATGAACCAGTCCATCTACGCCGCCGATATCGACAAAAGCGCCGTAATTGGTAAGGCTTTTAACGGTACCGATATATTTCTTCCCAACCTCCACCTCGTTCCAGAATTTCTCCCGGACGGCGTTTTGCTCCTCGGCCAAAACCTCGCGGATGCTGCCGATGGTGCGGCGGGGGCTGTATTCCTTGATTTTGAGTTTGACATGCTGGCGAACGAGCGCGGTGTAGTCTTCGCCACGGCGCGCGGTGGCCTGGCTGGCGGGAATGAACACCTTCACACCCTTGACATTGGCCACAAGGCCGCCCTTGTTCGACTCGGTGACATAGCCGTCCATCACGGTGCCTTCCTCGGCGGCTTTTTCCACCTCGATAGCGCCTTTTTTCGCCTCCATCTGGCGTTTGGAAAGCTGCACGATCCCGTCCTGGTCGTTCACTTTGACGACCACGAGATCCACCTCTTCGTCGCGCTTGGCCACCTCTTCGGCGCTGCGCACAGCCGGGTCGTCCGTCCACTCCTCCAGCTTCACGATACCCGTGTGCTTCGTGCCTATGTCCACTGTGATGTCATTGGTGGAAACCGCAACCACAACCCCCTTGACGACCTGCCCTGCATACACAGGTTTCATGGAGTCGTCCAGCATCTCCTCAAAGCTTTTTTCCCCTTCGTGAATCTGATCACTCATTGTGGTTCGTACCTCCTCAATTGCAGACGAGGGTGTGGAGGCACCCGCCGTAATACCAATCGCACACACGCCGCCAAGGTCAATTCCTTTCAGCTGTACGGCATCTTCCACCTGCACAGCCCGGGTGTGAGCCGCTGCGACATGGTAAAGTTTGCGGGTATTGGAGGAGCCGTTTCCACCGATTACGATGACCAGATCACTGCGGCGGCTCAGTTCCTCCGTCTCCTTTTGTCTCGCCTGTGTTGCTTTACATATTGTATCAAAAACCTCGCTGTTTGTACACACCTTTTTGATAAGACGTACACATTCTGCCCATTCGTCCACCGCAAAAGTTGTCTGGGCCACGGCCACTATGGGTCGTGCCTGCTCAATTCCTTCCAATATATCGCCCAATTCTTCTGCGCTGGAAAAAATAAACGTCACACCCGGCGCCTGGCCTGCAATCCCCTGCACTTCAGGGTGCCCGGCGTCTCCCGCAAGCAGCAGGATCTTCCCCTCCCGGGCCGAATTTTGTGCAATTTTGTGGATTTTCTGTACATAGGGGCAGGTGGCGTCCACGATCTCCACGCCCCGCTGTTCCAGCTCGCCGCGCACCTGCGGCGCCACCCCATGGCTCCGGATGACCGCCACACTGTCCAGTTCCACCTCGGCCGGGCACGACACCGCTTTGGCACCCTGCTCTTCCAGCAGGCGAATCACCTGGGGGTTGTGGATCAGCGGCCCGAGTGTCGCCACCTTTTTTCCGGCTCTCAACAGATCTGTCGTCATACGCACAGCCCTGTCCACCCCAAAGCAGAACCCCGCCGTTTTTGCAAGCTCGATGCGCACTTCGTTTGGGAGCTCTCCCCCCTTCTCTTTGGGCGGCCTCTGCTTATTATCCATCCTTTCC
This sequence comes from Ruminococcaceae bacterium OttesenSCG-928-I18, assembly GCA_030266325.1. Taxonomy (GTDB): domain Bacteria; phylum Bacillota; class Clostridia; order Oscillospirales; family Ruminococcaceae; genus JAAYCI01. The sequence continues at coordinate 9,994 of JAJDHT010000022.1, forward strand.
ACCTTGCCCAAGCTGGGGCAGGCGCTGTAAAATCAGTGCATACAGTTGTTCCAGGGACTGCTCGAAACTGTTGCCCGTCGTCACCAGCTCCACGGCGTCTTCGGCCTTTTTTAAGGGCGCCGCCGCGCGGTGGCTGTCGTTGTAGTCGCGCTGCTTCACATCTTCCAGTACCTTTTGGTAATCCGCCTGCATCCCCTTGGCAAGCAATTCTTCGTATCTTCGCTGCGCGCGGTCTTCGGCGGTTGCCGTCAGGAATATTTTCAGCTCTGCCTTTGGCAGCACCACCGTGCCGATGTCCCGCCCATCCATGATCACATCGTTCTCTTTTGCAAGCCTGCGCTGGGTGTCCAAAAGGAAGGCCCGCACCGCAGGGTGGGCCGAAACATCGCTGGCCGCCATCGAGACCTCTTCGGCCCGGATGGTCTTTGAGACGTCCTCTCCGTTGAGGAAAACCTGCTGCGCGCCACCCAAATGGCGCAGCGAGACCTCTGTATGGGGCAGCAAGCTTTCCACGGCGTCCGCATTTTTGGTCGGCGCCCCGGCGCGCAAGGCCGCCAAGCCCACCGCGCGGTACATCGCGCCCGTATCCACATACAAAAGCCCCAGTTTTTTTGCCAAAGCGCGGCTCAATGTGCTTTTGCCCGCGCCAGAAGGACCGTCAATCGCGATTGAGACCATCGTCCTCCCCCCTTCCTTGCCGAAAGCGGTCCGATATTTCAAACCACACCCGGCGACAATTCCAATATTATAACATAACTAGAAAAGAAACAAGGAGCATTTTGCCCAAAAGCGGCAGGTGTTTCTCAGAGAGAACATGCCGCCGCCCAGGCCGTGGCCCAGGCAATCTGCAGGTTAAATCCTCCGGTGTAGCCGTCCACATCCAGAACTTCTCCTGCAAAATAGAGATTTTTACACAGCTTGCTTTCCATCGTGCGGGGGTTCACCTGCCGCACATCCACGCCGCCCGATGTGACAACCGCATGCGCAAGGTCTCCCTTGCCCTCAATCTCTATGCGAAAATGCTTGATCAGTTCTCCCAGGCGGCGGCGTTCTTCCCTCGTGAGCTGATTCGTCTTTTTGTCCCCGTCCACACCCCACAACTCCACCATCACGCCGCGCATTGCCTTCGGCAACAGCTTGTCGAGGCAGTTGGCAACATTCCGGTTCGCGAAAACTTCAAAATCCCGTTGCAGCCGCGCGTCCAGTTTTTCGGCCGAAAGCGCAGGCTTCAGATCTATTTCAATATGATACGGTTTCTTTTTTTCTTCTGCCACATAGGCGCTGGCCGAGAGCGTCAAAGGGCCCGAAAGCCCGAAATGCGTGAAAAGCAGCTCTCCCTGCTCCCTGAAGTGGGGGGTCTCCCCCTCAAAAAGCGTGAGTGTGACATTGCGCAGGCTCAGCCCCTGCATCCGTTTGCAGAGCGTTCCCTTTTCCCTCAGTGCCACGAGGCTGGGCACCGGCGGCACGATGGCGTGGCCCGCCTGCCGCGCCATCTCATACCCAAGGCCCGTCGAACCCGTGGCGGGGTAGGACAGCCCGCCCGTGGACAGCAGCACGGCATCCGCCCGGCACTCCCGCCCGTCCGCCAGCCGTACGCCACCGCATTCGGAGCCTTCCCTTTCCAGTAAGAGCCCCGTGGCCTGCCCCCTGACGGAAATGGCGTCCTTGGCCGAATGTACCAGCGCCTGTACCACCTCTTCGGCGCGGTCGCTTTGAGGAAAAACCCGGTGCCCGCGTTCCACTTTGAGCGGCACCGAAAGTTCCTCTTCAAAATACCGCATGGCCGCGCGCGGCGGAAACTTATTGATGGCACTGTATAAGAATTTAGGGTTGCGGCGTATATTCTCAAAGAAACCCGTTTCGTCGCAGTCATTCGTCAGGTTGCAGCGCCCTTTCCCTGTGATGCACAGCTTTTTGCCCGGCCTGTCCATATGCTCCACGAGCGTGACCTCATGCCCCTTTTTTAAGGCGGTCCCCGCGGCGAAAAGCCCCGCCGCGCCGGCACCTACGACCAAAAGATGTGGCATCAGGCGGCCTCCTTAGGTGTGGGCAACAGTGTGCCGTAACAACAGAACAGCAGCAGGGCGGGCACGCCCCCCGCAAGATACAGCAGGTACGTCCCCACCCCAAATGCCGCCACCTCCATATAGGAGGAAACCGCGATGCGCAGCAGGAAACTGAGGAAAAGTCCCAGGGACAAGAGGCCGCAGAGGAGCTCAAAGAAAAATTCTTTTTCCCTGAATAAGCGCTTTGTACCCCTGGCGAGCGAGAGCCCCGTTTTATAAACAGCCAGCGCCAAAAGTGGCCAGATGAGGATGCGGTAAACCCAAATGAGCACATCACAAAAAAGAAACACCGCTTTTTGCAGGGGGTTAAAATACAAGGACTGTCCGCCTTCCTCATACGCTTCGGGCTGCGTGGGGGAATGCAGCCATTCGGCCATCCGCTGCACTTCGTCGGCCTGTCCCAAACTCACCTGGGGGTGCTGGTCGATGGTCTCAAAAAGCAGCACCAGCTTGATCGCTGAAAGCGACTCGCGCACCGCCGGGCCCAATAGCGAGGAGTCCCAGCGGGGCAGGGTGCTGCCGCCGGGTGTTGCGCTTTTCAGCCTGCCCTCGGCCACGGCATGGTCCACCTCCTGCCGCACCTTCGTCCAGTATGCCTGCGCGCTCTCGGCGTCCGGTGTCAGCCCTTCCAGCCAGGCAGCCATCTTTAGCGCGTAGTAAAAACTTCCCCCATAGGCGTCTTTCTCTTTGTCATAGTAGCCGTTGAAAGCAGGCCCCGCACGCAGGGAGGGCTCCAGCAGCGCCAAAGAGGGCACCTCCTCGCACAGTGTCTCCAAAGCCTCGTTTGAAACCGGCGCCCCGCGGGTAAAGCCACTTTCACCTTCCGAAACCGCCGTGATGGCGCCATAGGCCTTCGGGAAAGCGCCCGCGCTCAGGTCGTTGACTAAAAAAACGCCATAGTGGGTATAATTAGCTAGCGAGAAGGCCAGGATCCCCCCCAACAGCACCACAAAGGGAAGGGCACACTGCAGGCAGAGCACCCCTTTCCTTTGCATGGTTTTGCCAAAAAAAGCATACAGGACCAAAAGCGCCAGCGCACAGGCCGCAAACGGCAGCAAGACGACCCCGTCTTCCCGCAGCAAGAACCCCCCGCACAGGCCGATGCCCGCGCCAAGGGCCGCAAGATACCGTCCGGGGGAATTGGGTTCCCGCGCACGCAGCGCCAAACCCAGTACCCCGGCGAAAAACAGCAGGCAAAAGGCGAGGAAAATGGAATCTCGATAGACACGCAGGGTAAACTGGGCGAAGCTGGTGGGCAGCAGGGCAAACAGCGCAAACAGGCAAAGCCGGGGAAAGTTGCCCGGCGCCAAAGGGCGCAAAGCCCTGGCCGCAAAAGCCGAAGCACCCAGCCACAGAAGGGCGTTGCCCAAAAGGTAGGGCAGGCGCAAAACGTGCAGCAGGGCAAGCCAGAGCGAAAAACCCATACTTTTCGCCATGGACACCGCGGTGTAGGGGCCAAGCCACTGCCCCTGCACAATGCTCTGCGCAGCGGAAAACATCAGCGAATCGTCCAGTGCAGACCCACCCGCCATTAAAAAGACGCGCTGGCACAAAGCAATGGCCAGCCGCGCCGTTATGATTCCAACCAAAAATAGAAAATAGGATGTCCTGGAGAGATTTTTCTTTTGAAACCGTTCGATCATGTGATTTTTTCCACCGATTCCACAAGGTAATTCTGTTTCTTAAAAACCAGTTCCACAAGCAGCGACAGATATTTTAAAACGACGGCCAAAATCAGGAAGACCCCCGAAAAACCGCCCGTAACAACCAGCATCGTCGTTGTCCAGCCCGGCGAGGGGTTGACAAAGGGCCCCAAAAAGACAACCAAAGTGTAAACGACCGCAACCAACATGAGAATCATCATGAACAGGGCAATGCCCAGCGATATTTTGAAGGCCAGGCTCGTATACATGGCAAGGGAGTCCAGGGCCCGGCTGAACCGTAAGGCCTCGTTCGAGCCGGCTGCCTCCCCCTGATATTCCAAGTGTCTAAGCCTGAGCCCGCAGGCCGCATAGGCGGCTTTGCGGTAGGGCGCCCTGCCGCTGACCGAACGCACCCGGTTGATCGCACGCCGGCTGAGGACACGAAATGCTTCGGTACGAAGAGGATATTTCGAGCCACTGGAGGAATTGAAGAGGGTGTAGAAAAGGTTCGAAAACACCCCGCGGTTTCGTTTAGGGGCCACCGCCACGATGTCGCTGCCCTCAAGACAGGCCTCGTATGCCTCCATCACAAGCTGTGGCGGCCACGGCATCTGCATCGAGTCGAATTCGTACACAAAATCCCCAATGGCGATGTCCACACCCGCGTTGAGGGCAAGTTCCAGGCTTTGACGCAGGCTCATGTGAACGATGGTGGTGGCGGGAGGCGCTTCCATCGCGGCGAGATAAGCGCGCACCTCCTCTTCGGTTCCATCCTGGGAGGCGTCCTCCACAAAAATCAACTCATAGTGTTCAAACCGCTCTTCCAAACACTGGGTCAGCATCTCTAAAAATGTCTTTACACTGTCTTTTTCATTGCCTAAATAGATGACAGCCGACAGGTAGTTTTTATCCTTTTCCTTCACAGTAAAACTTCCTCCAGATCATACACCGTGTTGATCTTTCCGCTGAGCACACTGACAAAGCGGGGCCGGTCGTGCAAAGTGCGCACCAGTGTGGGCCGGGAGTCATCCACTTCGCTGGCCGTTAAAATCGGTTTCATCGAAAACATCGAGCCTCTATACTGAAACCCAAACTCCTCCCGCAGGTATTTTCTGGCCAGCTGGTCCATCATTGGCCACGCGGATTCGGGCTTTGCAGGGCAGTCGTTGCAGTTGGCCAATTGGTGTGGGTTACAGACTCCCCCGGTCCTCTCCTGACAGGGAAAAACAGGCAGTGGTTCGTGGCTCGCAAGGTGCGGGGTAAAGGTCACGCTGGTCAGGGAATGCAGCCCCGTTTTCCCAAAGGGCATGATCGAAAAAAAAGGGCCGTCCATCACGGTGATGCCAAGTTTACGCAGCGGCAGCCCCACCTCGCACAGAATCAGCTCGCACAACTCGTACTTGACAGAGAAAGGGGCAAACCCCAGCAGATCCCCCACCTGATTGACGGAGGCATAGCTTGCGTTGAGTAAAAACGGCGCTTTTTCACACTGGCCTTTCGATGTGCTCACCCTATAGTCGCCGCCGTCTTCTTCTATACCCGTCACCTCTTCCTCGAAACGAAGCTGTACACCGGGCAGGGCCGCCAAATCCTCCATCATCTTCCGGCGCAGAAGGGCGGCGTCATAGGCATATTCTCTGGTCAGAAAGGCGCCGTCACACATGCCCGGCCTAAAATACCGCCCCACCGGCATCTCCTCGCAGGGAATTCCCGCCGCCTCGCAAAACTGGCAAAACGCGCCCGCATCGGTCCAGCTGAACGTGGAGCTGGTGGCGTACACCTGCTCAAAATCCATGCAGACGCAATCTTTAAATTCGTCCACAAATCTCTCAAAATAATCCGAACTGCGCTTTGCCGTGCTCAGGGAACGAGGGTAGTGATACCCCATGTGAAGCCGCGCCTGGTTGATGGTGGTGGCACGCAGGAAAGGGGCCGCCTCCTTTTCCAAAACGAGCACGCGCTGGCCGTTTCTGCCGCAAAAACGTGCGGCATATAAACCATACAGGCCCGCCCCAATGATGATTTTATCGTAAGGCAAATGGATTCCTCCGCAAAAAACAGTAGTAAATGCAGATCTTTAGGGCACGTACCGCCCCATGGCATTGGCCACCAACACCCTGAACAGTTCACTGTTCCCCCGCAGGCCCTTGATCTTTGTGGGGGCCGGCTCGCTTTTGGGATAGGCGCGCACCACCGGTACCTCGCAGGCGGAAAACCCCAGCTGGGTAGCCCGCGTACTGAGGTAGGCAAGAAGTTCATACCCACTGAATACATCCCGCAAGGGCCTCACACCCGGGTGGGTGAGGTAGGCGCGCGAATACCCCCGGAAATTGTTCGTCGTGTCCGTAAAGCACTGCCCTGCCGCCAGGGACGTGAGCGGCGCGTGCAGCAGCCGAACCGCCAGGTAACGGGAGGGGGGGGTGTTGAGGGCAAGCCCCCCCGGCACAAAACGGCTGCCCTGCACAAAATCATACCCCTCCTGCAATTTTTGCAGAAGCCTTGGCAGATGCTCAATGCTGTCCTTGTTGTTGCCGTCAATGGTCAGGATGCCGCTATACCCCTGCTGCAGGGCCCAATAGATGCCGGTGCGCAGCTGCGCGCCCTGTTTGCCGGGGCCGGTTTTGGTGAGCAAAGCTCTCACGTTGGCGTGTGTCAACAGCTCTTCTTCCGTGCTTCCGTCGGTGCTGCCCCCGTCACAAATGAGGAGATCCACCTGTTGGTCAATCCCTGCCTTTTTTGCGCGTTGCAGCTCTTTTTTGAGCCTCTCTCCCTCGTTGATCACGGGGATCAGCAAACAATACTCCCGCTTTTTGGGGGAAAACTCAGACAGGGTAAAGTCCGGCACGCCCTCTATTCCCTGCACGGCCTGCTTTTTCATGCAAATACCTCTGCCAGCCATGCCAATGATTTTTTCACGACCTCGAGAGGTTGTTCGCGCATCTCAAGCGACACATACCCCTCATACTTTTCCTCGCGCAGCATTTCCGCCAGGTATCTGTGCTCGGGCCGCTCCTCTATCGCCACGAGGTTTGGCTCGCTGATATGGACATGGTTTATCTCCCCTATGCGGCCCTGTAAAGCCCCCAGGTCTTCCCCATTCGCCACGATGGCGCCAAAGTCCAGGTTGACCTTGCAGCCCCGGCTGTCCACCCGGCGGGCCATGGCCAGCGCATCCGCCGTATGGTTCATAAAATTCGTCCCGTACAGGGCGGGGTTTGCCTCCAGAGCAAAACAGGTGCCCTGTTCTGCGGCATATTCCCCCACCTGCCTGAAAAAGCCAACGGCCTCTTCCTCCCGCCCTCCTTTGGGAAGGATGCGGTTTTTGGGGCAGCCAAAGACGAGGTTTGGTATGCCTGCCGCCCTGGCAAAACGGATGGCGGCTTTGGTATATTCCAGAAGTTCTTCCCTCTCGGCCCCAAACAGGGAACCCAGCTGCCCATACCAGATACTTTGCATGCTGCACACCCGAAGGCCATAGCCATCCGCCATCCGCCCTGCAAACACGGCGGCCTCGGCGAGACGTTCATACGGCATCGGCCCGGCAACACGTGTTGGGGCGATCTCCAGACCCGAAAACCCATATTCGCGCAAGAGGGAAAACGCCTGCTCATCCTGCCCGGCATTCCACGCGATATGGGAAGCTGCCAATTTCAATACGCTTCTCCTGCCACTCTTATCAACTGATCATGGTGCGGACAAATTTTCCAATCCCCGCCAGCACTTCGTCGCGGTCGGCCACATAGTCGTCGTCGCCGCCAAACTCCCGGCCATAGTGGGTACGCACATCATAAAAAGCGGGAGGCCTGTCCAGATAGTTCACAAATTCTTCGCCAAAAAGCGCCTTATATAATGCCCCGGCTTCCACGGGTTCGGTGGCCAGGTTCATCAGCCGCAGGTTCATTTTCAAGCAGCGGCTAAGGTCCGTCCAGAGGTTTGCGAGGTTGTAAAACTGGAACACCGAGCGGCTGTCCGTGAAAGACAGGGCGTTAAAATCGTTGTTTTCAAAGAAGGCCTTCAGCTCTTCTCTCTGTGTTTGCTCTGCCTCAAGGCGGTAAAATCCAGCCTCATCTTTTGCGTAACACGCCCTGACCAGAGGGTTTTTTTTCGACAACTGTTCAAATCTGTCTTCACGCAGCATCATGGGTATGATGGTGAGCATGTCATAGATGAAATTCTTCTTGAGACCCTTGCCGAAAAGCCCCGGCAGGCGCACGATCAACGCCTCGGGAAACGCCTGCCGCACCCAATCTTCCAAAGCTCTCCTGTTTTTGCCGTAGGCGGGCATCTCCTCGCTGTGCACGGCCGTGTCCTCATACACACCGAACGGGCGAGGATAGACATCCACCGTGCTGATCAGCACCAGCTGTTCGGGCCTCATTTTACGTATGTTGTCCATGGCCTTTTCGGCCACAGCCAGGTCGGCGGCCGGGTCGGCATTGGCCAAAAACTTTTCGCTGGGCATCCCGCTGTATATCACCAGGCCGTTGTCGGCCCCAAAACTCTCTTCTATGTCCGTGGAATGGTACATGGCGTCAAAGGTATGGCCGGCGGCAAGGTTCCCGCCAACAAATCCCGTATGCCCCACAAGCGTATGTTTCAATGCAGCCGCACCTCTTCCCCTCAGTTTCGTGTGCATTTGATATTATAGCCTTTTGGGGACCAAAACACAAGGAAAATCCCCTCTCCACCGGTTTGGGGAAAGGAAAACAGGATGGCCTGTGCCATCCTGTCCGTGCTCGTAAAATGGGCGGAACTCAGCGCGCGCGGCCCACTCTGCGGGGCTGGGTGGCGGCGGTTCCGAAGACATAGGGGGTCTGGGGCGGCCGCCCGCCCTGCCGCAGGCCAAACTGCCGAGCGCGGTTCATCCCGCTCTGGCCCGCAGCGGTGCGGGTTTTTGCCGCAGGCCTCGGCTCCAGGCGGATGGGAAGCTCAGCGCGCGCCTGTGCAAGGCGTGCCTTGCGCCGGCGATGGCGGCGCAGTTTCACATAGAGCACGCGCCCGGCGATCAACGCCACAAGCACCGCCACCACGGCAAAAATGAACCAGACCGCCGGCGGGTATTGCTGCATGGCACGCTCCCAGACGGAGGTGTTGGCCGCAAAGAGTTCGTCAAAACCCGTCCAGGAGAGGGGGGTTTCCAGTATCTCCATGGGCTGCGCCGCCGTTTGGCCGTTCACCGTCAACCGGATCACCGGGTCAAAAGGCTGGCCGATCACGTAGCTTTCGGGCACCACACACTCGGCCGAAACATCCTCCATCGTCAGGGAGTTGTGCAGCAGGAAACGGATGTCCTCCCCCCCACAGACCGTGATTTCGCCCAGTTCGTTTGTCCCGCCGCCATAGGCGGGCACGGTGACCGGCGCAATCTCTTTGGCGGGGTAGACCGCCGGGGTAAAATTGCCGAAACCATAGTCGAGCAAGTCGATGGTCGACTGGTATTTCACAAGGTTTGTGTCGCAGTGCATGACGACACAGATGAGCTCCGTATCCCCTCTTGTCGCGGTGGTGACGAGTGTATAGCGCGCGTCGTCGGTATATCCCATCTTGCTTCCCGTGACGCCGGGGTAATAATACGGGCTGCCGGGGTTGAGAATCGAGTTTGTGTTCCGGCAGGTAAAGGCAAACTCGCGGTTGTTCGTGGGCTGGATGGTGTATTCCGTGGAGGCAAAAACCTCTCGAAAACCGGGCACGCCCATGGCCCAGCGGGTAATCTGCGCCATGTCATAGGCCGTGGTGTAATGCTCGCCGTTCGGCTGGCCGCTGGGGTTTGTAAAATGGCTGCCCGAAAGGCCGAGCTCGGCGCTCTTGCGGTTCATCCTGTCCGCAAACCCCTCGATACTCCCGTCCTGGTACTCCGCCAGGACATTGGCGGCGTCATTGGCAGACTCAATCTGTGTGGCATAGAGAAGGTCCGCCACCGACAGCTGCTCGCCCTCCGTAAGGCCCACGTGGGTGGCGCCATAGATCAGCTCGTGGCAGGCGCGGTACGAAACCTGGACGGACTCTCCCATCTTGTCCGGCTGGGCCGCCAGCCCCTCCAGGACAAGGCCCAGTGTCAGAATCTTGGTGATGCTGGCGGGGAATTTGGCCAGATGGCCATTCTTTTCGGCCAGGATCTGGCCCGTAGCGGCATCCATCACCACATAGGCCTCCGCCTCCACCTCAGGAGGTGCGTCGGCCGCTTGCACAAGCTGCGCCGGGCAGAGGGCGACACATACGAAAAAAGCGACAAGTATCACAAAAAACCGAGAACGTTTTGTGTGCAACCCCTCCGCACCCCCTTTCGGTAAAAAAGGTAATATTTCCTTTTGATTTTCCTAATTGTATTATTATACAAAATGTACATAAAAAAGGCAAGCCCCCCGCTCCAGCGGGAGTGCCCCAAGTGCGTTTTTATGGTTTCGTGCCCACCCCCCCCCTTCGGCGGGGGGAGGGCACATGAAATTTAACCGACACACAACGCGATGGGTACGCTCCCCTCCGGCTCGCCGTGCTCCAGAGAAAACACCATGACATGGCACACTGCGGCAAGGGTTTGCATCCCTTATTCGTCCCATTCTATAAGCAAAAATGGGAAAACGGTTCTAAAGGACCTCTGCTGGGTTTTACGCCCTGTATACTGGATTGCCGGCGGGAAACCGCCGCTTGTGCTATGCACGGATAGGGGACGTAATGCGTCCTGGGGCCCGAAACCCACAGAGGAACAAAGATGCGCCGTTTTTGGCACAAGAGAGGAACTCTGCCCCCTGCTTTCAGGAGGAACTCCTCTCACTATTATTATCGACTTCTCCCCTGGTTTCTTCACCCCCGCCCCAAACTTTTTCACCCGGCGGCACATACATGCTCTTTGCCCCAAAGGTCTCTGCCTCTCTTGGGTCATGGGTGATGAGCAGCAGGGTGCGTCCCCCGCGCCCCCTTTTGACATACTCGACGGCCTTTTCCCGGTTTTCCTCATCCAGTCCTTTGAACGCCTCGTCCAGCACCAGCAGTTCTCCCTGTGCCTCGACCGCACGCACCAAGGCCACCCGGCGTTTCTGCCCGCCGGAGAGGTACTGTGCCTGCTTTTGCGCATCCTCCTTGGTAAAACCCAGTTCCCGCAGGGCTTCGGCGACCCGTGGCCACTGTGCATGCGGCAGCACGAGCTGCACGTTGGCTTCGGCCGTCAGGCCGGGGCAGAGCCGGTCCTCCTGGAAAACACAGCTGCAGCGTACATCGGCGCCCGAAATTGTCCCGGCGTCGGGCCGTTCCAGCCCCAGCACAAGCCGGGCGATGGTTGTTTTTCCGGCGCCCGAGGGGCCCAGCAACGCGCTCACTTCGCCGGCCTTGAAACGCGCCGTAAATTCCCGCAGAACCGTCTGTTCCCCGTACGCCTTGGTCACTTCGTTCAGAACGATGTCCCTCATTCGGGCGCCCCCTCCCCGCTCAGGTTTTTGGCGGCCATTTTCAGCCCCTGTATAATCAGTTTGCCAAAAAGGCCACTCAGCAGGATAATCACAAGCGTCCAGGCAAAAAGCTCGGGCATCATCAGGTAGATTTTCGCCTGGTACAGCCGCTCTCCAATCGTGCCCACGGGCAGCCCGATCACCTCGGCGGCCACGCCGCTTTTCCAGCTCATGCCCAGCGCAAGCTCACAGGAGGAAAGCAGAAACGGCCGCAGGGCAGGCAGGTATATCGCGCGCATCCGGCGCCAAAACCCCACATGGAACACCGCCGCCATCTCGAGCAGACTCTTGTCTGCCGCGCGCAGGCCCGCATAGGTGCCGCTGTAAATGACAGGTAAAACCATGAGAAAACTGATGAACGTACTGAGGTACCGGCTGTTGACCCAAACCAGCGCCAGGATGATGAAGCTGGCCACCGGGGTGGAGCGCACAAGCAGCATCAGCGGACGCAGCAGCGTGTCCACAAGCGAAAACGCCACCGAGAAAGAAGCCAGCAACACACCCGCCGCCAGCCCGAGCAAAAACCCCAGCCCGATGCGCAGCAGGCTGTTGCCCACACTCAGCCAAAAAACCTGCTCCTGCACCATGGAGAACAACGCGCGCAGCACCGCCAGCGGTGACGGCAGAAACAGCTCCTGGCCAATCACCAGGCTGGCCACCTGCCAGACAAGCAGCCAAAAAAGGATGGCCAGGGCCATTTTCCCCACCTGCCTGTTTTTCCCGACTTCCTCCACCGGCTCACCTTCCTTTTCAGCGATTCAAAGACACCAACTCCCCCGCCAAAAGGCAGGGGAGATAAAACACGCGCAAAACTCAGGGCGCCATGTAGTAGAAGGCCTCGTCCGGCATAGCCCCTCCCACAGACTCGGGCATCTGGTCGTAGAGCACCTGCAGATACCCCTGCAGCATCATCTGCATCTCCTGCCCGTCGATATAGGTAATGTTGCAGGCGGGCAGTGCCTTTTCCGCCACGGGCGCCTTTTCCACAATCCCATATTCTGCAACCAGTTCCGCCGCCTCGGCCGTATTGGCATTCACCCATTCGATGCTCTGTTTATACTCCTGCAGGAAATCTGCGAACAGCTCGGGCGCTTCCTCGAGAAACGCGGTGCGCGCCACAAGCACCCCTGTCACAAGGCCGCTTCCCTCGCCCACCCTGTCCCATTCTTCGGTCAGGTCCAGCGCCACGCGCACCTGCTCGTTTTGCATCTGCACCCCTGTGACATACGGCTGAGGCAACACCGCAACGGCGCCTTCCTCCTCGGCCAACAGGGCCGCCACTTCGGTCGATTCGCTCTTGTATTCAATCGTGACATCGGTGCCGGGCTGCAGGCCGTTTTGGGTGAGGATATAGTTCAGTACAAACTCGGGCGTGGTGCCCTTCCCGGTCGAATACACCGTCCTGCCGCGCAGGTCTTGCACGCTTTGAATCTCCTCTGCGGTCTCGACCACATACAGTACCCCAAGGGTATTGATGGCCGCCACCGAAACGCCACCTCCCGTGTTGTTGTACAGCACGCTCGCCAGGTTGGCGGGCACGGCCGCAACGTCAATCTCTCCCGAAACCAGCTTCGGCACGATCTCGTCGGCGGTGCCAAACATTTCCACCTCATACCGGTGCCCCGCCAGACCTTCTTCGGCATCCTTCATCAACCTTACCATACCCATCGTCGTCGGGCCTTTCAGCCCCGCCACACGCACTGTACCCTCGGTTGCCTGTGGCCCCTCCGTCGGCGCGCTGCCTGCCGGCGGCACGCTGTGTGCCGCAACGTCTAAGGAAACGCTTCCCCCCTGTGTGACAGAGGAAGACCCCGCCCCCGAACAGGCCGTGAAAGCCAACAGGGTGATCATTGCCAGCACCCCGGCAAACCATTTTTTGCTCGTCATAAAGAAAGACCCCCTTCTTGCATCTTGTGTTCTCCCATAGTATACTCGTTTTATTAGATTATTTCTGTTGCTCCGGCAACAAAAAGAGGGGGATATCTCTTTGTATGAGGACTTGCTGCTGCAGGCGCCTCTTTTTGCAGGCATGGACAGGCAGACGCTGCGCGAATTACTCTTGGCGCTTCGCCCCCAGTACAGGGCCTTCGGGCAGGGGGAAGCTCTCCTGATGGCGGGCACCCCGATGCGGGAGATCGGGGTGCTGCTGGAGGGGCTGGCCGAAGCGCGCAAAATCACCCCGGCCGGCAGGGAGTTTATGGTGACACGCATGGCGCCCGGCGGGGTCTATGGGGATGTTCTTTTCGGCAGCGACACAAAAAGCCCTGTCACCATTCAGGCGCTGTCCGCCTGCAAGGTCATGCTGCTTGGCTACCCTCGCTTTTTCAGCGCCCCGGTGGGGGCCACCGGGGGATACACCCTCTTTCTGCAAAACCTTCTGCGGGTGATCTCCGAGAAATATTTTGCGCTGGACGCACGCGTCGACCTGCTTTTAACGCACGGGCTGCGCCGCAGAATTGCCGATTGGCTTCTCATGGAGGCGAAGCGCCAGGGGTCCTATACCTTTTCCCTCCCCTTCACCCGTGCCGAGATGGCCTCTTATCTCGGGTGCGAGCGCAGCGCGCTGTCGCGCGAGCTGTCCCGGATGGCAGCCGAAGGTCTGATCGAGACAAAAAGGGGGCACTTTCGCCTGCTTGCCCCGGATGCGCTGCAAGAGAACAGATAACACCCTGCCCGAAAAACAATTGTAAAACGCCCGGCTCTCCGCTATACTAGAGGAGAAAAAGCTGCACAAGGGAGGAAACACGTTGTCACTGCCAATTTTATATATTGTCATCCCCTGCTACAACGAAGAAGAGGTGCTGCCTTTGACAAGCGGCATGTTCCTCGACAAGCTGCTCGCCCTCAAAGCCGCCGGGCGCATCTCCGACGAAAGCCGGGTCCTTTTTGTGAACGATGGTTCCAAGGATCGTACCTGGGAGATCATCCGCCAGCTCAGCGAGAAAGACAGCCACTACGAGGGCATTTCGCTCTCGCGCAACCGCGGCCACCAAAACGCGCTGTTGGCGGGCCTCATGACCGCCAAGGACCTCGCGGATATCACCATCTCTATCGACGCGGACGGGCAGGACGACATCAACGCCATGGACGAGATGATTACCGAGTACGAGGCCGGCTGTGACGTCGTGTATGGCGTGCGCTCCAAACGCACCACCGACACCTGGTTTAAGCGTTTCACCGCCGAAAGCTTTTATCATCTCATGAATACTCTCGGCGCCCATGTGGTTTTCAATCACGCCGATTACCGCCTTTTGAGCAAGCGCGCCCTCGAGGGGCTGGCCGAATTTCGGGAGGTCAACCTGTTTTTGCGGGGGCTTGTGCCCCTTGTGGGGTTTCGCTCTTCCAGCGTCTACTACGAACGGCACGAGCGCCTGGCCGGAGAGAGCCACTACCCCTTAAAAAAGATGATTGCCCTCGCCTTCGATGGCATCACCAGCCTTTCCGTCAAACCCATCCGGCTGATCACCTGGCTCGGCTTTATCATCTCCATCATCAGTTTCATCGCCATCGTCGTCGTCCTTGTCCAGCACATCCTGGGCATGACCGTACACGGCTGGAGCAGCACCCTCGTCGCCATCTTTTTCATGGGCGGCGTCCAGTTGCTCTGTGTGGGTGTCATCGGCGAATATGTGGGGAAAATCTACAATGAGACCAAGCGCCGTCCCCGTTTCATCGTCAGCGAGCGCACCTTTGACGAAGCGGAAAACAGGGAAACGGAGAGTGATTGATGTATACCGACATCCTCTTTGACCTGGACGGCACCCTGATCAAATCGGAGGAGGGTATCTTTAAAAGCATCGCCTATGCCCTCGAGCAAATGGGCAGGCAAAACCTGGGGCAAGATATCCTCAAAAAGTTCATCGGCCCGCCCATCGCCGAGAGTTTTCAGACCTTTTGCGGGCTGCAGCGCGAGCAGGCACTGCTCGCAACACAGTATTACCGGCAGCGGTATGCGCAAGTGGGCATTTTTGAGTGTGAACTCTACCCCGGGCTCAAACCTCTTTTGCACAAACTGGCGAAGGCCGGGCGGGGCGTGCACCTGGCCACCGCCAAACCCACAGTGTATGCGGTGCGAATTTTGGAACACTTCGAAATCAAGCCGCTTTTTTCCGTCATAGAGGGCGTACCTTTGGAAGTGGGGCACTACGAAAAGGCGGACATTGTGCAGCGTGTGCTCGACAAGCGCGGGGTAAAACCACAAAATGCCGTCATGGTGGGGGACCGCCACCACGACATTCTTGGCGCCAAAGACTGTGGGGTAGATGGGATCGGGGTTTTGTACGGATATGGTTCACGCGAAGAATTGACCCAAGCCGGCGCCAGCCACCTTGCAGAGAACGCAGAACAGCTGGACCATCTGCTGTTCGGTGCATAGATAATAAAACTCCCTTTCTTGACGAAAGGAAGTTTTTTTCTAGGTTGCGGCCGGGTGCTGTTCTACGGGTACTGTCTCCTCCAGTTCCACCACCGTCGTGGGTTCACTGTTGTCAAGATAACAGTTTTCAGCGGCTTGTTGCAGCAGTTTCAACCGTTGTACGAGGCCTTCCAGCTCTGCAATCACTTCGCTCACACCGTTAAACAGCAATACATACTCTTTCTTCAAATCTTCCATTTTGACCTCCTTCTCTGACAACTTCTGTCTTAACCCTTCTGTGTGGTTACTGTACCACCCTTTTTACGAATAAAATGTCGAA
>JAJDHT010000023.1 GCA_030266325.1 Ruminococcaceae bacterium OttesenSCG-928-I18
GGCTGTAGGCGTCGTTGATGATGGATTTTACGCTCACCACCAGATCATCGGCGCTGTCACGAAGGGTGTCGATGTTGTCGTTCAGGGCGATGAAACGTACTCCATAAGCAGGCAAGATGCGCCGCAGATAGCGACCAGTCTCGATATAGTCCCTGCCGAACCTTGAGAGGTCTTTCACGATCACACAGTTGATTTCCCCGGCTTCGATATCGGCCATCATTTCCTTAAACGCCTTGCGGTCAAAGATGACGCCGGAAACGCCATCATCAACTTTTTCTGATACAGCCTCGATATCCGGTTGACCGGAGATAAAGCTATCCAAAATCTTTCGCTGATTTTCCACACTGTTCGATTCGCCGTCCTTATCGTCTGCATAGGACAAGCGAATGTACTTCGTCGCAAAGTATTTTGTTTCTGACATGACAAATCACTCCTTTTTTCACGGGTTTCGCCGCGAATCAGAAGTGATTGAAGATGGCTCTATTCTGCTCTTTTCCCATCTCCATGTTAACTCTCATCAGCGGCGTATTCAAGTCATTCTTCTCATTTAGGCGATAATTCTTTGCAGGCATTCTTCCAGCGTGGGACCGTCCTCGGCGAAGCGGGCGGTGACCTCAAATTTTCCGCAACGAAAGTGATACGGGTCCCCAATCTGCCGAACGAACTCGGTGATGCGCTCATCACGCGGCATGCTTTTATCAACCTGAACTTCGCGGATGTCCACCAGGTCTGGTGCGCTTAATATGACGTGGTTCATAAAGAAATCCTCCTCGGCTATTTGAAATAGGCGACTGGCTTTTGGTCTGCCATAAATTTCTGGATATCGCTGATGCTGGATGATGTATGGCAGAAAGGCAGCGCAGCAATCACCCGGTCATGGTATGTGGCTCCGTCACGGGCTCGAGAATCCAAAATGGCGCACACACCGCTGTCGCCCTCGGTGCGGATGAGCCGACCGAAACCCTGCTTGAGCTTTACCAGCATGTCGGGCACCAGCACCTGGTTTTTGTAGGTGAGCATATCAGGATAAAGTGTTTTCTCGTAATTACCAATGGGATCAGGCACGGCAAATGGCAGCTTGACGATGATAAGCATGCTTAGCGCATCACCAGGGATGTCGATACCTTCCCAGAATGAACCGGATGCAAACAGGATGCCGTTGCCGCTCTGCTTGAAGTTATCCAATGCAGTGGTGTCTCGTTTACCCATTCGGAACATCGGGAAAGGCAACTTGCGTGCACTCAGGATGGAAAAGACTTGGCCCATGGCGTTGTAAGAAGTGAACAATACAGCGGCGTGCCCATGAGAAGCCGTGACCAACCGTTGGACTTCATCCGCTACCGCCAGCAGATAGCCCTTGTCCTGCTGGTCAGGAAACGGCACAGTATCACTGAAATAGAGCATGACGTTTCTGTGGTAATCGAATGGTGATGGTTGGCTGGTTTCAGCGATGAGGGCTTCCCGCATACGCGATAGCCCTAGGGAGTGTTTCATGCGGGTAAAGTCGGCACCTGCCGACAACGTGCCGGAAGTCAGGATGACGGGTAGTCCCTGACTCCATATATCTGTATATAGCCGTTCATCCAGATTCTTTGGGATAGATGCGAGCGTGAGGTCATTCTCAGGCAGCTCCAGCCAGCAAACCAGGTCGCAGTGCTTACGCAGAGCCGCGGCGCGTCTTTTCAGATTTTCAAGTTTCCACACTGCCTGCGCCTTGCGCTCACGGTGTCGTGCATGCACATGGCTGTCGGCCAATGCGGCAATGAGATCGGTGGAAATGCCCGCCATGGTTTTTAGGTGGCGAGTTGCGTCAGCATCCAGATTGGCAGGAAGCCGCTCCGCTTCGTCGTCTTCGACATTGGGTAGATTGTTCTGCAATCGCCTAAACAACCGTTTGCCCTGCTCATCCAGTTTCTTCGCCAGGCGATGTATGTTCACGCCGCTCAGGGTTTTACCCTCGGTGAAGCTGTGGATGGTGGCGGCAAGCCGTGGAAACTCCGATTCACCCAGCGTCACTCCATACATCTGCCGCGCTGCATCAAGAAACTTGTGGGCCTCGTCGATGATAACGAGCTGGTAATGGGGCAACAGCGGGCGCTTGCCAGAGTTACGGTGCAGCACATCGGCGAGGTAATAGTTGTGGTTACAGATTAAAAAATCCACCTCGGGATCGTTGGCATGCTGCATGTATCGGAGATAACGACAGCTTGCAGCATGACGGCAACTGTCGCCACATTTTCCGGAAACACAGATTTTGCGCTTCATAAATGGCGTCAATCCTTCTGCGTCAGCAAGGTCGCAAGACGCACTCGGCGAAACGAGGGGATGAAGAATGCTTTGGGTTTGTGCATCGCTATCATCAAAGAAGGCTTGCAAGCGCCTTTCGCAAAGAAAGTGCTCTCGGCCTTTGCGGATAACGCAGGTCAGGGGTGTATTGATAACCCCGTGACGCATGAGGATATTTGAAAGTTCAGGGAGATAATCCTGGATGATGGCGCGCTGGAGAGCAATGCTGGATGTTGCGATGACTACAGGCATGTAGGCGGTCTCGGCATATCTCTGCTGCGGATAGTGGCCGCACAGCCAGAAGTCATTGAGCCTTCCGCGCTTGGCAAGCACAGCGGCGACCAGGTAGGCCATGGTCTTGCCGGTGCCGACCTCCGATTCTGCCAGAGAAATAGCGCGTCGGGATATCGTTTCGAGGATATGCTCTGTCAGTCCAATCTGGTTCTTTCGCATGGCGTACCCGTGTTGGGGCAGGATGTCTACGAATATTTTGGTCAAGATTTCGTCCATTTTTTTACGAGGCAACTTCTCGCGCGGTGGACGGTCGACAGACGAGCGGCCAGCTCCGGCAATGGACAGCGCCCTGATTTTAGCCGCTGCATTCAGATGTTCGCTTTCATCCAGTGGACGATACTTGCGGCACAAAATCTCTTTTCTCCCGTTGGTCAGGTTGACCGCACAGTACACATGGCTTTTGTTTGTCTGCCGCTCCAGCAGTGCACAGCCATAGGCGGTGAAGATCAGCTTTCCGTCCGCAAGAAAGCGTGGCGGTATGTTTGGTGGCATGTCGTATGAAATTTCGCGGGCGTATATATCTACAGCCGTTACAGGCATGATGATCCCTCCAATCCGTTAGATTGGCGGCTTGATGGTGCGCAGCGATCCGAGAACCGAATCGCTGCGCAGTAGTCAAACCGCCAAAGTCAAAACATATAGATGATGATTGATTTTGCGGTGAATACCGTAATAGTTTGTTTCTTGTGACATTCCCGGACGGCGGCGCATGCGCGCTACCCATGAAAGCTCCCTCTGACCTTTTTCAGCCAGAACGATGCTTCCGCCATGTATGACCCCTACTACCATGGCCCCCGTGCAGTCAGGTTCGGGGAAGTATCATCATCCGCAGGGCGCCTTGTGTCTGCCGGTTTCCTTCGTCTCCAAAGAGAAAGAGGACCGGGCGCTCGCCCTGCCCCTGCCGCCACATTGCTGTAGCTGGCAGGGGCGGGGTCCTCGCGCGCGGCGCCGGGCGGTTGTGTTACCCGGTGTGTCGCTATGACCACCCGAAGGCGGTGTTTGTCAAGGTGCAACGAGGAAGCGTTTTTCCTCCTCACTATCCATCCCGAAAAAAGGCTGGGGTGGATAAAAGAATTCTGAAAAAGAATTACTCGCTCACCAAGCGACGAAGCTTTTCAAGGACTTTGTCACGACGGTAAATGATGGACCGGTGGTACACACCGATTGTTCGCGCCAGCTCCCTCGCGGAAACATTTCGGAAGAAAAGTTGATCGATCAACTCCTGTTCTTCCTTCGAAAGCAAACCCACTGCATCCATCATCTGCTCAATCATCATTTCGCGGATGGCGGTATCCTCCGCCGACTCAACATGCTGGCCTGTCAGATATATGAGGGGCACGCCATCTTCCGCCATGCGGTCCAGCGAGATAACTAGACCTTCCTCGCGCTCATACCCATACCGCTCCTTGCGATCCGCTTGGGCATACGCCTGATATATTTCGAAGGAAATCTCCACATCTTCTCCATCTACGGTGATGATATAGTGGGATGTACCGTCCTCGTTTTGATATTTTCTGTAGTTGCGATCTTTCTGCCAATATTTCATGAGCCTTCCTCCAGTCAGTTTTTTGTGATAGTCCAAAAACTGCTGGGGAAGGTGGTGAACGGCAACGATGTATTCTTCTTGACTGATTAAGGATCATTTGATTCGCCTCCAGCATTAAATCGCTGTGGGGCAAAAAATGACTCGAACAGATATCCATGTGGCCTCCTTGCTGTATCCGTGAAGCAAGAAGCCATTTGAATAGAAAAATGGCCGGAGCAAAGCTGCTTGCTTCACTCCGGCCATTTGGTGTTTCAACGCATCAGCGAGAACCCGTTGCTCGGTAGTTATTTATAGCTGGTCGTTCGTTTGATTTTGTGATCCAAGGAACACTCTATGGTGACTATATTGTGGCATCGCGGACATTTCAATGCCACATCAATCCGCTCCTTTGGGATTTTAGATATATCAAAGACCCTACCGCCGCACTTTGGACAAACCATTTTTTTCATATTGCCATTGCCCATCGAGTTATTCCTCCTTTGAAATATTACGCAGTACGCATAATTGCGTACATTTGGGTAAAAAATATTGCTCTATTTGCTCCATAAGGATGATTGATCAACAATGGCATTCAGTTTTTCAAGCCGAATCAAGGCAGCACGTTTAGAGACATTGAACAACTTTGCAATGTATTGCGGCAGTTGGACCGCGTGGCTGTCATGCCAGAAGCCTGTGCCTCTAACAATCCGTGTAGGGCGCTGCGAATAGTAAGCGAAATATTTCCGGTATGCAACTCGCATGGCAGGACGAGGCATCAGAAGCGCAGAGGCCAGAAAATCTGCCTGGCGCTCCATGCGCTCTGAATCATTGCGTTCACTTTGCAGGCGGCTGTAATCTATCCGGCCTTCTTTGGCGGCCAGGTACTGGTTGTCATATTTTTCGTTACTGAAGAAGCTATTCTCCGCCGAAATAGCCCTCTGATGAAGCAGCCAGTGGGAAGCCTCATGCATAAGCGTAAATCGCAACCGAGGTTCGTTTCTCTTTTGCAGCAGCGATGTGTCAACAATCACCGTGCCTGCCTGAACATACAGCGGGACCGGCTGAGCAGTATTGTCATCATATACCTGAACATACCCTTCGTTAAAGGCGGTCAGTCCCAGCACCTTTCTAGAGTAGCTGAGTCGCTTATATTCAACATGCAGACCAAGATAAAACTCAACAAAAGCATCCACATCTACAGGAACTGGGCAGTGTAGATTTTGAAGGGCAGCGTCAGCGATTACTTTTTCAGCGTATTCATCCAGCACTTCGTTGAGGATATATGGAATGTGAGAAAATGTATAGCTGCAATTTAGTTCAAGCATGGCGCCTCCTACTTCTTCTCCAAATCGTTGATGAATCGCTGCCAATCGTCCTCGCTGGCCTTCTCCTTCGCCATACGAAGTGCTACGCGCACAAAATCATTTTCCATAATGTAGTCCGGCAAATCGGGAGATACCTCTGAGCGTGCCTTCCCGGCTAAATCGAAGAATATGATGCGCTCCTCGTCAGACAAGCCAAACGCTTCTATGAGCTTATCCAAAACATCTCGGTCAGGCGGATTGCGCCGGCTCTTCTCAATATCGTTATAGTATCCAGGCGAAACGCCGATCAACTCCGCGATACCGCGAACTGTGATTGCTCTGTCATATCGCTTTTTTGCGATGAATTCGCCAAAGGTTTTATAGCTATCCATACTACACGCTCCTTGATACGCCTAATTGCGTACATCTGGCGAAAAATATATGCAGCGAACGAGGCTGCATATATATCTTACCATATTGCCTGTCCAATGGTACGGACTGTGATGGTAGTTACCAATTTTCGTCCGAATCATTGTCGAAATCGCTGAGCAAATCAGCATTTTGCCGGCAGTCTTTATTCGACAAATGATCCAAGAATGCGAGCTCCATGGTTTGCTCGAAACAATCCACCTTACCGTCGCCATTGAAGTCAAACAGTTTGCCAAAGATACCATTGTCACCAAAGATACCCATCAATCCACCTCCGATTTTTCGGTCGTGTGTTCCACTACATCGTCCATAGTGGGGATGCCATCGCTAGAGCGGGTCGCGTCTTCAAGAGCTATCTCTACTTTTACATGGAGCCGTTTATCGGGCATAACCCGCGCGATCACCTTGCTGGCAGTCATAAAGCGCACAGCGGCTGCGCATTCATCAGGAACCTCATCGTACAACCTGCCAGCACTAATGCAACCGGATGCTGTTGTGTGCGGACTGTTGGCAACATAGCCAACCTTGCCCAGCATTGGCGCCATGACCATGATGGCTTCATCGTCGTAAACATTGTCCGGCTCCTTGATAAGTGTTACAAGTGAGCCGATCTTGAAAGGCCTCATGCCAAAGTAGTGATTGAGGCCAGTAATTGTGATGTACAGCTCATTTTCAAACATGAGGACACCTCCCTCTATCTCTATTCTATCAGAGAAGGTGTCCAATGGTACGGACTATGGTTTGATAATATATTTTTCCTTACACCGTTCGATATGGCACATCATGGCTTGTCGCAGGCTATCCGGTGCCAATATCTCAGCCTTATCCCCAAACTGAAACACCCAGCTCAAAAAAACAGGGCTGTCTGCCACATAAACAGTGACTTCAAAGCAATCCCCATTTTTTTGTAGCGGGAGATCGGAGCCGAATTTATCGAGCACAGTATTGACCAGGCTATTATCAAAACACAACTTTGCAGTTACCAACTCGCCGCTATACATACCAAATACGCGCTTAGTATGCTCAGCTATATTGAACTGCTTTTTATCATACTTGTCAGCGGCCTCCTCACAAACCGTCACATGGCTCATGCGATCCACCCGGTAGTGCGTGAAGCCATCATATTTGGAACTGTAGCATATTAGGTAATACTTATCGTCATTCCAGCAAAGTACGACGGGGGTCTGGTGGTATTCATCGCCGTTTTTTCGATAAACACGGTTCTTGTTAGCATCATAATCGAAATACCTGAAATCGATCTTTCGTCGTCCATTAATTGCCTCATGGATGGCGTCGATATTGTAATAAATGGACTCGTTCAGGGGTTTGGGACGCTCTGCCATCACAACCTGCCGCTTTAATTCTCGTGCTTGGTGAACGCTGGCCATGGATGATAGCTTCTTGATCAATTCGTTGCTCTTTCGCGTCGTGATAAATCGCGAGCTCTGAACAGCGTCGACCAGCAGCTTTAGTTCTGGCAGCTCGAACTGTCGCGAATCAACATAATATCCAACTGACTTCGTCTTTCGCACTTCTATGTTCAGGCCAAATTGGCGCAAGAGATCCATGTCAGAATAGAGAGATTTACGCTCAGCCTTCACATCATACTCGGCAAGAGCTGCAATCAGTTCGGCAATTGAGAGCGCATGGTTTTCATCCGTCTGTTCCTGGAGGATTTTCATAAGGTATAACAGTTTCATCCGTTGGTTTGGTGAACTCGGCATAAGCTATCCTCCTCACATCGTTTTCCAGTCTTACTCTATCCCAAGCGCCTTAAACACTGCATCCTCGGGGCTAGTGTAGAATGACGTTTGAAATTTCGCAAATAAATCTGATGGCACGGTAGGGATATCTGACGCCGACGACATGGGGAGTAGTATCTTTTTTGCCCCGGCATCAAAGCAAACCTGCAATGTGTTGGCCAGTTCCTCAACCTTGCTGATTGTTCCACCGATGCTCATATTGCCTAGCACGCACATCTGCGTTTGAATAGGTTTACGTAGAGACGCTCCGCACAGCGCAACAAAAGCGCACAACGCCAGCTCCGAGGTAGTTCCAACGCCTTGGCAATCGGCCACATGCATAAGATAATTGCTTGTATCAATACTGATAGACCCGCTAATGAGTTTCTTGTTTGCCTTGAAATAATTTTGCGCCGTTTTCAGGTTTTCCTTCGCCTCGCGACCAGAGCCAACACCAGTCACCTCAAACTTGCCGTTTCCACCTACAACCTCGGTTTCCAGCTTATAAACACCAAGCATCCCCGTGTCTCCATGCGAAACAGTATACACATGACCTGGTTTGCTTTGGCCTTCGGGAATCAGCTTGCCGGAACCCTGTTCTGGTACAGAAACAAAATGCTCCTCGAAGCTCTCATTTTCCAAATAAGAGAAATGAACGTCGTAGAATTCCATACCACCGATTTTTTTTAGCTGCTCTTTTACCCGGCGACGACCTTCCAACGCATAATCAAGTATTTCTGCAACATCATCCTTTTCAAATTCACCATGCGGATACAGCAGCTTAGTCATACCGGAAACGGTCTTGCGCACAGCAATCACATCACGCTGGTTAAGATCGCCACCTAACCGGAAGTATTTCTCAATAGCATCGCCAAAACTACGCTTACGCATCTCACGGAAAAACTCAGCCAAATAATCGGTAATAAAGCCATACTCATTTGTAAAATACTCGGGGCGCATCTTTGGGATTTCCCAGCCTGGCAGATAGTTGTGCATGCGGTCAAAAAAGGCGCTGTCATAGGCCATTGCTTCAGGGAAAGGATCGAAAAGGTGAGAGGTTTTCAGCAACACATCGACACTCTGATTGATATTGCCGACAAACACCATGGATGCGTTAGCGTTTTTCTCTTCTTTGCCGCGCGCAAAGGAACCGGATGCCATGTAATCCTTCATAATTTGGATGCCGTCTTTGTCTTTAAATGTGATACCGGCGACCTCATCAAATGCCACGCAATCCCACATGCCCACAAGCCCAATGGTGCGGCTGGCCATATTGTAGAACAGGTTGGCAACTGTGGTCTGCCCACCAGAAATTAGGATGGAGTTGGGCGAAATCTCTTTATATATGTGAGATTTTCCAGTGCCACGCGGCCCCAATTCGCATAGATTGTAGTTATTCTCCACCAAGGGAATCATACGGGCTAACAGATGCCATTTGGTGCGATTCTCGAACTGAGTGGGTTCCATACCGACACTTCGCAGCAATACGTCAATCCACTCTTCTTTGGTGAATCGCTTTCGACCGTCGAAAAATTCCTGCATATCCATGTGGGGAAGCTGAATAGGCGTCAATTCCTCAATCTCAAAAGGGCTGACTTGATTTTTCTTGCCATTCTTGGGACCATTCGAATCGAATTCGTCATAGCGATCCTCAAGCCGGTTGTAGTTCATACGCAGAATACACCAGATTCCCCCAGCAAGAAGTTTCTCGAATCGCTTAATGTAAGCATCGGCCACCACAACGTCTTTAAGGCCAAGATTAGAAAACATAGCGCGATATGTATCGCTGCGGGCGTCAAGATGTGCTTCCACCTTGTCGATAACAGTGTAGCTGCCCATTTCACGGATTTTGGACTTAATCTTTTCAGCCTCATCGGGGCGCACAAAGTTATTCGCCAAGATTTCTTTGACCTGCTGTACACCCTGTTCAATGCTCTCCTCGTCATTGGTGGCGCAGTACATCCCAAGCAGGTATTCCAGCACATACACCGGAACATTGGCGCCTTCTTTTATTTTCTTGGTCAGGTCTTTACGAACAATCTTGCCTGCAAAATAGGCGTTCAGGCCTTGTGTGATGCTGTCAGATTCCCCTAAAACAGTAGTGTCGTCGAGCATGTTAGCAGCATTGTCTTTATCCGCAAACTCCCCGTAGCTTTCGAGCAAAGTCTTATCTATATCCATCGTAGCCCATCGTCCTTCCCACTAAGCGTTGTGTAACTGTAGCATTTCTAACAAATGAAGCATGTATTGCTTTGCTGTATGGTCAAAGCCAGAAAACTCAAATTGTTGACAAAGATGGTTTTCAATCCCTACTAGAATTGAAAATAGAATCGTTAGAAAATTGCTACAGTCGCTTTCACGGTTGGCCTGCACACTCATTATCTGCAATACTGACCAAAAAGTCCCAAGATGCTGCTTACTACAGGAATATATCTTTGTCCATTCTATTCCTTCGCCAGTATTGTTTGCTTTGGAAAGGATAAATGCTTCTGCATCAACCGTGTACTGCCTTTCTGTCAGTCGCAGAGCTTCATCAGCCATTTTCAACTTTATATTCGCCGCTTGCTTGCTTAACAGTACAAAGTCGCAAACGCTACTGAGCAGCACTCCGTTAAACATCAGCTCTAAGCTGTCATTATCGATTGAATCCCTGATCTCGCTGTCACGTACCAAGCCATTGTATACTTCTTTCAAGTTTTCAATGTGCGTTGTTATAGGCACTGCACTCAACCAGTCCACAAAGTCCGGAGGCGCTTCAAGACAAGCGGTGATTTGATAGTTGACCGCGGATATAAATCGCTCACATATTGGCATAGCTACTTTGCTATCAAGGTTGCCCAATTTTGAAAAACGGATCACCATTGTGGTAAAGCAGTCCACTACATCTTGGAGTTCTTTTTGGGTTCCGCATTTATATAAAGCTCTGAAAAAAGTAAGCCAAAATTTGCCGACCTTTTGCTGCGTCACTTCAATAACGTCGTAAAACTCTTTCAGCGACGAACCTCCACACATGGATTGAACATACTCAGCCTGACTAAATTGAAGTGATGAAAAGTTATTGAAGAAAATGCCCAGCAACTTCTTTTGCTCTGGTGTCGCGCGACCTTGTTGTGTAAGAACATGGCCAAACGCATACAGAGGTAAATATGTTGAACCTTTTAATATTTCATCAGGCATATAGCATTTGCTTGCACGTTCTACCGACGCAGATACGATTTCAAAGGCTTTAGTTGCTTGGGAGGAAATTTCATTATAGCAATCCTGGTAAAACGACTGTACTTTAAACAGTCGCTTCCTTTTTTCTTGTTGGTAATCGCGGATGCTTAAAACAGCGGCGAATGTTAGTGCATCACCCAAGCCCAAAGCCATGGCTCATGCCTCCTCAAAACACAGTCTTGTAGCCTTATCGGTATTATTTCTTAAAAGCCAAAATCATTTGCAAATGCAATATCCATCACAATACCATGCCGCAAAACCTCTACGTCATTCTTTTCATCATAGGCAACCAGATAATACTGCTTGCTCCGGTCGTATCGCTTGTTTTTGAAGTCGAACCGCAACCGGAACATGCGCTTCTGCGGCTCGGCATCCTTCTTATCTGCCACATAGGTACACTCGTTCGAAATACGTTCGTTATCATCAGAAACAAAGAATACTTTATAGCTGGTCTCTTTCACAGTACCATTCACCGGCTCTGTCTGCATAAAGTCGATGGAAGTGATAAGGTTGGTCACCTTTTGTACCATGCTCACCAGTGCAATTTGTGCCGGTCGTGTCTCCATATGACCCTTTTCCGTCCTGACTGTGATGACCGGCACCAGCATCTCCTGGGGAGAGCATCCGCCATGAACATAGTTTTGTCCGCCGCCAGGCACTTTGAACACATTGGCACTTGCAGGAAACGAAATATGCTTGCTATCCGCATTGCCTAGAACGCGCCCCACTGTTTCAGTAGCAATACCATCTCCAGTAAGTGCCTGCTGGGATATGATAAAGCGCCGATTGACAAATGCATCCTTGCCGGACACGCCGCCGATCTTGTCACTCTCGTTCAGTTTGTCCCGCTTGTAGATGAACCCATGATCAGCCGTGATAACGAAATGATAGGTGTTCGCGTTCACCGCCAGTTTTTTGATTAGTGCATAGATTTCTTCGACCGCCTCTGCGCAGGCCGTAAAAACTTCGTTTTCCGTGTTCACTTTGTCGCCACGGGCATCTATTTGGTTGTGGTAGACATACACCACATCCATGCCGGTGAATACCTCGCGCAGCTCCGCTTTTTTCATGCTTTTCAAATCATCGTATTGGATACAGCGGCTATTCGGTGCAATTTGCTGTAATATGGTTTCACGCTGTTTTAGGTCGTCTGTCGGCAATCCATCGGCCAGCACCTTGAAGTCGTCCGTGATCTCAAGGGATCTATGCGGAAGCAGCGCAGCCATGCCAAGGCGTGTATAGGATGGAAGCACGCCCATGACCGGCTCTATCTTCGCGCGGCAGTTGGCATCGTTCTCCAGCTGCTGGTATAGCTCCAGTCCCACTTCATAACGCAAGGCATCAGAAATGATAACCACCATCTTCGCCTTGTTGCTGCGAATAAAGCGGCTATAGAAACTTCTTTGCAGCGGCAAGACGGTGAGCGCAGAATCGGTGGCAAATGCAGCGGTCCACTTGGGTAACTGCGCTGCCAAATACTCGTTGGTATAGATGTTTTCTACAAGATCGCGTAGCTTTTCATAACCGGCCGTATCCGCCAGCGCGTCGTAAGCATAGTAGAATCCTCGATAATACCTGTCGATCAGATAATCCTTGCCAGTGTACTGCGCGATGATAGCCTCCATCGCATCCGGGCATGAATATCTGGCGGCAGCAATGACGTGATACGCGCCAATCAGCATGTTGTACTCCGCTTTGAATCGCACACCAAAGTGCTTTCTCATGCGCTCAACGCAGATCGTCAAAACCTCAAGCGTTCCGAGCTTTGCGCCAATATCTTCATTCAGCAGGCGGTCGGTGATCCAGTCCAGCAGCAGTTCATCCACGGCAGCGAACGAGTCGCAGTCGAGAATCCAGTCGGAGAGCAACGGAGCCAGTACCGCCTTGGCGTTGAGAACCGACGCAACATGGCCGGAGAGTTCATCATAGCGATCCCGATAAAGGATGTTGTTCATCAGATTGTCCATGAACGCGATGATGTTGCCCGCCTTGTAGGAAACAAACCCGCGCCACGCCTGTGGCAACCCTTTTTTCAGATAGCGCTCCGTGTAGGTGACGAACATCGTGATCACCAGTTTTTCCAGCGTTGGCTTCACATCGGCATAGCCATACTGCTCCTCGCACAAGCGCCAGAACGCCGCCAACAGGTCGTACTTCTCGAACTCTGCCAAGAAGCGATTATCGGCGAGATCGCCGTCTGTGAGGATGACACGCAGAACCTCATCGAAGGTGACGGTGCGAGCTTTACACAGCACACTCATCAGCGCCACTTCGATGCTTTCTCTAGTAAAGTTCTCAATCTCCAAATCGTAGAACTTCTGCGTGCGATCCTTGGCAGCAAAGAACTTGATATACTTTTGAATGACCGGCTTGTACTTCTCCTCAATGCCCAAATCAACCGTAAGCAAAGAAGCCCTGTCCGCATAGAAGCGCTTGGAGTAGAGCAGGGTATCCTCCAGATGATTATCCCGCACTGGTGGCTTGGGGAACGGTGCATAGACCAGGTAGCTGGTCTGCGTATCCTGCCGCTCCAGAAAAATCTTCGTGCGGAACTGATTATCCGGCTCCAGGTGGTAGACCTTTGCGCCCTCCAGCTCCAGCGCATCAATATCATCCACAAACTCCGCCTTGTCGTCATACCAGAATACCAGCTTGCGAGTATCTCCGGCGAACTCGGCGTTCAGCTTGTCGGTAATTTGTTTGAGATTTAGTTCAGGCATTGCATCTCACCTTCAATCAAGAGTTTACTGGCGCAATCCGGAAAACGCGCTCCATAAACGCCATGATAGCTTCGTACATGCGAATAATGTCATCATGTTCAAACATAATTTGTTTGTCTTCTTCTCGTATATAAAAGCCAAACTTCTCAAAAGCATCAATTTTCCCCGTAACACGCCCTCCATTATGAACAACTAAATTGCGTGCATCTCGTATGGTCTTTACATATTCCCAGTTGGCATCTGACTTAATGCCTTTGACATCCGCAACTTTTTCCAAGTAAATGATTGCTCGCTCAAGTCCTTGCCCGGCAATATCCTTATATGTAACCTGATAATTACACCTTATACAATAGGCTCTACATAAAGTGTTAAAGGCTTCTTCGAGCAACGCAACCATAATGAGTAGCAAAGAAGAATACGCCAATGGAATTGCTCTGGCACCATATAGCATACCACTTGTCATTGCAAAATCTTCTGTTATGTAGTCCCCCTGTTGGCGAGCCTCTTTTGATAAATTAGAGTAATACTCACGCAATGCACTTGTTGAGGCTTTTGTGGTATCGATTACACTTCTAAAGGGCATGAAGTCGCAATGAGCATGGTAAAGTGCCATTTCCCCAGGGTTTTCAATATCATAGTTACCCATATCTGGAAACTCAACATCGTATTTCATAGTCACCTACCCAATCTTCGCCAGCACAGCCAGCTTATTACCCTCTGCATCTGTCTGCACCTTTTCATAGTTCACCTTCACGCCGTCGTCTAGGTCGATGGCGATGCGCGCGAGGGCGAGGTGGCTGATCTTCTCGTCGTAGTCCTTGGTCTCCTTGAGCTGCTTGGTCAGCTTCTCCTTGCGTTTTTCGGCGGCGGCCACCTCGCGGCCATTGGTGCTGTTGTCGATGGTTTCCTGCATGCGGGCGATCTCACGGGTGTACACCTGCTGGATGCGGTGCAGATAGTCGATGCGCAGGTTGCCGATGGTGTTTTCGTCGTAGCGGTGCATATACACCAGCGCCTTGAAGCCGTTGCCCTTGCCACTGTCGAACAGCCAGTAGATGGGGCGCTTTTTGTAGGTCTTGCAATGATCCTTGAAAAAGTCGTTCAGGAAGTAATTGCGGATGACCTCGCGGGAGGAATTGCCCTTGTTGCCCAGCGCGTTTGCGATGAAGTCCAGGTTTTCCTCCAGCGTATCTGCGCCATACACCTTTTTGACGAACGCGACAAACAGGCCAACAATGTCATCCTCATAGTATTCCTCGTCGGTGATAGGCAGGATGTTGTCCTTGTCCGGAATGAAGGTGCTATATTTGCCATCATCCCACGCGCCGCCGGCGTAGGCAAGGCCCTCCACATCCAGCGAATAGCGTCCAAACATGCAGCCCGCGGCGTAGCTGATGAAGGATTTAATCACATCCGCCTTGGTGAGCACATAGCCGTTGCCCTTCATGCTTTCGGGGATGTCCTCTTTGCTGTCGTAGATGCGGGCGACGGTGACGTCCTTGTCGGCCACATCTGGCGTCAGCTCATCCTGCAAGCCGTAGATGTCGATGAAGATACGGTTGAGTTCTTCTTCGTTGGCTTTGAGCTTGTTAAAACTAGCATTTGTCTCGAACTTGTATTTTTCGTAAGAGCCGCCAATCGTATTGATAGTCCAGCCCAAAACTCGCATATCCTGTGAGTATTGATCTCCAGAGTCATCATAGGTAGTTAGGGTTAGTGCGCTGTCTATCTTATGTTTGATAAGAGGGTGTGCTTGGAAATCCCATGAGGTTTCGAAGGAATCCCATTCGGCTTTTGAAATAGAAACAGTATCATTTGTTAGCTTTGAAACTTCCCCATACTTCATAATAATCACTGGCATTGAGCGTATATCTCTCACTTGAAAAGCTAATGTTGGATTGATAGCCATTACTACGTCTAGGAACACCTTACTGTTCAGTAACCCCAAAAAGTAATCGATTTGCGATGAATCTTTCAGAAATATACTTGAACCGACCACATCAAATGTCGCATCCTCCGGCAGAAACCTAAAGCTTGGAATTTTTGAAGATAACAAGCTCCAAGTTATACCCGCTTTATACCATAAATATTCAGGAATGAGTCGAGCAATTTTATCTTTTCGATAATGAGATTTAGCATCATGCGACCAGTCAATAACATCGGTAATGTTCCCATACCATTTTCGATAGTTTCCTCCTTTTGCATAAAAAAACCACTTTTCACTTCGTCCCACAGACAGATTAGAAACTTCCCAGTGTGATCGGAGGTATCTGTCATTATTTCCAGTTTTGTTCTGTCCATCAGAAATCGTATAGTCAAAAAAATAGGAATCCGCAAATATGCTCAACATTCTCTCACTCACCCAATACGCCACCGGCATACCGGGGATTTTTTTGAAGTTGTCAGCGTTGGCGGTGTAGCGATTGCGCCCGGAAAGAAACTCCTGCTCTTTTAGCGCAGCGTCCGGGAAGTCAATCAGCCGCACATAAACGCCCTGATAGGCGGGCACATGTACCGTGTGCATCACAAACGCAGTGGACTGCACAACCTCGCCGCCAATCTCAGCAAAGGCGCGAGGGCCAAGATGCGCCATATTGACCGTGTCGATTTGCGCCAGCTTCTCCCGCAGCTTCTCAAAGCTGGAGAGGAACATCCATGCATGCTGGGTTATCATGGCAAAATAGCATTGCTGTCTCGTCATAGCTTGACAACGCTCAATAAAAGCTGCAAACAAATCGCTCTTGCTGTCCGGGTATTCCTTCTTCACAAACTCCGACAGCTTGCCGTTCATCCCGCTGCTACCCATATACGGCGGGTTGGTGCAAACCACATCGTATTTCTGCGTCAGCATCTTCGCCAGATTGATCACGCCCACTATGTGTGCAAAGGGAATCTCCATCAGGCTGATCTGCTCATTGCGCGGCGCAGCCTGCACGACCTCCAGCATTCCGTCCAAGTCGTACTTGCCCTTGATTTTCAGCAGAGAGCCATAGGTGTCCACATCCTTGAACTCGGCAAGCAGGGCGTCAAACTCCTTGTTGCCCCACTGCGCCGCAAGCTGCGGGTTGATGTCCACAGCGTCATCAAAACACATGAGATAAATGCCACGCCCGCCGCCCTCGCTCAAAATGCGGCGGTTGTACTGCCGGGCCTTCATCGTCACGGAGAAATGCGCCAGCTGGTAGGCGCGCTTGTCGATATCTAGGCCATGCAGGTTCCTGCGCAGAATCAGCAGTGCCGCATCCCGCGCGTTGTAGCCGCAGCTCTCGTAGATTTGCATCAGCACATCAAAGGCATACACCAAAATATGCCCGCTGCCCATGCAGGGGTCGATGAAGGTGATGTCCTCCGGGCTGTTGATTGGCGTTTCGGCTCGCATCCGGCGCAGCTGTTCCGCCACGGCGGGCTCCTGTTCGGCCTCGTCCACATAATACGTCCACTTCGCCCGCAGATCGTCGTTGGGGTGGCGCTCCAGCCACAGCCGCCCCAGCGAGTTCTCCACCATGTAACGCACGATCCAATCCGGCGTAAAAAGCTGCGTTGCCGCCGGTATGCGCTCCTTGGTGATCTTTACGTTCTTTTTCAGCAGGTCGAACACTTCCTGCTTCGGCTCGGTGTTGTAGTATTGATACAGCCAGCCGATGATCTCCACCTGCCCGGCGGGCGCATCCTCCTCGCGCAGCTCGCCCCGCGCGATGGCTTCGTCATCCGCTTGCGTGCGAATCTTGAAATCCCGCTCAGCGATGTCGTTCACCAAATGCCACACGACGCTTTCCTTGTCCGTGAAGGAGAGCGCCAGCAGAATAGATTGATTGTCCGCCGCGTTAAACAGCACCGGCAGGACGTTGCTCAACTCCTTGCACTGCTTGATAAACAACAGCCGGAACAGCTCGTCCAGCTTGTTGTCCCGCTTGAGCTCAGCCACCAGCGCCCGCTCCTTCTCCGAGAAAGGCAGGTCGGCATCGAAGGGAGTGGTCACCAAATCCGGCTCGGCCTTGCCGGGGCTCTCCGACGA
The DNA here is from genome assembly GCA_030266325.1 of Ruminococcaceae bacterium OttesenSCG-928-I18. Lineage (GTDB taxonomy): Bacteria > Bacillota > Clostridia > Oscillospirales > Ruminococcaceae > JAAYCI01. Next base: position 17,532 of record JAJDHT010000023.1, read on the forward strand.
CAGCACACGGATGCGAAATGGCAGGTAGTCGTTGACCTCCATAAAGCGCACGGCAATCAGGCGATTGAACCAGGTGTAGGCCACTTCCTCCACCACGGTGCGAAAAGCTGTGGCGTAATCGCCCTGCTTTTCCTTGCCGCGAATCTCCTCCACCAGCCGCCTGCGCTGGGCAATCTCGTCGCCGGTGATGGAGTAGGGCGCGGTGGTACCGATGTCAAAAAACTGCATCTCCTGCGTGGACTGAGGCAGCGGATCGTTGATGCCCTTTCCCGTGATGCCCAGCAGCCCTGCCTTGTATGAAATATCCGAGATGAGCTTGTTGCGCGCCCATGTCGCAAAGTTCTTTATGGCTGTCTTATTCATTCTCGCTGCCCCTTAAAATTCGATATTGATCACGGTATCGTCATCCAGTTCGCGCAGAATCTGCTCCCGCAGAGCATTCACATACTTGTCCACATCCTGGGTTGTCTCGATCTGCCAGGAGTTAGACACGTTGATGGTCTGTATGCTGATGTTCCTGCGCTTTTTGATCTTGGGCGCAGGAGCCGGTGCAGGTTCCGCGCCGGCAGTGGGCTCTGCCGTAACCTGTTCCTTCGCTGCCTGCTCGCGAGCCAGCTGTCGATCCTTCGCGTCGATCTCATTCAGCAACCGCACCTTGAGGGCGTCGGCCTCCACGCGGATGTTTTGCAGAGTAGCCACATTATTGCAGGTGCGCAGCTTTTCGTAAATCTCTTCGAACAGCTTGTAGCTGCGGGTGCCCATCTCATCCTTGTAGGGCTTGCCCTCGATGGCATCGGTGATGCGCTTCTTGGCGTCATCCACAGCGGCGCGTACAGGCGCTTCCATAGAGTTCAGCACCGCCATGTAGGCATTGGTAAACTTGTCCAGCAGCTCCGGCAGCTTGGGAATGTCAGTATAAGGCGCGTCTTTTATGAGTATCGCTTTGACGCCGCCCACCAGGCTTTCCACCTGCTCATCCACGATGAAGGTCTTGCTGTCATCATAGATGGCCATCAGCCGCAGGGCGCGCTCGAAGTGCGTCTTTTGCTCACCACCAAAGAACGCCTTAACCAATTCATACTCGTCGGCGAAGTCCAGATAATCATCGCGATCACTATGGATTTTGCCAAAGAACTCGATGGGTGATTGTATCTGCATCACGGTGCGCAGCAGACCCTTGCCTGTTGATACAACGCGCTTGCCGGGCAGTGGAGCGTTCTGCTGCATGATCTCGAACTTTTCCAAATCGCCGAGCATATTCCGGCAGTAACTCTGGAAGCTCTGCATCATGGCGTCATCGTCATCGCTAAGGGTGGATACGCCAAACAGCTCCTTGGCCACCTCACGCACCGATTTCTTCTGGTTATCGCTGGCACGCTCGCGGCGCTCAGTCAGCAGCTTTTCTACAAACTCCCGCTTGGTGATATAGCGGATGATCTCCTCCGGTTGCTTGTTCAACAGCGTTACGCTGCTGCCATTCACCGTGAAAGAGATGTCGCCATTCTTAAACAACTTGGCCACCAACCACTCTACATCATCCTCTACAAAGCCATAAGGTGCTTTCATAAAGCGATCCATCAGGCTCTTCATCGATGTTTTCATGTGGGACGCGGAGTTGGATGCGATGAAATCCAGCACGTCGCGCAAAGCATTGGCGTTGGCAGGCTGGTCGCCTTCCAGCGTCAGTGCCTGTTGCCTGGATGAAGCAAACAGGGATCGGATGTTGGCTTCGGCCATGGCGGTATCGATGTAGGGCAGCTTGTGGTAGACGGTTGTCACCAGACGCCCCAGCGCCTCGTTAATGCGGGATGCAACGTCCTTTGCTCCGATCTGTGCTTTATCGCCGTTCACGTAAATGCTGGCGTTCTTCATGGCCTCCACTAAGAACAGACGGGCGTTGCCGTTTCGGTCGCGCATCTCGGTGCGCTTGGCCTCTTTGATCTGCTCATACTTGGTAAGCGTCCCGGTGGTGGAGAGACGCAGGTATTTCTCAATTTTGAGAGCGCCGCGAATCTCCTCCAAGAATTCCGAATCGTTAGGCAACACGACCAGCACTTCCTTGCCCTGGCCGGACATCATGCGCAGCGTTGTCTCGTCCTCACCGTATTCAGAATTGGGCGTGAGCACATGCACACCAATGTCGTAGTTTTGGTTTGCCTTGTATGGCCGATCATCCACAAGCTGATTGAAAGAGAAGTTATAGCGGCCGTTGAACTTGGGATAGCGATATTTCTTGTCAGGGTAGATGTCCTCGAAAATCAGCTCCGACACCTTGCCGATCACCTCGGCCATCTCAACAGTCTGGCCTTCGATCTCGCGGTTGATCTCCTGCTCCTCGTCGGTAAGGAACACATAGATGTCGCCGCTCTTTTGCACCAGTGTCTGTCGCACCAGTACCTTGAGAGCATCTTCCACCTTCTTTTTCAGGGCAATGCGATCCACATCAATGCCGTCCACCATCAGGCTGACGATGTTGTCCACATTAGCGGTGATTTCCTTGACGTATTTAATCATGAACAGCGTTTTGAGAACGTTCACATTGAAGCAATCTTCTTCATGATCGGGATTGATGTAGCTATTGTCCGCCGCGCGGCTGATAACGCTCTTGTGGCTGTGATCCAAAAACTGATGCAAGGCATCGTAGAAGATGTTGAACGGGATCAATGCACCGGCATCTTCATCCATCTGCTTCACAGCGGATTCCTTGAACAGAGCCAGCATGGAGCGCTCGCCCTCAGAGAGGTGCTTGCCAGATGCGCCGTGCTTACGAATCGAGGTCAGCACATCGCCCAGCAAGTTGAACTGGTAGGGCACAAAGGGGTACACCGCCGAAAAGTCTTTTTCGTTAGCATAAAGCTTCTTTTCAGCGCCGTCATTAAACACGATCAGATTTTTTATGATCGTGGTTTTTTGTTCGTAGAGCAGGCGTAGCATTTCGTCCGCCGTCTTGTTTTTCTCAAGCACCCTCTTCTTGATAACCTCGTCCACATTCGCCGACGACAGCGAAAGGCGGGTATCGAAGCGTCCCTGGATTTTTGAAAAGTCGTTGCTACGCAGGCCCATGTCTTTGGCAATCGCATCAATATCCTGCTGGCTGGTGACGATGATCCATGCCTTGCCGCCGCAGGCCGTACCTAAGTCTTCCGTCACGGTTTGCAGGTTCAGCATCAGCTTGGAGTCCTCGCCGATATACTGGCCGACCTCGTCGACCAAGAACACCACATGATGATTATTGCCCTTGTGGTCGATGTACTCTTTTACCAGTTTTGCGAAATCCTCAATGCTAATGCTGTATGGCTCCGTCGCCTTCTCGCACCAGTTGCGAGCCGCAGCCTCACTCATGAAGCCCATGTCAGACAGGACTTCCACGATGCTGTCCTGAATGAAGTCAAAGCGATTGCGAGAAGCGAGCCATGGCTTGCCGTAGTTTTCTTCAAAGCGCTGCTTAAAATCGTCATAGCGACCCGCATCTGAAAGGTTTCGCTCCAGATCAGCAAGGAACGGTATAGCGCCGCAGAAGCCTTGCATCTCGTTGAACACCTTTAAGAATACCGAAACGATGGCATCTTTAGATTGTTTGCCGCCTGCGTCGCTCTTAGAGTCAATATTGAACAGAATTACATCGGTGGGCACGCTTGCCGCCAACTGCATGTCGGCCATCACCATTGCATCCGGAATTTTATTGTCATCCACAAAATAGTCAATGGCCTTCTTGCCCTCAACCACTTTGTTTTCCAGCAGGTAGGACAAAATCTTCAAGAAGTGAGATTTACCGCTACCGAAGAAGCCGGAAATCCATACGCCCATTTTGTCTGTGCTGCCGTTGACACCTTTTTTATAGCTGGCGAAAAAATCGGCAAAATGTTTCTGCATTTCCCGTGTGACAACATACTCTTCCAGCTCCTGACGGACGTTTTCATCATCTGCCTGTCCAACTTTGATGACGCCCTTGATGTCTCGATCTATGGGCTTTGCAAACATTTCACGGATTATCATAAGATTTTTCCTCCTAATCCACCAGCCGGAAAGCCCGGTAGTAGTTATCATCTTTAATCTCTGAAAAGAGAACCAGCTCTTGCCCATCATAGGTGCCGGGATAGAACATCACGACTGGCACATTGTCGATCGCCTGATGCAGGTTGTTAAGCACTTTGTGCGAGCGTAGGAAAGGATAGCACTTGCCAATTCCGATCAGGAAAACCACAGACTGTGTCGGCGTATGCTCTTTTATGTGGCTTACGATTAGGCTCTCATCATCATTCACCTGTAACAGATTGCCAATTGCTTTGGTGATTCGCTCCATACCTTTCTTTTTTTCAAAAGCATAGCACTGTTCAAGAAAGCCTTCCTGCTCCAGGATATCGATGACTATATCGTAAAGGTCAAACACAATCAGCTCGAAGCCGTCAGCGCCTTTGCTGTTCTTAGATTGCATGTATGCTATCCGCTCTCGTACCAAAAGTTCTTTGTCAGGAGGATAGTCGAACACATAATAGCCAACTTCGTTGCCGAGGCCTTTATTTTCGCGAAAGCTGGAAGTATGAATAACACGCTCCATTTCGTCCAGCCTCGCATCCAAATTACTCATTACCACACCCCCGTTAGAGCATTTTCAAATTGTTCCATCTCATGCTCACGCAGGCAGTTTGCAAGGTCGGCATCAAGGACAGGTTTTACAATAGATAGCGTGCCATTGTCGCGTTTGGCAACACCGGCTTCAACCAAAAAAGTTTTATAGCATGTGCCCAACCGCTTGAGCGTGTAGTCCTTCCACCCGGCGACGCGCTCATCCTGTGTTTGCTTGTTCTTGAAAAACACTCGAAGGTCACTGTCAAGCAGCTCCGAGTCGCCAATAATTAGCTTCTCACGATATACCTCATATACGAAATCAAAAAATAACGTGTCAGTATTCATAATGGCAATAAGAACGATAATCTTTTGTGTAACAAGCTCGCCGTCGTCAAAAAAACGATAAAAGTCCGAATCCAAACTACACACACGAGCAGAAACTGTGTTGTATATCTGTGAAGCTCTTGCAGCTGTGGGAGCAGCGAAGATATTGTCCCTCTGGTTCATCACCTTAATATCATTCATTCCATTCCCGTCAAGCAGCAATGTGACTACTTTTCGAAACTCTTGAAACCAAAAAGAGTGCTTTACTGCTCCAGCGCTATATTCTTTTCGTGTCATACCTACGCCCCCTGATGATTGGCCTGTTGAGATGTGCTGCACGGAACGACTTCCATGATGTCGCCAATATCACAGCTGAGCACTCTGCACACCTTCACAAGGACGTCCATAGAAACATACTCATTATTCGAGAATTTTGTCATAGTATTGGGGCTGATACCGGTGGCTTGGCGCAACTCAGTTTTTTTCATCCCTTTATCAATCAGTAACTTGAATAACTTGTTGTAACACACGTCCATGGGAACACACCTCGCATACAGGGTTAATGAAGTCCATAAAAGTATATCACATATTCGTTCAATTTGACAGGAATAATGTATAGGTTTTTGCGATAATACCTCACTTGTTTTTTTGCTGATTCATCACCTCTGCGGCAGGACTGACACGATACCACAATAAGTATATCAAAACAGCTGTCCAATAGTCCGGACACCGGCAGCATCTTCACCTTGTGTTCCACGTTTGGCAAGCAAGGCGGGTGGTTAACCACCCGCAGCTTGATGGGGCGCCTGCCCCATACCCCGGTGGATCGCCCCCGCGTTGCGGGGACGGCTGCGCGGGCCCTGCGGCCCGCTATTTTTGCGCCATGCGCTCAGTAGTCAGTGCGTTCTGGTTCAGGTTCACGCCCACGGCCCGTGGTACCAAGCAGCCGGTCCACGTTCTCCTTCACCAAAAGAAGCTCACGCATTTCAGCCTTCGCCGCATGATACTCGGCATTGGCTTTTTTCTTTTCCTCCAGGACGGGGGCGTATTCAGCGCGGAGTGTTTTCACGCTGGGCAGCTTATTATCTCTACCATAACCCAAATCATCAAATGCTTTTTTCGCCGTCTCGTGCAAAATAATGTCCGCAGCGTGCTCGGCCTTGAACTGTTCCGAGCGCCCACTCTTACGGTATGCAGCATAGGTGTCGCGCGTCTTGGAGTAGTTGACAATATGTTTTTGCAGGTCGGCGTTGGCCTTGAGCTGCGTGTCCAGCCCCTTTACATTTTCCGAAACAGCATGGAAGCGGGCAGTGGCCGCCGCAGCCTTTTCACTCAGGGCATCGTAGCTGTCCAGCCCATGCTGCTGAAGATACAGAAGGGTCTGCGCGGCCTGTTTCAGGTTGAAAACCTTTGCCCAGCGTTCATACCCGGCGCCTTTGCCCTGCTGAATCTTTGACTGGATATCAATGAGCAGGCTGGGCCGCCGAATGGGTTCTGCTTCCACCGCCTCTCTACCACCAGAGGAAATCATGCGCCGTCCGGCGATGCGTTCCCGCACCGCTTCCTCGGTATACTCCCCGCGCAGGGTATCCAACCGCACCGGCTGGCTCCAGCCGGGAGCGAGGAAGGTGATGTGCTTGCGTTTGGTGTTGATGGTATATCCCGCCGCCTGCATGAGGACAAGGAAGTCCTCAAAGGTGGCGGGCTTCTCATCCAGCGTGGCATCCACCGCCATCATCAGTTGCGCCTTGTGCGACAGCGGTTTCTCGTCACCAAGCCATCTACCGTAGTTGTTGCCGCGGCTGGGCTTCGGGTCTTTGATGACCGACAGGTGATGCTCTACACAGAGGTGGTCGCTCAAGCGGCGCACGGCAAAAGCGGAGCCGATGAAGTTTCTGAACTTGCCCTTATGATCCAGCCGGATGGAATTCCAAACCACATGATTGTGGATGTGCGCACGGTCTGTGTGAGTGTATACAAGAAAGGCGTGGCGGCCCTTCGTGAACCGCATCGCCAGCTCATACCCGATTCGGTTTGCCTCCTCCGGCGTTATCTCGCCGGGCTTGAAGCTTTGGCGGGTGTGGTAGGCGATGACATCGTGCTCTCCCTGATCCCGCCCGGTGATGTAGGCATACTGTTTCTTGGCCAAAAGGAACTCAGAGTCGGCACTCTCCGGCGCACACTCGAACGATGAAATCAGTTCGCCGTTTTCTGTTTTGAGAGGGTTCCCCATGTAGTCGGCCACATCTTTGAGCGCCTTCGCCAAACTGCGGCCCTTGCCAATGTGCAATGGCATGATGCGTGTGGTCGCCACCGGCTTCACCTCCTCACTGCCAGAAAAGAAAAAGGAACCCCGCCGCTATAACGGGGTCCCTGAAAAACGAATATACTATCCTATGATGAACTCGCGCAGTGAATATTTGGCTCCATCCAGCTTGCCAACCACCCACACGGCCAGAGCCAGAAGCCCATAGGGGCTGACCAGGAACGCAATCACCAGAAAGGCGATCCCACCAGCAGGCTGGTGCGAAAAGAAAAGAATCAACGCCCCGGCAAACACCAGCCCCGACACGATCCAGGCGACGATACCGGTCATCATCAGGATAAAGGTACAGAACGCCACGGCCATCGTCAGCAAAAGCATAACGGGCATCGCCAGAATCTTCAATACTATTTTCATCGTGCACCCCCTTCGTTGTTGTGATGTTAACTCTTGTGGACGGTGATTGCAAGGCTCTTTGGCAATCTTTGTGCATCTTTGTAGTACAAATCTCTATCGAATTTTTGACAGTCCCACAAGGATTTTATTGGCGGCCTCCCACAACGTAGCATACTGCCCGCGAAGGTCATCCACGTCCTCGGCATAGATGCTGCGGGTTTCATTGGCACGCTTGGCAATCTGGTTGATGTTCACAGAGCAGCGCCGCAGGAGTGTGACCATTTCCCGCACATCGGTCAGGTCGAGGTTGACGTGGTAGCCATCAATCAACATCTTGCGGGCAAAGGCAGAGAAGTTTGAGATGCCCGCAGCATCCATGCGTTCACGGATCAGCGCGGCCTCCTCCTCGTTGGCCCACAGGGAAAGCTGGATAGGGCGCTGACGGTTCCGTTTGCCTTCGGTCATATCTCATGCTCCGGCACGCCTCTGTCCAGTTCAGACTTGGGCGTGGGCGGGGCCGGGTTTTTCCGCGCTTCCCGAATCTGTTCCAACACGGACGGCTTATCGCCCGGCAAGGTTCCAGGGACCAGCTCCTGAATCTCACCGTGGGTCTGCCCATCGGTGAGGTCGGCTTTTTCCACTGCCAGGTTATTGCGCTGCCCATCTATCATGTTGTAATTCTGCTCGGTGGACATTTCCAC
>JAJDHT010000024.1 GCA_030266325.1 Ruminococcaceae bacterium OttesenSCG-928-I18
CCAGGAGCTTGTGGAGCAAGAGGCGCTGTACGCCTATCTCAGTTTCGAGCTGGAGAGCATGACAACGCCCAGGGCGATTGAGCAAAGGGCGGAGGAACTGGGGCTTGTGCAGTTGAGCAGCAACCAAATCACCTATATACAGGTGGAAGAGGGAGACCAAATCGAAGTGAAAGAAAACCCCCTCACCGCGCTGCGGGAGCGCATGGAAGCGGGTCTCAAAAGTTTCATGGACCACATAAGGCCCTAAAAGAGAAATAAGCGACGAATGGCGGAGTGATATGAGGGACAGGCAACGCGGGAAAAAAGAGAATAAAGCGCAAAGGCCAATGTTGCTGCGTTGCGCTGCCATCGGTACCGTCTTTGTTTTAGCGGCGGCGGCGCTCAGCATGAGGCTGTTCCAGCTGCAGGTGGACGAGGCCTCCGAGTGGCAGGCAAGGGCGTCCAACCAGCAGCTGGCCAACATCCCCATTGAGCCGGTGCGCGGCGTTATCTATGACAGCAATATGCGTGTGCTTGCCCAAAGCGCCACCGTGTGGACCGTGGAGGCCGCGCCGAATGTGCTGGCGCAGAGCAAAGTGGCGCAGGACGCGGCCAAGGTGGCCTCCCGCGAGCTGGCGGCCCTGCTGGAACTGGACGAGGCGGAGCTGCTTGAAAACCTCAGCGACGAAGAGAGCATGTACTACCGTGTGAAGGCGAAGATCGAAAAACCTTTGGCCGACCAGGTGCGGGAGATGTGCGAGATATATGAGCTCAGCGGCATCTATCTGAGGCAGGATTCCAAACGATTTTACCCCTATGAGGAACTGGCCGCGACCGTGCTGGGATTCACCGATGCCGACGGGAGCGGCATCGAGGGGTTGGAAAGCTATTACAATGAACAGTTGGCGGGCACACCCGGGCGCAGCATGGCCGTGCGTAATGCCTGGGGAGGGGAGATCCCCACCGGAGACGAGGGGGACGTTCACCCCGCCGAAGACGGACAGAACATCGTTCTGACGATTGATGTGGACATTCAACAGGTGGCGGAAAGCTACCTGCGCTCGGCGGTGGAGTACCACGAGGCCAAGGAGCGCGGCATGGTGGTCGTGATGGACGTAAACACCGGGGCCATCCTGGCGATGGCCACCAGCCCCGCCTATAACCCGAACGAGCCCTATGAGATATACGACGAGGCCACACGCGCCGCCGTGGAAGCGCTGCCCGAAGGGATCGAACAGACGACGGCGCAAGGGGAGGCGCGCACCAAACAATGGCGCAACAAAGCCCTGGCGGACACCTATGAGCCGGGTTCGGTTCTCAAGGTGATCACGGCCGCCGCGGCGGTGGATTCGGGTGTTTACTCGCCCGACAGCACCTTCCACTGCGGCAGCGTGATCAACGTACAGGACAGGGAGTTCCACTGCGCGCAAAATACCGCCCATGGAACCGAGACACTCAGCCAGGCGCTGATCGATTCCTGCAATGTGTCTTTCGTGCAGATGAGCGCGGGTATGGGCCCCCACGTCTGGTACGACTACGTCAATGCCTTCGGGCTGACCGAACCCACGGGAGTGGACCTGCCCGGCGAGCCGAACGAGCGCTCGATTGACAACCTGCTCTACTCGGAAGACCAGCTTGGCCCGGTAGAGCTGGCCAGCTGCTCTTTTGGACAGAGCAACAAATATACCGCCCTGCAGATGATCACGGCCGTTTCGGCGGCCGTGAACGGCGGAAACCTTGTACAGCCGCATATCGTCAGCCAAATCCAGGACGCGCAGGGGAATGTGATCGAGACGATTGACCCGCCTGCCAGAAGACAGGTGATATCCCCTGAGACGAGTGCCTTTATCGCCTCGACGCTTGAGGAACTGGTGACGAGCACGCCGAACGGGCAAAACGCCTATGTGGCGGGATACCATGTGGGCGGCAAGAGCGGCACCTCTCAAAAACTGGAGCTGCTGACCCAGGAGGGCCGCCAGGAGTATATTTCCTCTTTTCTGGGCTTCGCCCCGGCCAACGACCCCGAGATTGCCGTACTGGTGGTTTTAGACGAGTCGAACGACCCGCACGCACCCGTGGAGCGCACCTGGTTTGGCGGGCGGCTGGCCGGGCCGGCGGCTGGCAACATCATCCGAGAGACCCTGCAAATCCGGGGTGTCGAGCCCCAGTTTGAAGGGGAAGAGGGGCAATCGCGCTCGACGGTTTCCTGCCCCCGGCTTGTGGACAGCGAGCTCACAAGCGCCAATGTCACCCTGAATCAGGAGGGGCTGACAGGCGTTGTAGTGGGCGGCGGCACCACGGTGGTGGCGCAGTGCCCGGAGGCCTATACGCAGATTCCCGAAGGTGGGCAGGTGGTGCTGTACACCGACCCCGCCTCACCCCAGGAGATGGTACGGGTGCCGGACCTCACGGGGAAGAATGCCAAAAACGCCATCGACACATTGCAGAACCTCGGTCTCAATGTCCTGACGACAGGCGCGCCGGACCATGGGGAGAATGTGCAGGTGGAAAGGCAGGATGTGACGCCCGATACCGACCTGCCGAAGGGCAGCGTCGTCACCCTGACAATGCACGACATCACCGTGGTGGCGGAATAAAGCGCGCTTCCCGTAGCCGGGGTATCGGCGCTGCGGACCGACAAGCCCGCCCCAGGGGGCGGGGTAGTAGGCCCCGCTCGCGGGGAATAAACAAGACGACAACAGAAACGGGGCCGGGGGAACGCATGGTTCAAATACCCCCTTGAAACATGCCCCTGCCTCTCCCCGGCCCCGTTTCTTTGCCTTTTTCTTTTTTTATTTTTGCCGCCCATGCCGGAAAATAGGAAGTGGCGGGTGGCTGGCCGAGAGAAAGAGTGGTCTATGGTTGCCGAAAGGTGGTGGCGGGATGGATTACCAGAACTTGCTGGAAGGTCTTTCCGTGGAAGGAAGTATACCTGCCGGCGTGGCGACGATGATTACCCAGGACAACCGGCGCATAGAACCCGGCGGGGTCTTTGTCTGTATCCGGGGCCGCACGAGCGACGGGCATGATTTCGCCCGCGCGGCACTGGAAGCGGGTGCGGGCCTGATTATTAGCGAGCACAAGCTGGGGCTGAAAAGGGAAGTGGTTGCAGAGGACACCCGGCACGCCTACGCGTTTCTCTGCCAGCGCTTTTTCGGCAACCCCGCAGAAAAGCTGACCTTGATTGCCGTCACAGGCACCAACGGAAAGACGACGGTGTCCAGCATTCTGAAACAGGTGCTGCAGGCGCTGGGCCGCCCCTGCGGGCTGATTGGCAGCATCCACAGCGAAATTGGCCAGATGACCATCCCGGCGAAGTACACCACGCCCGAACCTTGGGACCTGGCGGCCCTGATGCACAGGATGGTGGTGGCCGGATGCACCCATGTGGTGATGGAGGCCAGCAGCCAGGCGCTGGACCAGGGCCGTTTGCTGGGGCTGCGCTTTGCCCTTTCCATTTTCACAAACCTCAGCCGGGACCACCTGGACTGGCACGGGAGCATGGACGAATACTACGCCGCCAAAAAAAGCCTCTTTGCCCAGAGCGACGCCATGTTGACCAACATGGACGACCTGTATGGAGGGCACTTGCTCGAAGAGGCCGCTGCACCCCAAAAATGCAGTTATTCCTTCAAAAGTGATGCCGCCGATTTTGTGGCGCACAGTGTCGAGCTGCAAGCGGGCGCTGTGCGTTTCGGTTTTCTTGGCGAAGGCATGCTCTACCCCCTCACGTTTCCGATGCCCGGCGAATACAGCGTGTACAACGCGTTGGCGGCGGGCGGCGCAGCCATCATGCTCGGGCTGCCGGCCGGGGATGTGGTAGAGGCCCTGGGAAAGGTGAAAAGTGTGCCGGGGCGCTGTGAAGTACTACACGCGGGGCGCTTCACCGTGATTCGGGACTTTGCCCACACGGGCGACGGCCTCGAGAAACTGCTGGGGGCGCTCCGCCCCTTTGTGAAAGGCAGGCTCGTGGTGTTGTACGGCTGTGCAGGGGAGCGCGACGCCTCGAAACGCATCGAGATGAGCGAATCTGCCGTACGGTATGGGGACGTGCTCTTCCTCACAAGCGACAACCCCCGGGGCGAGCCGCCGGATAAAATCATTCGGGAGGCCCTGCCCCCTCTGGAGCAGGCGGGGAAGCCCTACAATACGTTCATAGACAGGGAGGACGCCCTGCGGCGGGCCCTTGATACCCTCGGGGACGGCGACGTGCTGACACTGTGTGGAAAAGGGCATGAGGACTATCAGGTGCTGGCGGGCCGCACGGTGTTTTTAGACGAAAAACAATTCGTAGAGGAGTGGCTGGAGAGCTGTTCCGCAGAGATTGACGGCCAACAGGCGGCCGTGCTGCACTGACAATACATTTCAGGGAAGAGAATAAGGGAACCATAATGCAACCTATTACTGCTAAAGCGCTATTCAAAGACCTTTGGCCCACCGCCCCGGCCGGCGTTGTGATCACATCGGTGGTGACGGACAGCCGGCAGGTGACGCCGGGCTGTGTTTTTGTGGCCATAAAAGGCGAGCGGGTGGATGGACACGACTATGCCCGCAAAGCCTGCGAGAGCGGGGCCGCGTTCGTGGTGGCCCGGCACACCATACCCGATGTCCCCCCGGACCGCACGGTGCTGGTGGCCGACGTACTGGACGCGATGATCACCATGGGCGCAAACTACCGCGCGGGTTTTTCCCCGCTGATTTTGGGCGTGACGGGCAGTGTGGGAAAAACGACGACAAAAGAATTTTCGGCTGCCGTGTTTTCCGTTTTTGGTGAAACGCTGAAAACCGAAGGCAACCAAAACAACGAAATCGGCATGCCCAATACCCTGTTTCGCCTGGATGAGGAAACACGTTATGCGGTGATTGAGATGGGTATGCAGGGGCCGGGGGAAATACGGAAACTGACGTTGGCGGCGAAACCCCACGGTGCCATCATCACAAAAATAGGGCGCGCCCACATGGACAGGCTGGGCAGTGTGGAGGCCATCTTAAACGCCAAGATGGAGATCTGCGCGGGGTTGCCGCCCGGCGCCCCGCTCATCCTGAATGGGGACGACCCTCTGCTGCGCAGCGTGGCGCTACCCGAGGGCATCCATGCGGTCTATGCCGCCCTGGAAGCGCAGGACGCCGAAGTGCATGCAAGCGCGGTGGAACCCAAGGGGGCGGGGCAGCGTTTCCGCATCATAGACAGGCAGTTTGGCGAGTACGAAGCCTATATCCCGGCGCTTGGCGAGCATACGGTTGCCGACGCCCTGCTCGCCTACACGGCGGCCACTCGCCTTGGCCTCAACGCCGCCATGGCCGCCGATGGCCTGGCGTCCTTCCGGCCGGCGGAAATGCGCCAACACATCCGAAAAACTGGCGGGGTGACGCTTATCGAAGATTACTATAATGCCAACCCCGACTCGATGAAAGCGGCACTGAGCCTCTTGGCCAGCCTGGACACGCAGGGCCGGCGCGTAGCGGTGCTGGGCGACATGCTGGAACTGGGGGAGGCCTCGGAACACGCCCACAGGGAGCTGGGCAACCGCGCGGCCACCCTGGGTGTGCAGCTGCTTGTCACCGTGGGAAAACAGGCGTCCCTGGCCGCGGCGGAGGCCAGCAGCCTGGGCGTGCAGGTGCGCGCCTTCGACCAAAACGAAGAGGCGGCGGATTTTCTGCACGGGGAGCTGCAAAAAGGGGACACCCTGCTGCTCAAAGCCAGCCGGGGCATGAAATTCGAGGACATCGCAAAGAAGCTGGGGTAGGCTGGTCTGCAGGAAAAACGGCGAAGTCATTTGTGCCCGGGGCCTTTTCTCCCGGCACAATATCTGGTATAATAACCGGCAGTGTTTTATAAAACGGCCCTGTCTGTTGTGGTTGGCCCCGGGAGGGGTTTTCGGCCGGGGTGGTCAGAGAGGATCAAACGCGGCGGCTCCCTTGGGGGCACGGCCGCCGAAAGAAGAGTTTTATGGCGCGATATGCTGTTGTTATTGCCGCGGGTGCGGCGCTTTTGGTTACGGCGATAATCGGGATTGTCCTGGTGCCGCTTTTGCACCGGCTTAAGTTTGGGCAGACCATCAACGACCTGGGGCCCACCTGGCACAGGGGCAAGCAGGGAACCCCGACGATGGGCGGTTTTCTTTTCATGATTGGCTCCACGGCGGGGCTGGTTGTGGCCTATCCCCTGTTGGCGGGCGTCAGCACGGATGCAGACCCCATGGCGAGCGGGCTTTTACTGCTGGGCCTGTTTACGGCGCTGGCTTTTGGGGCGGTCGGTTTTCTCGACGATTTTCTCAAAGTCATCAGAAAACAAAACCTCGGCCTGCGCGCGGCGGCGAAACTGGTCATGCAGTTCACCATCGCCATCTGTTTTTTGGCCACACTCTACCTCATGGGGCGCCTGAGCACCCTTGTGCGGCTGCCTTTCCTGGGCCCTGTGGATTTCGGCATCTTTTTCTATCCGCTCAGCGTCATCCTCATTGTCGGCCTTGTGAATGCCGTCAATCTCACCGATGGCATCGACGGCCTGGCCACCATGGTTACGCTGTGGGTGATGTGTGGGTTCTTTTTATTACTCACGCTGTTTGGGCGCTACCAGCTCTCGCTCTGGGCGGCGGCTCTGGCAGGCTCTTGCGTGGGTTTTCTGTTTTGGAACTTCTACCCCGCCAAGGTCTTTATGGGTGACACGGGCAGCATGTTTTTGGGCGGTGCGGTCGTGGCGCTGGGCTATTGCATGGGCCGGCCGGATATCCTCGTCATCCTTTCGCTCGTCTATCTCCTGGAGGCGCTCAGTGTGATGTTGCAGGTGGGCTGGTTCAAAATCACAAAAAAGCGCTATGGCAAAGGCCGCCGGATTTTCAAGATGACGCCGATTCATCACCATTTTGAGATGACCGGCTGGAGTGAAGTGAAAATCGACGTGGTGTTCAGTTTCCTCACCTTGGCCTGTGTGGTGATTGCCTACATCTACGCCTACCTTTTGGGGTGACTTTTGGGCTGAGAGAAATGTAAAAAGGAGTGATTCGCATGGCCGTACCCAAACTGCCCGACCGTCCTGCACAGGACACGGCCGGCCTGCGCGTCGTCTCTTCGAAAGAGAATGCCCCCGCCTCCAAAAAGAAAAAGGGCCCGCTTTTGCCGGGGAAACTGGGCCGTGTGGATATCCCCTTCCTCACCCTGGTGCTCATGTTGCTTTTGTTTGGCCTTGTCATGCTGTTTTCGGCCTCCTACCCCACAGGGCACATGCGCTTTGGGGACAGCTATGCCTTCATCATGCCGCAGCTGCGTTATGCGGCCCTGGGGCTTGTGATTCTGGTGGGCGCAACGCTCGTGGACTATCACCTGCTCCGTAAATTCGCCTGGCCCCTGATGTTCCTCACCTACGTTTTGCTGGTGGTGGTGCTGTTCATGGAGCCCAAGAACGGGGCAAAACGGTGGATCTGGCTCAATGCGGCACACACCCAGAGCATTCAGCCCAGTGAGCTTGTGAAGTTTGCCGTCATCTTGCTCTTCGCGGCGCTCATAGCCGCCAACCAGAAAAGAATCAAAAGTTTCACGTACGGTTTTTTGCCCTTCGTGGTCATATTGGGAAGCGTTGCGGGCCTGCTCTTGCTGGAGCCGCACCTGTCCTGCACCATTCTCATCATGGGCATCGGCGTCACCATGATGTTCGCGGGGGGCACCTCGCTGCGCTGGTTCGGCTTTGCCGCCATCCTGGGAGCGGGTGCGCTGTACCTTCTGCTCACAAAAATGCCCGATCTTGTGCCCTATGCCATGAGCCGCATCACCACCTGGCTCGACCCTTTCAACGCGCCCGACGAAAAGGCGCACCAGACCATACAGAGTTTGATTGCCGTGGGTTCGGGCGGGCTCACGGGCAACGGCATAGGCGGCAGTGTCCAAAAATTCCTCTACCTGCCGGAGATGTACAACGACTATATTTTCGCCATCATCTGTGAAGAACTGGGTTTTGTGGGCGCCATCTGCATGATCGTCCTGTTTCTTCTGCTGCTCCTTCGCGGCCTGCACATTGCCCTGCGCGCCAAGGACAAGTTTGGCGCGATGATCTGTGTGGGTGTTTCGGTGCAGATTGCCCTGCAGACCTTCCTGCATATCGCCGTGAACACAAACGCGATCCCTTCCACGGGCATCAGCCTGCCGTTCTTTTCCTCGGGGGGCACCTCGCTTGTCATGTTGATGGGTCAGGTGGGCGTCATGCTCAGCGTCTCGCGCCAGGGGTATGCCTCGGTGGCCGAGGCGCGCCAAAAAGCCGCCGAGGAAGCGCAGCAGGAGGCGGCGGGACAGCCAAAGGCCGAAGAAGAGCTGCCTGTGGCGGAGGAGGCCTGATGCGGGTACTGATAGCGGCAGGGGGCACGGCCGGCCACATCAACCCTGCGCTCGCCATAGCGGGCGGCATCAAGGAGCGTTGGCCAAAGGCGGAAATCCACTTTGCCGGGCGCAGCGGGGGCATGGAATATGGGCTTGTCACAAACGGGGGATACCCCTTCCACCCCATCGAAGTGCACGGGATTCAGCGTCGTATCAGCCCCCAAAACCTGGTTCGCAACGCGAAAGCGGCCTGGTATCTGGCCCGCTCGGGCAGTGCCAGCCGGCGCATCCTGGCGAAGGTAGAGCCCGCGCTTGTCATCGGCACCGGGGGATATGTCAGCGGGCCGGTGGTGCGCGCCGCCGCACGCAAAGGCATTTTGACCGCCATACACGAGCAAAATGCCTTTCCCGGCGTCACAAACCGGCTGCTGGCCGCCGAGGTGGACCGCATCTATGCGGTGTCGCAAACGGCGCTGGACCGGCTGGGGTATCCCGAAAAGGGCATGGTGACAGGCAACCCCGTGCCCGACAGCCTGTTTCACCAGGACCGTGCCAAGGCGCGCAAAGCGCTGCGGGCGGAAGAGCGGGTGGTCATCCTCAGTTTTGGCGGGAGCCTGGGCGCACAGCGTGTCAACGAGGTGGTGGCCGAACTGGCGGCCTGGCACCTCAAAAACAGAAATTTCCTGCACGTGCATGCCACGGGCGGCATCGAAAAAAACGACTTTAAAACGCTGGCGCAAAAACAGGGCATTGACGGCCAAGAGCGTTTTCTTATCCGCGAATACATCCACGATATGCCGGCCATGCTCGCGGCGGCGGATCTTGTCATCTGCCGGGCGGGGGCGCTCACCATCGCGGAGCTGCAGGCGGTGGGCAGGGCCTCTGTTCTCATCCCTTCGCCCAATGTGGCGGAAAACCACCAGTACCACAACGCCATGGAACTTGCGAAAGCGGGCGCGGCGGTTGTGTTTGAAGAGAAAAACCTCAGCGGGGAAAAACTGATTGCGGCCGTGGATGAGCTGACGGCAAAACCGCAAGTGCTCCGCGAGATGGGCGAGGCCGCAAGGCGGCTGGCCCACCCCGAGTCCCTGCACGGAATCATAGAAGATCTGGCCCGCCTGACAGGACGGGAATAGCAAGACAATCGTATCTCCCCTGCCCCGGGCAGGGGAGATACATACAAAAAGGGTGAAAGGGGTGGCTCTGCTGCCCAAAAAGGAACAAAACCGAAACGAAAGGCCGCGCCACAATGCGGCAGGAGGACGTCCCCAACGCGCGGGGACAGGTCAACCGCGCCAAAATTCCCCACAGGGCGATGCGGCAAAATACAACACCCGGGGTGTGCCGGGCCCCGACGCATTCGACCGTGTTCCCAAGAGGAAACCGCCCAACCTGCCAGGCCAGGAGAGTGAACCTGTCACGCGCCCGCCCGCGGGGCAAGCGCCCCAGGCGCCTTCCGTGCAGAAGCGGCCACCAAGGGAGAAACATACCGAAAAAAAAGAAGCAGAGGTGGCCAAAAAGGAAAAGAGAGAGCGAAAACGCCGCCGAAAAGAGAGTGTGAGCCCCGCAAAACGCCGCCGGAACAGGCGCATTGCGGCCATCACGGGCATCGTGGTTTTGGTGGTTGCCGGGGTTTGGTTTTCTCTCAGCGTGTTGTTCAAGATCGAGCGGTTTTCTCTTCAGGGCGAAAGCCCCTATACAAAAGAGGAAATCATCGAGGTGTTCGGGCATGGGCCTGGCGACAATATGTTCGGCTTTTCCGTGGGCGCGGCCGAGACGAGGATTGAAGAGCAGTTGCCCTATATTGAAGAGGTGGTCATCCGCCGCCGCCTGCCGGGCACGGTGGTCTTCCGTGTGTCGCCTGCGCAGGAGGCCTACAGCATACCATGGGAAGACGGCTGGGCGGTGTTGAGCCCGAACCGGAAGGTGCTGCGGCTGGCCGATGAGCCGCCGGAGGGCCTCACGGTTCTCTTCGGGGTGACCGGGGTGGTCGTGGAGCCGGGGAAAGTGCTGGCCGCGGGAGAGCCGGGGAACGGCTTTCCCTACTCCTACGAAGAGTATGTTGCACTGACAGCTCCCGCGCCGCCCGCCTCCGAACCGGCGCCTGTACCCGAAGAGGGCACGCCCGAAGAGGGGGTGGATGCGCCCGTGGACGCCGAGGCCGAAGCGGTGCCCGAAGGGGGCGCGCCGGAGGCGGGACAGGCGGAGCCTCCCGCAGAGGGCGGGCAGGAGGACGGCGTGCCGGCAGCGGGCGAAGAGGAGGGGGCCCCGCTGGAGGATGACCCGTCACAGGCCGCAGCGGGCGAAGAGGTGCCAGAGCAGGCCCCGGCCGAGCAAGAACCTGCTGAAGCAGAGCCGCCGGACCCCACCGACCTCTCCCTGCTTGCAGATCTGCTTGCGGCCCTTTCGGCCAGCGGGCTGGAGAGCATCAACTGGGTGGATGTGAGCGACCCGCTTCACCTTCGCTTCCGCTGGGAAGACCGCATCACCGTGGAGCTTGGGGCACGAAACAACCTTGCGGAGAAATTCAAATTCATCACGGTGCTGCTGCTGGACCCCGAAAAAAGCCAGGTGACACCGGGCGACCGGGGGGTCTTGGACGTCAGTGGTTATCCGGATACAACCGACCGTGTCTGGCTCAGGCCGGAGTAAGCGCGCAAGGCCTCCAAACCACAACATTTAGTGTTTGCCGTGTGAATAGGCAAAATATTTTGTGTTTTTCAGGGCAAAAGCCTTGAATTCATCCTATCATTCTGCTATTGTATAATGGAGTAATTCCACCGGGGAGGAAACGAAATGGCCTTTGTGCTCGACGAAGAAATGCAAAACGTGACCAATATCAAGGTCGTCGGCATTGGCGGCGGTGGCGGCAATGCGGTGAACCGGATGATCGAATACGGGCTGCAGGGTGTGGAGTTCATCACAATGAACACGGACCAGCAGGTTTTGTTTACGTCAAAGTCTACCCAAAAAGTGCAGCTGGGTGCGAAACTGACACGCGGACGCGGCGCGGGCGGCGACCCCGAAATTGGGCAGCGCAGTGCCGAGGAGAGCCGCGACGAGATCGCAAGTGCCCTGAAAGGCAGCCAGATGGCTTTCCTGACCGCAGGTATGGGCGGCGGCACGGGCACGGGTGCGGCGCCGGTGGTGGCCGACATCGCCAAGGAGATGGGAATCCTGACCGTGGGTATTGTCACAAAACCCTTCGCCTTCGAGGGCCGGCTGAAGATGAGCAAGGCCGAGGAGGGGATTCGGGCCCTTTTAGAGCGTGTGGACAGCCTCATCGTGATCCCCAACGAAAGATTAAAACTCATCAGCCAGGAAAAGATCACCATGGCCAACGCCTTTGCCGCCGCGGACAATGTCCTTCGGCAGGGTGTGGAGAGTATTTCCTCGCTGGTCAATGTACCCAGCTTTATCAATCTCGACTTCGCCGATGTGCGCAACGTGATGCGCGACGCGGGTTATGCCCACATGGGTGTGGGCGAGGCGCATGGCGGCAATATGGCCGCCGACGCCGCCACTGCGGCAGTCACGAGCCCCCTGCTCGAAACGAGCATTGCGGGTGCCAGGGGTGTCATCATCAACGTGACCGCGTCCCCCGACGTCGCGCTGGAAGACGTGGAGATTGCGGCCACCAGTATCACAAGCGCGGCCCACCCCGACGCAAACATCATCTGGGGTTCCGCCTTTGATGAGTCCATGTCCGACTCCATGCGCATCACCGTAATTGCCACAGGTTTTGATACGAGCAACGTGAACCAAGAGGTGGCACAACCCCAGGGTTACAGCAGTGTGAATGTCTCTTTTGCAGCCGAAACACAGCAGACGGAGCCGCCCGCGGAAGAGGCGCCGCAGCCCCACGGGGACGACGATTATTTCAACGATATTCTCACGATGCTGAACAACCGTGAGGACGTGGCGGAAGAAGAAGGACAATAAGTGGTTTCACTGTAAGGTCGGAGTATTTGCTCCGGCCTTTTTTGGTCACAAAAGTCTTGTTTGGATCGTTTATGATATTGTATACTGGTAGTTAAGGGGGGATGCCCATGGGTTTTTTAGACACATTACGCGAGGGTTGGCAGGCATTTCTGTCGCTTTCCCATGTGGAAAATTGGATATGGCTTGTGGTGACGGGCCTTATAGCCGCTTTTTGCGCTGGGTGGTTCGTACGGGCTCTCATGAATCGCATCAAAAAGGGCTGGGATGTTTTTTATTTCCTCTTTGCGGTCTTAGCAGTATTTCTCTGGGCGTTGTTTACCCTTTTGGGCAGCCTGGAGACCATTGTGGCAAGGGAAAACCTGTTTGCCAGCCTGGCCGAGTTGGGCCGGGTGTTTGTGCCGGGGCTTCTCTGCCTGCATATCTGGAAGCAGGTGTCCTACAAAGACATCACACCTGCGGTCGTCGTGCTTTGCCTTTCGGTGCCTGCGGTTTTGTCGGGCTGGTTAGTTTATAGAATGGTACTGGTTTTGGGAGGCTCGGCAATGCCGGCGGTGGCTCTTTGGTGGCACTTTTTCTATTATGTATATGCGTTTGGGGCCATCATCAAAAGCTACCTGCTCTGTTTCAATGTGTTTTACCAGATGCCCCGCCATATGCGTCGCTCGGCCTACTACATGCTCATTACGGTCACGGTGGTTTTTGTGGCGAACCTGATTGCCATTTGGGAGAGCGGGCAAGCCCATTACTATCTCTCTCTGTTGACAACAGGCATCTCGCTGTTCTTTCTCTATGAGGCTTTCTTCGCGGCGTCTTCCTCCAATGTCATCGTCACCTCCAGGGATTTTGTGTTTGGCAGCCTGAGCACCATGTGCCTTGTGCTCAGCAGAGGGAACCGGATTTTGGACTGGAACAAAAAAACCCCCGCTTCCCTCGGGTCCCTTCCCAAACCCAGGTATCGGGAGACGTTCGACAACTACCGCCGAAGGATCATCCAGGAGGGTGGCGGACGGGTCTCTCCGCACGGAAATAACATCATTATCATCAACCAAAACGGCGTGGAAACCCAGTACCTGATCACAGTCAACGAGGTGAGAAACCAAAAAAGGCAATTTGGGTTCATTGCGGAGATCAGCGAGATTACCAAGGTGTACCGTGTGCTGCGTCTGCTGGAAGACATCGCGACCATCGACCAGTTGACAGGTCTCTTGAACCGTAACGCCTATCTCAACACGGTCCAGCGTTATGTGGAAGAAAATGTTCTGCCCCTCGTCGTTGTTGTGGGCGATGTCAACAAGCTGAAACATCTGAACGACACCCTTGGCCATCTTGTGGGCGACGAACTGCTCAAGACGATCACGGGGTTTATCCGCGAGCACCTGCCGCCGCAGGCGCTGGCTTTTCGCATCGGCGGGGACGAGTTTGTACTCCTGCTGCCCGGCGGAGAGTTGCAGCAGGCGACACGCTTCATGGACGCGGTGAATGCCGCCTGTGCGGCCACCCATGACGAGCGCTTCGGCACCCCCAGTATCTCTTGGGGTGTGGCGGTACGCAAAGAGGCGCAGGAAGACTATAATGATGTCTTTTATAAGGCAGACCAGATGATGTACGCCGCCAAGAGGCAGCATTTCCAGTTCACCAGCAGCGGCATGGTGCCCGCTGGGGCAAAACCGCCCACGCCTTCCGCGGACGCAGGGCAGCCCCCTTCACAGCCCCCCTCCTCTTTTGAAGCCGCACCCACGCCCGTTTCGGAAAGCAGCGAGGAGAAGAGCGGCCCGGCCCCGCTCAAAGACGAAACAGAAGATCCCCTCACGCCATCCTAACAAAACGCCGCTTCTCAGCGAGAGAAGCGGCGTTCAAGCCGAAGACAAAAGCGACGCAAAAACGTTCCATTGAAACGGTATGTACATGCCGTTTCAAGAGGGGGTCAAGGGGACGCGTCCCCTTGCGGGAGTATGAGGGCAGGGCCCTCATGGCCTTTATCCACAGACTAGAAAACGCCGCTTCTCAGCGAGAGAAGCGGCGTTTTTACAGCTAAGTCTGTTTTCCCACAGCGCTTGTGCCTTTTTCCAAAAGGTAAGTCGCCTCCAAATCTGCAATGTGCAGCATGACGGCCAAGGGATAGTTGCGCCAAGCGTCGCTGATGGCATAACTTCCCCCCCTTACGGCATCGTCGAAGCCGCCCATATGCCAGCGGATCGCCACGGCCTCCACGGGTTTCAGGCGCACAAACCGCTCGATCAGGTAGACGCTCTTTTCCCCATGGCCATAGGGGAAAGCGTCCTGGACGCTGTAAGAGGGCACTTTGTTCCACACACCGGTCTCATCGTCTTTCACATTCCGAAAACCGGGTTTGTAGAAATTCGCCTTGCACAAATCGTGCAAAAGGCCACAGATGGCCAAGCTCTCCGGGTTTTGCACCGCGTCGGAAAACCTCTCGCGCAGCACATTGTAGACATTTAGGCTGTGCATCACAAGGCCCGCTTCGCACGCCCCGTGAAAACGGGTGGAGGCAGGCGCCGTGAAAAAGTCGGTGGTCTGCATCCAGGCAAGCAGCTCGGGTGCACCCTCTCGGTGGATGTTTTCCTCAAACGCGGAAAGGTAACTCTCCTTATAACCCATTACAGTTCCAGCTCTTCCAGCACACCTTTCAGCACGGTCAGTTCGTCATGGGTCAGGCTGATGCCCTTGCCCATTTTTTTGCCGTCGGGTGCCCAGTCGCGAATGTCATATTTTGGGTCCCTGTCATTCCAGCTCACCATATTGAGCTGGCGGCTCCAACCGTTGGGGTTCTCGCTCAATACGGCGATACGTTCGGTGATTTCAAACTTGAATTCTGCCATCTTTTTCCTCCGTTTGACTCTTGATTCCCCACTAGTGGGGTCTACTATCCCGCCCTTTGAGGCGGACGTATCGGTCTGTGGCGCTGATGCCCCGTAGCCCAGCTGCGGGCAGCGCGCTTCCTTTCCCCACTAGTGGGGTCTACTACCCCGCCCCCTGGGGCGGACTTGCCGGTCAGTTGCCGCGACGCACGCGGAAGCCCAGGCTCATTAGGCTGTCGCCCAGATGGACATTTTCCACGGCCACATCTTCCCCAAACGTCAGGTCATACTGGCTGAAGTTCCAAAACCCGCGCACACCCAGATGCTTGAGCGTGGGCGCAAGCACCGCGGCCTCTTCCTCGGGAATGCAGAGCACGGCCACGTCCACCTGGTTTTCCTTGCAAAAGGCGGGCAGGTTTTCCACGTCCCGAATCGGAAGGCCCTCCAGCCGCTGGCCGATTTCAGCGGGGCTTTTGTCAAAAAAGGCGGTCAGCTTATAGCCGGGGGCCTCCGTCGCCAGAAAATGAGACATGGTTCTTCCCAGATGGCCCGTGCCGATGAGGATCACCGAGAGTTCGCTGCCTCCCATGAGGAGCTTTGTCAGCTCTTCGCTCAGGATATCTACGTTGTAACCGATCCCCTGCTGGCCAAACCCCCCAAAGCAGTTGAAGTCCTGACGTACCTGGCTGGCCGTGGTTCCCAGCATTTCGGCCAGTTCACTCGAGGAAACCGTGGCAACGCCTTCGCGCCGCAGATCCGCAACATAGCGGTAATACCTTGGCAGGCGCTTGATGACGGGCAAGGAAATTTTATTTGCCATTACGGCATATCCCCCCTTTTTGTGTTACAGTTTCGAGACCGTTTCCATCACATATTCGCCAAATTCCGCCGTGGTGGCGCCGTTGTCTCGCCCGGTGATCACAAGGCGTTTTTCTTCGAACATGCAGATGTCCAGTGCGCGCTCCAGCTTGTCGGCCTGCTGCTTTTTTTCGATGTGGCGCAGCAGCAGCACCGAGGCGCGCAGCATGCTGCCCGGGTCTGCATATTTGTCCCGTCCTTCGGTCACCATGCGCGGGGCCGAACCGTGGATGGCCTCGAACATCGCATACCGCTTGCCGAGGTTCATACTGCCCGCGGTGCCCACACCCCCCTGGAACTCGGCGGCCTCATCGGTAATGATGTCGCCATAGAGGTTCGGCAGAACCATCACCTGGAAATCGCGGCGGCGTTTTTCGTCCACCAGTTTTGCGGTCATGATATCGGCATACCAGCTTTCGCAGGCGATGCCGGGATACTCTTTTGCCACCTCCTGGCAGACGCGGAGGAACTTGCCGTCGGTCTGTTTGATCACATTGGCTTTGGTGACAACGGCAACCTTCTCTTTCCCGTTCTTTTTGGCAAAGTCGAAAGCGAGCTGGGCAATGCGCCGTGCACCCTCGGTGGTGGTGATTGTAAAGTCCACACTGATGCCGTCTTCCGCTTCGAACCCGAGGCTGCCCACGGCATAGCTGCCCTCGGTATTCTCGCGGAAAAAGGTCCAGTCAATGCCCTGCTCGGGTACCTTGACAGGACGGACATTCGCAAACAGGTCAAGCTCGCGGCGCATGGCCACGTTGGCGCTTTCGATGTTGGGCCCCTTATAGGCGGCGTCGGGCGTCGTCGTGGGGCCTTTCAGCACCACATGGCACTTTTTCAGCTCTTCCAGCACGTCGTCGGGGATCGCCTTTCCAGCCGTGATGCGGTTGTCGATGGTCAACCCGTCGATCTCCCGGAAGGTGATTTTCCCGGCCGCCACTTCGTCCCTGAGCAAGAAGCGCAAAACATCCTCAGACGCTTTGGTGATCATTGGGCCAATGCCGTCCCCGCCGCAAACGCCGATAATCAGATGGTCAAGGGTGGTGTAGTCCACGAAATCTTTCTGTCCCCGCATCCTTTCCACCCGGGCTTTCTGCAGGTCGAGTATTTCATCCAGTTTCTGTTTTGCCTCTTCTCGGTTGAGCATCTGTGTCCTCCTTCTATTTATGGTTCCCTTTGTTTTGTATTTGTAAAATCATGCCACCGGCTGGCCGTTTATCAGCACCACAATCTCGGAATTGTAAGCCCGCAGCCGGTTTACGGCATTTTTTGTCGCCTCGTCCAGCGAGGCAAACCAATCCTGCCCGGTCTCGCCCTCAAACTCCCGGGACGAAAGCAGGTTCAGGATTTGGAGCTTTGGCATCGGGGCCATTGCCTCGACATTCGCCTCGAGGTCCTCGATGGCGTCGATGGAGAAAGTCATGCTCTCCACAGCCGGGCAGGCGGCCAAAACCTGGATATCCGTGATGCCTTCGCCGCGCAGCTCCACCTCACGCAGCACGGGAAGGCCCGTGAGGACGCCGAGGTCGAATCTTCCGTTGCCCGCCGCCGCGAAGTGCAGCAGGCTTTCGCAGGCGGCGACACCGCCGATGTCAGTCAGCGCGTCGGACTCGAGATACAGATAGATCAGTTTGTCCGGGTTTTCCGGCAGGACGGGCGCTGTCAGAGAGGGGATGCGCAGGGCCAGGAACCCGAGGTTTTCACAAGAGGTAATCGGAGAAAGATCCCCAAATTCGTCGCCGCTCAAAGCCAGGTTTGTCAGGTTTGGCATGGCGTCCAAGAAAGAGAGAGACGCCATCGAGATTCCATCGGCCTCAAAATCTT
This sequence comes from Ruminococcaceae bacterium OttesenSCG-928-I18, assembly GCA_030266325.1. Taxonomy (GTDB): domain Bacteria; phylum Bacillota; class Clostridia; order Oscillospirales; family Ruminococcaceae; genus JAAYCI01. Next base: position 17,730 of record JAJDHT010000024.1, read on the forward strand.
CAAGGCCCGTAAAATAGCGCAGTTCCTCCCAGCTGCCCACTTCCTCCAACAGAGTCGGGTTTTCAAACTCGATCTCCATCTCATACGAACGCAGTTCCCCTTCGGTCAGGGAATTGTCCTCGTCGATATTGTGGGCGTTTTGCGTGGAGGCGACCACCTGTTTGCCTTGGAGAAAACGCAGACAGGTGAACTTTGAGAGGTCTCCCTCGGTGATATCGCCCTCCGATTTACCCAGCAGGGTGCGTACAAACTGCTCAAAGCCCGCATCTTCAAAGGTAAGTACCTCGCCGCCGGCACCCGAAGAGGAGCACCCTGCGGCAAAAAGCATAAGTAGGGCGGTAGACAGGAAAACGGCAAGTGTTTTTTTCATTTGACGGTAATATCCTCACTGTGCAAGGGCTTTTTCGCGTGTGTAGTTCAGCAGGCCGCCGGCTCTTATGATGTCGGCTTGACGGGGGGAGATGCTGCAGACCAGGCGGAGCGATTCGCCGTTCGTCTCGTTTTTCAGTTCCACCCGACCACTCGTCAGCCCTTCGTGTATGCCTGTGAGAATCAGGGTGTCTCCCTGCCGAACCTTTTTTTCGTCTTCGGCGCGCTCAAACTCCAAAGGCAAAAGACCGGCGTTCACGAGGTTTGCCTTATGGATGCGCGCGAAACTGACGGCCAGTACGGCCCGTATGCCGAGGTAAAGCGGAACCAGCGCCGCGTGCTCCCGGCTGGAACCCTGGCCGTAGTTCTGCCCGCCCACGATGAACCCGCCGTTGTCGCTGCGTTTTGCGCGGTCGGGGAATTCGGGGTCCACCCCTTCAAAGCAGTACTGCGAGAGGTGGGGGATGTTGCTGCGGTAGGGCAGGATCTTTGCGCCGGCCGGCATGATGTGGTCGGTGGTGATGTTGTCCCCCACCTTGAGCAGCACGGGCAGCCGCAGGCTGTCGGGCAGGGGTTTTGCAACGGGCAGCGGCTGGATATTGGGCCCGCGCTTGATCTCAACACTCTGGTACTCCGCCTCGTTTGCCGGCAGGTCGATCATATTGTCGTTGATCGCGAAATGTTCGGGCATTTTAAAGGTGGGTATGGCGGGCAGCCCGCGCGGGTCGGTAATCTTTCCCGTCAAGGCGCTCGCCGCGGCCACTTCGGGACTCACAAGGTAAATCTGTCCGTCGGCCGTGCCGCTGCGTCCCTCGAAGTTGCGGTTGAAGGTGCGCAGGGAAACCCCGCCCGACGGCGGGCTCTGCCCCATGCCGATGCAGGGCCCGCAGGCACACTCAAGCAGCCTGGCACCCGAGGCGAGGATATCGGCCAGTGCCCCGTTTTCGCTCAGCATCTCCAGCACCTGCCGGCTTCCCGGAGAGATGGTCAGGCTCACCGAAGGGGCCACCGTTTTGCCTTTCAGGATGGCCGCCACGGCCATAAGATCTGCAAGGCTGGAATTGGTGCAGCTGCCGATGCAGACCTGATCCACCGGGATATCCCCGAGTGCGGATACCTCGCGCACGGCGTCGGGGCTGTGGGGGCAGGCGGCCAGTGGAACCAGGTTCGACAGGTCGATCGAGTACTCCTCGTCATATACCGCGTCCGCGTCCGCCGAAAGTTCGGTGTAGTCGTCTGCCCGCCCTTGGGCCGCCAAAAACTGGCGCGTGGCTTCGTCCGAGGGGAACAGGGAGGTGGTTGCCCCCAGCTCGGCGCCCATGTTGGTGATTGTGGCGCGCTGCGGCACGGAGAGGGCTTTGACACCTTCGCCCGCATATTCGATGATTCGGCCGACACCCCCTTTGACACTCAGCAGCCGCAAGACCTCTAAAATGACGTCTTTGGCCCCCACGAAAGCGGGCAGTTTGCCGCTCAGGTTGATGCGTACCGATTTTGGATAAGGGATAAAATAGGTGCCGCCGCCCATGGCCACCGCCACATCCAAACCGCCGGAGCCGATCGCCAACATGCCAATGCCGCCGGCGGTGGGGGTGTGGCTGTCCGAGCCAATCAGGGTTTTGCCGGGCACCGCAAAACGTTCCAGGTGCACCTGATGGCAGATGCCGCACCCGGGCCTTGCATAGCGTACGCCGATCTTTTTTGTAATCGTGCGAAGGAAAGCGTGGTCATCCGCATTCATAAAGCCGTTTTGCAGCGTGTTGTGGTCCACATAGGCCACGCTGAGTTCCGTTTTCACGCGGGGAATACCCATGGCTTCGTACTCCAAATAGGCCATGGTTCCCGTGGCGTCCTGCGTCAATGTCTGGTCGATACGAAGGCCCACTTCGCAGCCCGGTTTCATCTCCCCCTCCACAAGGTGGGCGGAAATGATTTTTTGCGCCATGGTTTTTCCCAAATCCAGCACTCCTATCTCTATCATACGTCGCTGTAAAATTTCGTGCATCCAATACTATACTTTATTTACTAAGGCTTGTCAATTTAGAGACAAGCCCAAAACAGCACAAAAAACAAAGGGGAAAGCAGGGCGACAACAAAGAAAAGCAGCCTCAAATGGCCGCTTTTCTCTCACAGTGAAATCACAGCGCGCAGAGCACAATGGAAGCGTTGTTCGATCGGTTGTGCAATACGCCCTGCCCGTCGCAGACGGGAGCAATTTCGTAAAAACCGTAATAGGCGCTGACGGAGAGCTGCTTTGGCAGGTTTTCAAGCAGCAGCTTGGTTTCCACATTGTCTCCGCCCACCATGGCAAAATACCGGGCCACGCAGGGCACAGCCAGCAGCAGGCTGTATTCATAACCTTTTTCAAGGCCTGTTTCCATCTGCTTTTTCAGGGTGTCCACACTGCGTTTTGCGGAGGTTTTCACATCCTCCCGCAGGATCAGCCCGAGGTTAAAACGGGTGCCGGGCGGCATCTCGCTCGAGAAGGCGGCCACCCCCTTTTCCACGTCGGTGTAGCTGATACAGCGGATCTCCGGCACGCCAAAATCGTCCGGCAGCTTGTTTTTCAGCTGGGCGGGCAGGGGGCCGTACTGCACCAGTGCGTCAATGCCGTTGATCCGGTCCTCAGGCGTGATTCCAATGCTGCGCAGATAATCACAGAAAGGCATTCCATCTACCCGCTCCACCACGTTGAGAGCAGATGCCTCCACCCTCGGGGCGTGTTCCCCCACAAGCGTCAGTTGGGCATCCATGGCAAAGGCCGGTTCAATAGGCCCGCTGAGCCCCACAAGCAGCATTCGGTCCTCATAGGCCTCGCCGCCCGCAAAGATAAACGCCGGCTCGGCATCCAGGTCGTTTGTGGTCATGCCCCCAAAGACAGGGGTGTTGCCCGCGAGGTGAAACAGGGCATTGACAAATAGATCTGCCGTCATGCCGGGAACCAGCGGGATATAGGGCAGCAGCAACTTGGGCGCTTCGGGCAGGCCGGCCAGGCAGTCTTCGTACAACTGTTTCACCTGGGCCGCATGGTTGTCCTCATCCAGAGGGTCCGTCAACGAAACAGAGACGGAAAGCCCCTCTTTTTCGAAGAGGATCAGTGTCGCGCTCAGCTCCTCAGGGTTTTGGGTCAGGGGCATAATCAGGCTCGTGCCGCCCACGACGGGAAAGGGAAGCGCCTGTGAGACCAGCCGGTTGAGCTGCCTGCCGTCCACCCGGGCGTCGCAGCAGAGGAAGCCGAGGGCATTTTTGCCAAAATTCCCCTGACAGCCCTCCAGCAGGTCTTTCGCAATCGCCTTGGTATCGCCAAAAAGAGAGGATTTTCCCGTGACGCTGGGCATGATGCACCCCCTGCAACATTTTTGATCGATCGTTTTCGTAATTATACATTCTCTATTATACCCCGATTCTCCCAAAAGGCAACTGGAGAACCGGCTTTCGGGCCTACACAATATATTGTGTAAAACGGCCCAAAACCCTTTTCCTGTCCCTCAAAATGTGGTACAATGTGCCCTGAGGTAATTTTTCCTGTGTCGCGCATGGGTCGGCACAGGAACTCTTGAATGTCATACATTACGTGGAGGATGATCGATTGAGTGTTCTCAGCGCTATTTTACAGGGAATTATACAGGGCCTTACTGAGTTTTTGCCCATTTCCAGCAGCGGCCACCTTGTTCTGTTCCAGCATTTTACAGGCCAATCGGGGGAGAACAGCCTTTTTTTTGGCCTGATGCTTCATCTGGGCACCCTGGCCGCCGTCATCGCCGCCTATTATGAAGATCTCTGGGAAATGCTCAAAGAACTGGTCGCGGCAGTTCGGGAGCTCTTCACGGGGAAATTCAAACTCAAAACGGAAAACCCCCACCGCAAATTGCTCTATATGCTCATTGTGGCCACCGCGCCTCTCGTGCTTGTGCTGCCCCTGCGGGGGCTTGTCTCCGGTGTGACCGGGGACGCCGATATCGTGGTGGAAGGGGTCTGTTTCCTGTTCACTTCTCTGCTGCTTTTCGGCGCGTCGAAAGCCCGCCCCGGCAAGGCGGGCATCGAGAAAATGCGGCCTTTGCACGCCGTCATCATCGGCATCATGCAAGGCGTGGCGGTCATGCCGGGCATTTCGCGTTCAGGGGCCACGCTCTCCACCGGCCTCATCATCGGCTTCAACCGTGAGTTCATGGTGCGCTTTGCCTTCCTTCTTTCCATCCCCGCCATCCTCGGGGGGGCTGTGGCTGAAATAGGGGATGCCGCCGAGCAGGGCATTAAGGTTTCTTTCCTCCCGCTCTTCCTCGGCATGTTGACGGCGGCCGTTGTGGGGTATCTGTGCATCCGCCTTGTTCGCTGGCTGGTCGTCACAAATCGGCTCATCATCTTTGCCTGGTACACCCTGATCCTCGGCGCCATCGTGGTGGTCGTCGGCATCATAGAGCATTTCGTGGGTCCCTTTGGCCTCTCGGGCGAGGCGGCCAGTGTGGCGTCCTCCCTCAGTGAGAGCTTGCCACCCCCCACCTCGCTGGCTTAAGTGTCCGCAGGTCATGGGGGCGCCGCCGAGGCAGGTGTTTTGGCCGAGGGACGGGGGGAGAACACAGGAACCCCCGTGTACTTTCCAGAAGCACATTATAGAGCTATTTTATCGGTTGACGGAAACTGGTATAATTGTACGCAAAGGAGATTTTGATAACGTTGCCATCCAGCGCAAAAACGGGAAGCAAAAAGAAAAAAAAGCCCTCACGCGTGGCGGATCTCGACCGCCGCTGGAGCATCTTGCTCTTTGGTATTGGGGCTTTTTTGGTGTTGCTTGCCTGCATCCCGGGTGAAAAAGGCTGGGCGTGGATACGCGGCAATCTCTTGTTTGGCACCTTCGGTTTTTCGGGGTGGGTTTTGGGCGCGCTCATCCTCTTCTGGGCCGTTTTGGTCGGCTTGCGAAAGCCGCTGTTCGGCTGGGTTATCCGCAGTGTGGTTTTTATGCTGGTGCTCTCCGGCCTGGCGCTTGTTTTCGGCAGTGTGGAACTCACAGGCCTCTCCTTTTGGGAGACGCTGAAGACCCTGCACGCGGCGGGCGCTGCCAGCGGGCTCTCGGGGGGGCTTCTCGGTTTGGTGCTGGGCGCGCCTTTGCTTCTCCTTTTCGGGCGCGTGGCCGCGAGGGCCATCATGGTTTTGTTTCTCATCATCGCGCTGATGGTCTTTTTCAGCATAACGCCGGGAGACATCGTGCGCTTCATTGGCTCGCTGGCCGGGCGCATCGCACAGCGAAGAGAGCAGAGGGCCGAAGAGTGGGAAGACGATTACCCCGAGGAGGAGGAGCCTGAACCGGTACAGCAGGCGCCGAGGAAAAGGGAAGCAAAAAACAATGCGCAGCGGCAAAAGGCGATGCCGCCGCTGATGTCGCCTCATTCTCACCGCAGCCGCCAGGTGGATATCGACCTCGGGCCCGACGCGATCGCCAGCGAGGAGGGCCTTGGGGAGCATGACGAGGTGGAGATTGGCCCGGGGGGCACCTTCGGCATGAACCCACTGGCTTCCGAGGGGGAAACCGGCCTGCCCGACGACGGGCCCGTGCTCCCCTTCGTAAAGGCGTCTGCGGGCAATGCCTTCGAGGAAGAGAGCGAAGCGGACAAGCTCCTGCTGTTTGGCAAAGATGACCCGTATGAAAAACTGGGTGGGGTGGACACGAAGATTTCCCCCGGCGCCCTGCCTGAAATCGAGTATATCGGGCCGCCCGATGCGCCCGAGTTTGACCTGTTTGGCAACCCCTTGTCCGCGGCGGCAAAAGGGGGGGCGCCCGAAGAGCCACCCGCGTCTCCCCCCGTGGCCGAACCCCTGCAACAGGCGGTCGCAGAAAACACAAACCCCGCCGAACCCGAGGCCGTGGGCCAGGGAGAACCGCTGCCGCAGGACGCGGCCCCTCCCCTTGGCGATGCCACCGGCGAAGAGGAATCCGCCGGGCTGTTTGAGGGTGCCTCTGTGGCAAGCGACCCCTCGGTGGAGGCGATGATTGACCGCGCGGCGGCCGAAAAGCCGAGCGCACGGCGGTCGGCGGCGCCCCCCGAGGCACAAAAGGCCTCTGTGGCAGATTTCTATGCCTACCCGCCGCTGGACCTTTTTGCCCCCGCGCCCGCCGAAAACAACAGTGGCGCCAAGGAGGAGATGAAGCAGACGGCCGAGCTGCTGGTGTCCACATTGGCCTCCTTCGGGGTACAGACCAAGATACTGGACGTCTCCCGTGGGCCCAGCGTGACCCGCTATGAAATCCAGCCCCAGGCGGGTGTGAAAATCAGCAAGATTACCGGTCTTTCCGATGACATCGCCCTCAACCTGGCGGCGGCGGGCGTGCGCATCGAGGCACCCATCCCCGGCAAACCCGCCGTGGGAATCGAGGTGCCGAACCAAAAAAAGGCGACGGTGTCCATCCGCAACATTTTCGAGAGCGAGGCGTTTCGCTCGGACCACTCCCCCCTGGCCATCGCGCTGGGCATGGACATCGCCGGGGAGAGCGTGGTGGCGGACCTGACGAGGATGCCCCACCTGCTCATCGCGGGGTCTACGGGCAGCGGCAAGTCGGTCTGCGTCAATGCCACGATCATGAGTTTCCTCTACCGCTCCAGCCCCGAGGACGTACGCCTGCTGCTCATCGACCCGAAAGTTGTGGAGCTGGCGGAGTACAACGGCATCCCCCACCTGCTGATGCCCGTGGTCACCGAGCCGCGAAAGGCGGCGGGCGCCCTTGGCAGCGCCGTGGCCGAGATGGAACGCCGCTACCACCTGTTTGCCGAAAACAACGTGCGCGACATCCGCACCTTCAATAAGTTGGCCGCCCGCCTTGGTGAGCTCGAAAAACTTCCCTACATCGCCATCGTGATTGACGAATTGGCCGACCTTATGATGACCTCGGGCAAGGAGGTGGAGGACTACATCTGCCGCATCGCCCAGAAAGCACGCGCGGCGGGTATGCACCTCATTGTGGCCACCCAGCGCCCCAGCGTGGACGTCATCACCGGTCTCATCAAGGCCAATATCCCCAGCCGCATCGCCTTTGCGGTGTCCAGCCAGGTGGATAGCCGCACCATCCTCGACTCGGCGGGGGCCGACAAGCTGCTGGGCATGGGTGACATGTTGTTCATGCCTGTGGGCGCCAACAAACCGGTGCGTGTGCAGGGCACCTATGTGAAAGACAAAGAGATTACTTCGGTGCTGCGGTACATCAAGCAGTCCAGCGAGGCGCAGTACGACGAGGGTATGATCGAGGAGATGGAGCGCCGCGCTTCACCCGA
>JAJDHT010000025.1 GCA_030266325.1 Ruminococcaceae bacterium OttesenSCG-928-I18
GCCGTGGGCGAAACCAAGGAGAAGCTTGCCACCCTCAAGACGGCGGCTGAGCAGGCGAACACCGCCCTTGCCAATGGGGATATTTCGCAGGAGCAGTACGATGCACTCCAGCGTGAGATTATCGAGACGGAAAACCAGCTCAAAGCCCTGGAAGCGCAGGCGAACCAGTCTGCCACCGCTATGCAGAAAATCGCCGCCACGGGCGAGAAGCTGAAAACTGCTGGCAATAGCATTTCCTCTGTTGGGCAGCAGATGCTGCCCGTGACTGCAGTTGTCACTGGCCTTGGCACGGCGGCGGTTGCGACGGCGGCGAACTTTGAGTCCTCCATGTCGCAGGTGCAAGCCACCATGGGTATCACCAAAGATGCCATGTCCGAGGTGGATGGACAGTCCGTCAATACCATGGATGCGCTTTCGGCACTGGCAAAAAAGATGGGCGCAGAAACGGCCTTCTCTGCTTCGGAATGCGCTGAGGCTCTGAACTACCTCGCCCTCGCTGGTTACGATACCCAGCAGATGATGGACACTCTGCCGACCGTGCTGAACCTTGCGGCGGCGGGCGGCATTGAACTGGCATCAGCATCGGATATGGTCACCGATGCCATGTCGGCGCTTGGCATGGGCGTGGATGAAGCTGAAACGATGGTTGACCAGATGGCCAAAACTGCCTCCACCACCAACACCTCTGTGGCACAGCTTGGCGAGGGCATCCTCACCATCGGCGCAACTGCAAAGAGTGTAAAAGGCGGCACATCTGAACTGAACACGGCTTTGGGTATCCTCGCCAACAACGGCATCAAGGGCGCAGAGGGCGGCACTCATCTTCGAAATATTATCCTCTCCCTGCAAAACCCAACGGATAAAGCGGCGGCAAGCATGCGGGAACTTGGAGTGCAGACCTACGACTCCGAGGGAAATATGCGCAGCATGAACGACATTCTGGGCGACCTCAACACCAGCATGGAGGGTATGACCTCCGAGGAAAAATCGAATATCATCAACAATATTTTCAATAAGACAGACCTGTCCTCGGTGAATGCCCTGCTGGCGAACACAGGTGAAACCTGGGATTCGTTGCAGCAGTCTATCCTGGACAGCGGCGGCGCAGCACAACAGATGGCGGATACGCAGCTGGACAACTTGCAAGGTCAGCTTACCATTTTGAAGTCGGCGATTGAGGGGCTTGCCATTTCCTTTGGTGAACTGCTCATGCCTGCGATCAAGACCATTGTCGGCTGGATTCAGGGCTTTGTCGACAAGCTGAACAGCCTTGATGAGGGCACGAAGAAAGCTGTTGTGACAATCGGACTGATTGTCGCGGCCATCGGCCCTGTGCTTATCATCATCGGCAAGGTGGTCTCGGCGGTCGGCACGATTATGACCATTGTGCCCAAGGTGGCCGGGGTGATTAACACCGTCAAGACGGCATTCGCGGCGCTGAACACCACCATGCTTGCAAACCCCATCTTCCTCATCATTGCAGCGATTGCGGCGCTTGTGGCCGCTTTCATTTACCTCTGGAACACAAATGAGGAATTTAGGCAGTTCTGGATTGACCTTTGGGAAAACATCAAAGCCGTGGTCATCGTCGTGTGGACAGCGATTAAGGAATTCTTCATCCAGGCATGGGAAAGCATCAAGGCGGTTGCAACCACAGTGTGGACGGCTATCAGCACGTTTTTTACCACGATCTGGAACGCCATCACTACTACCATAACAACAGTCGTAACCGCCATCCAAACGTTTCTTACGAATGCGTGGAACACCATAAAGAATGTGGTCTGGGCAGTGATGACGGCAATCCAGACGGTTATCAGCACGGTTTGGAATGCAATCAGCACAGCAATCTCCACAGTGATTGAAACCATTAAGAACATCATCAGCACAGCATGGAATGCCATCAAAACCACGGTAACAACCGTGCTGAATACGATAAAGACAACGGTTTCCACGATATTCAGCAATATTTTCAGTGCCATCCAAAACACCATGGGCAATATCGTGGGTGCGATCAAGACTGGATTCAACAATGCGGTTTCGTTCATCACGGGGCTTGCATCCCAGGCGTTCAATTGGGGCAAGGACATCATCATGGGCATTGTGAACGGCATTCGCAGTTGCATCTCCGCCATTACCAGCGCCGTTTCCGATGTGGCGAGTAAAATACGCTCCTTCCTGCACTTCTCTGTGCCGGACGAAGGACCCCTCACCGACTACGAAAGCTGGATGCCCGACTTTATGGAGGGACTTGCGAAGGGCATTAACAAGAGCAAAAAGCTTGTTGCCAGCGCCGTTAAAGGTGTGGCGGCTGATATGGTTATCAATCCACAAGTTCACGCGACAGGCGCGACTTTAGATGATTACAATACGGCAAGCCTTAACCGCACAAGCTCCCAAAGCAGCAGCGAAATTATCGTAAACGTGAACGGCATCCAGTACCAGAACTTCGATGCCTTAGCGCGTGCGATTTCGAAGGAAATACGGATGAGTGCATCCAGAAAGGCGGCTGCATATGAAGGGCTATGATTTTTCGTATAATGGCATCTCTGCTAAAAGCATCGGTGTGAAGCTTGTTGAGCCGGTTACGGTCAGCGAAGCTAAACAGTGCGTGGATGAAATAAAAATCCCCGGTAAGAATGGTTTGGTTTTCGTGACTTCTGGTGATTTTGAAAATAGGGATGCAAACGCAAACTGCCTTGTTTTTGCCAAGCCCGCCATAACGGTGTTCTCTGAAATCACACGGAACTACTTCACTTTTTCTGGTTATCGGAATTTAGAGCTTTATGACGACCCGGAACATTTTTATGCGGCAAAGCTGCTGGCCTACCCGCAGATTGCACAGACCAAAGCAAGGGCGGCGGAGTTTATGCTCGATTGGTCCTGCAAGCCGCAACGCTTTCTTAAATCCGGGCGGCAGGTACAGGATTTTACTCTGAACGGAAATTTCATCACAAACCCTACTCCCTTTACGGCGCTCCCTATCGTGCGTGTTTATGGCAATGACTTCTGCGCTATTTCGATAGGCTCTGCCTACTTAGAGCTATACGGGGTAAGCGAATATGTCGATATCGACTGCGAGCTGCAAGAGGTATACAGGGAAAGCACCAGTATGAACCACATTATGCTGGGGAAATTCCCCACACTGCCACCTGGGGACACAGCTGTTGTAATCGGCACTGGGGTTACAAAAATCAGTATTACGCCAAGGTGGTGGGAATTATGATACCGATACTGTATAATTCATGGGAGACATTTTTCACTTCAAACGGGCTTGGGCGGCTCTCTGATGCGATGCTCTGCGATGTAAAAGAAGTGCTGAACGGCGAGTATGAGCTGCTTTTAACCTACCCCAATGGCGGCATACATTATGATGAGCTTGTGGTGGGCAATATCATCCATGCACTCGCTTCACACCGGGAAGGTATGCAGCCTTTTCGCATATACAGAACCACGCAGGAGCTTGACGGCACATCCACGATTTACGCAAGACACATACGCTATGATCTCGATAATACCTGCGTTATGCCCTTTTCGGCGGCGAATGCGGGCGCGGCGCTTGCACTTTTGAAAGCCAGTGCAGTGACGGATTTGCCTTTTGCATTTGTGACGGATATCACAACAGAGCAAAACATTTCTGTCGATATGCCATGCAGCACACTTACCGCACTACTAGCGGCAGACGGGTTCAAAGGCGTGTATAACAGTGAACTTCACTCCGATAAATACAGGATTGCTCTGCTGGCGCACAGGGGTTTTGATAATGGCGTTAATGTGAAGTTTGGCAAGAACCTTGTCAGCTTAATGCGGGAGTTTAACACTGAAAACATAACGACTGCTGTTATGCCGTTTTGGGTAGATGCTGGTGGGAATATTAAGCTGCTGCCGGAGCGGTATATTGAAACCACAAAGCCGCATACTGAGCTAAAAATATCGCCCTATGATACATCACCACTTTTTGAAACCGAGCCAAGCTATGAAGAAATGCGGGCAAAAGCTGTCGAGTTTTTAGAAACAGAAATAATGTCCGAACCCTTTGATGGGATAGATTTTTCCTTCTTCGACCTTAAGCGGAGCGAAGAATATGCAGATTTAGCCTATATGCAGGATATCGAGCTTGGTGACACAGTTCGGTTGATTTATGAAGACGCAGGCATCAATTTGCAGGCGCGGTGTACTTCGCTGCTGTTTGATTCGCTAAACGAGCGCAGCAAGGAATTGCATGTGGGGGCGGCACAAAATGATCTTGAGGATGTAATCAACCGTTCCACAAAAGATACGGTCGAAAATCGTCTGAGCCGTCTTGAATTTCTGGTTAGAAACATGCATAAAATCATCGACCACGAGCCAACTCTTGACGATTTAACAGGAATAAATGGCACAATTCTGCTTGTGCGGGGAGAAAAGGTGTTCTAATGAAACGATTTACAGCAGACTGCATGACAGTTGAATTTAACCAATCGATGATTGCTTCTGCCGTTACCACAACGGACAGCAATAGCGATATTTTGGTGACGGCGCTTTTCCGCGCCCATGATGATTTCGGTGCTTTGATTTGGGATACAGAAGAACAGCGGCAGCATAAAGACATCGCCTATCCGACTGATGATGATTACAGCGGCACAGTTCTTTCCTTTAACGCAAGTTTTGGCGGTGCGATATGTTCTTACAGCGATACAGCACAATACCCCTCGATTACGATAGAGGGCAAAAACGGCACCTACTACCAGACACTGGGCTTCTGCGGCGAAAAGCTATCCGCCAGCATGAGCGCCAATTTTGATGATGGCGATGTGTCATTCCCCCAGCCTTTTATCGCCTGGGGCAGTGTCGTGGTTTCGGCTGGCAGCAGTAGGTTCAGCGAAGGTGCAGATTATGTGGTGGATTACCTGCAAGGCACAATCGGCGTGGTGGGTGGCAGTGCAATTGAATATGGGACGACCGTGAGTGTCAGCTATCAATACCACGGCACAAGCAAATATACCATTGACTTTGACAACCTAAAGCAAGGCGTGCATCCAAGCAGCGCCACACCCATACCGAGCAAGGGTATCCGGGGAATACTGTTCCCCATCATGCCTGCGTTTTACGATAAGGAAAACTCTGCGCATACAGGTGATTCTGCGAAGGGCACAGTGCATTTCACGAACTGGAGCATATCGGGCGGTGACTTAAGCCGCGATATCGAATATCCACCTGCCACGGACCATAACCGCTATAAAATCTGCGAGGGCTACGACGATGAGTATTACCGGAATCCGCGCAGGCTTATTCGTGGTTTGCAAGCTTTAGGCTATACTGGTGCGATAAATCTATATATTGGCGCATCTCATTACTATGACTTTTACGGCATAGAGGGCAGCGAAAAAACGCTGGACAATCAAGTTATGATAACAAATGATGACGGCTTGAATGCGGCTTCCAGAGAATGGCTCCACTATTTTTTCAAAGAAGCGGCTGCGGCTGGTTTTGCGAAAATAACGGTGTCGGTATCCATGGAATCACTGCACATACCAAACGAATGGCAGCAAAAAATGTTTGATGGCAGCCCCGGCCGTACAGGCTGGGAGCCACCCACCTATTTTTACAGCCCAACAAATGAGGCTGTGAAGCAGCGTTTTCGACAGATTATTAAGACACTGATTGGCATGGTGGACTTGACGCAGGTGGCGCCCGTCATACAGCTTGGTGAGCCTTGGTGGTGGTGGCAGGAATTTGTGCCGGGCGATGTGAACACGCCTTACCCTGGTCGCCCACCTTGTTTTTATGATGATGCGACAAAGGCGCTGTTCTTAAACGAAAATGGCTATCCGCTCCCGCTTTTTGAAACCTCAGAAATTAATATGGAAGTTTATGAGGTTGTAATTTTGTGGCTGCGGGATAAGCTGGGTGCTTTCAGTGACTTTTGCAAACAGGTTGCTAAAGAAAACGGTGCACAGTTTACGGTGCTTTTCTTCCCGCCATCGGTGCTTGAAACCACCAGGGTACCCCGTGCCATGCGCACAGTCAACGTACCACAAACCTGGCATTATCCGGGGCTTGATTTTATCCAGATCGAGGATTACGATTGGCTGATTCTTGAAAATCCGCACCATGATAACATCTATAAATTTGCCACAGATTACTTCGGCTATCCCACCCTGCAGGTGGAATATTTCGCTGGGTTCGCCTGGGACAAGTACATGGTTTCAAAACAAAAGACGGCTATCAAGTACAGAGCAATGACTGAAGATGGTGTAATGCTCAATGCCGAGGATGGCGCATACATTGCAATCGTAACGGACAATCACTTCAGCTACAACTATATCGTGCTGGACACAGAGGACTATATCCCCGGCGATATTCTCTATATCATCAACAACGGCAATGCCGGTATGGAGGCGCTGTATGTCAACAAGGATGGTGGCACAACTTCGCTCATCAACTGGGTTCCCTCAGGCAGCATGATCCGCTGTGAGTGCCACGGGTTCACCGAGGAAAATGAGTGGTCGTATACGGTTGCGGAAAGCCTTGAGTATGACGGCCATGTAAACGACCAGCCGATACCACTTGACTATCAATGGGGGTTGATTGAAAACGCCGCACGCCATGCCCTGATTGCTGGCATACGGAATGTTTATTTCTGGGCAGGCACGCAGGTGCGGCGGGATAGCTTTTCACCATCACCGCTTTGGCATCGTCTTAAGAACATATACATCGAAGAGAAAACCTTCGAGCACGGCAGTGAACTGCACAAGACAACCCTCTATGGCGAGCTTGATGATGAGATTTACGAAATTAAATACGGAATGGAGGAAACCGGCTGGCACGAAAAAGGAAGATACAAATAACGCTAAAGCATCTCGCAGGAGGTGCTTTTTTTAATGGAAAGGATGGGTTTTATGAAGGAATTTTGGTTTATGGTTCAGCTTGGTTTCACCGCCGTTGGTGGCTGGCTTGGCTGGTTTCTTGGCGGCTGTGATGGCATGCTGTATGCATTGATTGCATTTGTCTGCATCGACTATATCACAGGTGTCATGTGTGCGATTGCGGATAAGAAGCTCTCCAGCGAGGTTGGCTTTAAGGGCATCTGCCGCAAGGTGCTGATTTTTCTGCTGGTTGGCATTGCCAACGTGCTTGATGTGCAGGTGATCGGCACGGGCTCTGTGCTGCGAATGGCAGTGATATTTTTCTACATCTCAAACGAAGGTGTAAGCCTGCTTGAGAATGCTGCGCACCTTGGCTTGCCCATTCCCGAAAAGATGAAAGCCGTACTAAAACAACTCCATAACAGAGCGGAAAGTGAGGATGAATAATGGCATACACAAACAGTTCCATGGTGGTTTATACGAAACTCAGCCCCAACCATTCCGGGCAACGCACCCACGCCATTGATTGCATCACGCCCCACTGCGTGGTGGGTCAGCTTTCAGCGGAGAGCATCTGCGGCTGCTTCACCAGCCCATCACGGCAAGCAAGCTGCAACTACGGCATTGGCACCGACGGCAGGGTTTCGCTCTGCGTGGAAGAAAAGAACCGCTCGTGGTGCAGTTCCAGCAGTGCCAACGACCAGAGAGCCATCACCATCGAGTGCTCCAGCGACAAGACTGAGCCTTATGCGATGAATGATGCGGTCTACACAACGCTCATTAATCTTTGCGTTGACATCTGCAAGCGCAACGGCAAGAAAAAGCTGCTCTGGTTTGCCGACAAAAATACATCGCTGAACTATGCGCCCAAGGCAGATGAGATGGTGCTGACAGTGCATCGCTGGTTTGCGAACAAGTCCTGCCCCGGCAATTGGCTCTATGACAGGCTGGGCGATTTGGCGGCAAAGGTTACGGCGGCGCTTGGCACAGCTGATAGCGTGCCCGCCGCAGATGATAAGCCGAAGAAACTCTACCGCGTGCAGGTTGGCGCGTATTCCGTCAAGGCGAATGCGGATGCCATGCTGAAGAAAGTTAAGGCGGCTGGGTTTACGGATGCTTTTATAAAAACGGAATAACGGTACGCAAAGCCCACCTTGGATTAATTTCCTTGGTGGGCTTATTTTTTTCGGCCAAAACGCACTTTGACCTCCAGTGGGTAGTGAGGACGCAGTGTTCTCAGACTGGAGGATACCACAAATGACAGAATCGCAAAAGGAACAGATTGTTGCTATGCGTGGGCAAGGCATCGGTTATGTGAAAATCGGTCAAGCCCTGGGCATTTCAAATAATACCGTTCGTTCATTTTGCCGTAGAAATGGATTGGAAGGTAGTCGCATAAAGGATACTATCACCTGCAAGCAATGCGGCAAAAAGATAAAAATCATCCCGAAGCGCAAGCCTAAAAAGTTCTGCTCAGATACCTGCCGCACGGCTTGGTGGAATAGCCATCTCGAATGTGCCACGAAAAAGGCAGTGTATCAGTTCACTTGCCTATGTTGCGGGAAAGCCTTTGAAGCTTATGGCAACCAAAACCGCAAATATTGCTGTCACAAATGCTATATAGCTGATCGCTTTGGCGGGGAGCATGCCTGCCATGAATGATGCCTACCGTGAAAAGCTTGAATGCTATCTTGCGTCTATGATACAGGCAAAACAGATGCTTTCTAAAGGGATTATCACCTCGGAGGATTTTGCCCGGATTGATACAATTATTGCGGATAAATATGGCGTATCTTCGGGCAGTTTATATCGCGGGATTGACTTGATATATAGTAGGGTCAGAGGTAACATGTCACACTACGAGGAGGTGACCGAATGCGAAAAATAATAAGCATTTTACCGAAAACGCCGAAACTGGGCCAGAAAAAGCGCGTTGCCGCTTATGCCCGTGTGTCAAGCGGGAAAGATGCTATGCTCCATTCTCTTTCTGCACAAATCAGCTACTACAGCAACTTCATACAAAGCCATAAGGATTGGGATTATGTTGGTGTTTATGCGGATGAAGCCAAAACTGGCACAAAGGAATCGCGGGAAGGTTTTCAAAAGCTTATTTCCGATTGCCATGCTGGTAAAATTGACATGGTGATTACCAAGTCCATATCACGCTTTGCGAGAAACACCGTTACGCTGCTTGAGACTGTGCGAGAATTAAAGTCGTTGGGCGTGGATGTGTTGTTTGAAGAACAGAATATCCACACTATGAGTTCTGACGGTGAGCTGATGATGAGCATACTCGCAAGCTATGCGCAGGAGGAAAGTCGCTCCGCCAGTGAAAATCAGAAATGGCGGGTTAAACGGAACTTCGAGGATGGAAAACCGTGGTCTAGTAAGATTTTTGGCTATCGCTACGACAGCGGCAAATTCATCATTATCCCAGAGGAAGCGGAAACCGTCCGCAGGATTTATGATGACTACCTTTCGGGCTTGGGAGTTACGGCGATAGCCAAGGCCTTGAGCGAAGAAAATGTTCTTACCAGAAGCAAGCACAGCAGTTGGAATAAAAGCAGCGTGGAAGCAATTCTAAAAAACTACAACTACACGGGCAATTTATTACTTCAAAAGACCTATAGTGAAAACCACATCACGAAGCGTCGATGTGTAAACCATGGTGAAATGCCTCAGTACCATGCTGAATCCACCCATGAGCCGATAATTTCACTGGACATATTCTACGCCGCACAGGCTGAGCGGGAAAGGCGGGCAAAAAAGTATAAGTGCAAACAAGCACCACGCAAAACCTACCCCTTCACAGGGCTTTTGACTTGCAATAACTGCGGCAAACACTATCGCCGCAAAACGACAAAAGCTGGAATTGTATGGATTTGCTCCACATTCAACTCACTTGGCAAAAGCCAGTGCGCTTCAAAGCAGATTCCAGAAACCACGCTGATGGAGATTGCCAGCGAATTTGATGATATCAAGAACATCGTGGTTTGCGATGATAATTGGCTAATCTTCCACCTTGCAGACGGTAACGAAATTCAACGGCAGTGGCAAGACCGCTCCCGTCATGAAAGCTGGACGGATGAGATGAAGGAAAAAGCCCGCCAAAAGGCTTTGGAGAGGGGGAAAAGCGATGCCTAAAGTAACCATGATTCCAGCGACCATAAATCCTTTGACACGCTTGCCCTCGGTAGCCGCCAGAAAAAGACTTGTTGCTGGATATGCTCGTGTCTCCACCGACAGTGATGAACAGTTCACAAGCTACGAAGCGCAGGTGGATTATTACACGCGCTTTATCCAGTCAAAGCCTGAGTGGGAGTTCGTCAAGGTCTACACGGATGAAGGTATTTCAGCCACCAACACCAAGCGGCGCGAGGGTTTCAAGGAAATGATTGCCGACGCCCTGGACGGCAAAATCGACCTCATTGTTACAAAATCGGTCAGCAGGTTCGCCCGCAATACGGTGGACAGCCTTGTGACCATCCGTAAGCTGAAAGAAAGCGGCGTGGAGTGCTACTTCGAGAAAGAGGGGATCTACACTTTTGATGGTAAGGGTGAACTGCTCATCACTATCATGTCGAGCCTTGCGCAGGAGGAAAGCCGCTCCATTTCAGAGAACGTCACGTGGGGCCAGAGAAAACGCTTTGCCGACGGCAAGGTTTCGATGCCGTACAAACGCTTTCTGGGCTATGAAAAGGGTGAAGATGGACAGCCTGCAGTTGTGGAGGAAGAAGCGGAAATAGTGCGGCTGATATATCGCCTGTTTCTTGAGGGCAAGACCCAACAGGGTATTTGCAAGTATCTGGAGAGCCTGGGAATCCCGTCACCTGGCGGAAAGACGAAGTGGACGAAAACCACGGTGACCAGTATCCTAACCAACGAAAAATACAAAGGCGATGCTTTGCTCCAGAAAAAGTTCACAGTGGATTTCCTTGAGAAGAAGATGAAAACCAACGAAGGTGAAATTCCTCAATTTTATGTTGAAAATAGTCACCCAGCCATCATAGAACCGGATGAATGGGATTATGTGCAGGTGGAGTTTTCACGCCGTAGGGCTTTGGGGAATACATATAGCGGCAAATGCTGCTTGTCTGCCAAGCTGGTATGCGAAAATTGCGGCAGCTTCTTCGGCTCGAAGGTATGGCACTCTACCGATAAATACCGCAAGACCATATGGCGTTGCAACAGCAAGTTTTCTAACGAGAAACGGTGCAGTACTCCCTCCATTGATACCGATGCCATCAAACAATTATTTCTCACGGCCTACAACCAGCTGATGCAAAATCGGAATCAGGTTGTAGCAGACTGTGAGCTGATGCGTCGAAGCCTGACCGACACCACATCATTGGATGTCGATATCGAGAGTAAAATCGAAGAAACACAGGTTGTCGCCGAACTCGTCAAGACGCTGGTAAATGAGAATGCATCTACAGCGCAATCCCAAGATGAATATCATCGCAAATATGATAGCCTGACCCAGCGGTATGAGACTGCGTCAAAAGAGCTAGAGCAGCTTGAAGCGAAGCGTACCCTCCTCCAGCAGCGGGATAAGGCAATGGCGCTGTTTATCCGCACACTCAAAAAACAACCGCTTGTTCTTGAGGAATGGAACGACACCATCTGGATGTTCATGGTGGAAAAAGCCGTTGTGCATCATGATGGTGCCATTACATTTATTTTTTATAACGGGACAGAGATTACAGTTTAAGATTGCCAAATCAAGGTTGCCAAGCCAGTAAGGGTTTTGGCAACCTTAAATCATATACAAACCCTGTAACCATGCGCCTTTTTCGACCAAGGTTGCAAGGTTGCCAAGGGAAGGGGTACGGCTCGCCGGGTGGCGGGCTGTTTTTTCGTGTTATGACGAATGCTGGTACCACCACTACATTACACAGAAAAAAATCCGTGGACATATTGACAAATTTCAATCTGACGCATATACTATTAATAGATTGAATTTTATCAATATGAGGTGAAACCATGGAAAACAATCATGCAGCAAACGCAAAGGTGTTCAAAGCCTTTTGTGATGAAAATCGGCTACAAATATTAGAGCTATTGCAAACCGGAGAAAAATGTGCCTGTGTTCTGCTGGAAGATTTAAACATTAGCCAGCCTACGCTGTCCCACCACATGAAAATCCTCTGCGATAGCGGCATTGTTATAGGCCGTAAAGAGGGCAAATGGACACATTACTCTATTTCTGCCGAAGGAGCGGAGGCCGCGCAAGCTCTTTTGAAAAGCCTAACAACCGTTACCGTTCTTGAAAGTGTAGGTGAAGCTGTATGCGGGTAGTATGGGATTTCTTTCAAAATCAAATCCTCGGCATGAAGTGGCTTAATGAGTTAATTGGTTCAATGCTGTCAGTCTTTGGATTGGACATTACAACACGCATTGGCGGCAGCGTTCAATTTTTCATCTATGATGTTATCAAAATCGTAGTGCTGCTTTGCGTTCTGATATTCGGCATTTCCTACATTCAAAGCTACTTTCCACCAGAGCGCAGCAAGAAGATTTTGGGTCGGTTTCGCGGCATTGGCGCAAACTGCGTCGCAGCTTTGCTTGGAACGGTAACGCCGTTCTGCTCCTGTTCATCTATCCCGCTGTTCATCGGTTTTACAAGCGCGGGCTTGCCGCTTGGTGTTACGTTCTCGTTCCTGATTTCTTCCCCGATGGTAGATCTTGGCTCGCTGGTGTTACTTATGAGCATATTCGGGTGGAAAATCGCAATCATCTATGTGCTATTTGGCCTTGTGATTGCAGTTGCCGGTGGAACTATCATAGAAAAGCTGCACATGGAAAAGTATGTGGAGGAATATATCACGTCGGCCAGTTCGATTGACATTGAAGCAACTGACTTAACGAAGCGTGACCGGCTGCAATTTGCATGGGAGCAAATGCGGGATACGTTCAAAAAAGTGTTTCCGTATATTCTCATTGGCGTTGGTATCGGTGCGCTTATTCATAACTGGATACCCGAAAGCTGGATTGAAACAGTGCTCGGTAGCAATAATCCATTCTCGGTTATCTTAGCAACACTTGTTGGTATCCCCATGTATGCAGATATTTTCGGGACTATTCCCGTAGCCGAAGCGTTATACGCAAAAGGGGCGCAGCTTGGGGCAATACTCGCCTTTATGATGGGCGTTACTACCTTGTCGCTGCCGTCTATGATTATGCTACGCAAGGCAGTAAAGCCGAAGCTGCTGGCACTGTTCATCGGCATTTGCATGGCAGGAATTATTCTTGTGGGCTACCTGTTCAACGCACTACAATTTCTATTTTAATGGGAGGTTTTCATAATGGCATTGTTTGGAAAGAAGAAAGAGACAGAAAAAAGCTGCTGCGGTGATGTGAGCGCAGAAAGTGTTAAACAAGCGCAAGCAGCACAAAACGAGGGTGCAACCGTAAAAATACTCGGTTCAGGTTGTAAGAAATGTAATGAGCTTGAAACCAATACAAAGGCGGCGCTCACGCAGCTTGGCATGGATACTACTGTTGACCATGTTACGGATTTTGCGGCAATTGCGGCCTATGGCGTAATGACTACTCCGGCGCTGGTGTTGGGTAAGAAAGTAGTATCTGCCGGTAAGGTTTTGAAAAAAGACGATGTTATTGCACTGATAGAAAAGCATGGAGGGCAATAAGTATGAGGATGTTAGCGGAATTTTTCCCCGAGTTTGCGAATAAGCTGGACGAAATCGATGCACTGTACGAGCAGAAGCGCAGTATAGACGAGAAGACATATCAATTCATTTGCTTTGCGCTGTCCATCAAAGGGCGATCAAAGCCTTGTGTCCTCAAGCATTTTAAGGGTGCGCTGGAAGCTGGCGCTACCGTCGAGGAGCTTACCTACATCTTGGCGCTTACCATGCGTGAAGCTGCCGGTGCTGACGATTGTTGGACGCATGATGTGATTGGTGACTGGAAAGAGATTATCGCCGGAAACATCAAATGTGATTGTGAAAAGTAGGTATCTTTCACATTATTGATAAGCCCAGCACCCCAACAGAGGAATAATTAAATTGTGGACATACCTATCCAAAAAAAGAGACATAGTAGCTACCTTTCGTTAAAAGGTATAGGTGAAAAATATGCAAAGGCTCCGTGCCGAGTAAATTCTACCCGTCCCGGAGCCTGCTTTCGTTAAATGGTATACGCAAACTCCCAGTAAACAAGGGCTTTTGCGTAAAAAACTGCACACCCACTCAGATACGCTTGGTATCAAAATGGGTGTGCAGTTATGGCGGAGAGAGAGGGATTCGAACCCTCGATACCTTTAAAGGGTATACACGATTTCCAGTCGTGCGCCTTCGACCAACTCAGCCATCTCTCCCCGGCGCCGTTCGCACCATCCATCTTACAGGGAAACAGGGCGGCTTGTCAAGATAAAAACCTTGTTTTTAAAACAGAACTATATTATAATGTCTTAGTGCCTGCGCCCGCAGGCCAAACGTGCAAACAAACGGGCGCATAAAGAGGGATGTGCCCGGCCGGACCTTTTGGAGGGGAAGTACTTATGAGCGACTTTACAAAGATGGACAAAGCGGCCCTGCAACAGCAACAGCAGGCTCTGCAAAGCGAGTTGTCCCGGTACGAAGGCATGAACCTGAAACTGGACATGTCCCGTGGGAAACCGGCGGCCGACCAGCTCGACCTGTCCCTTGGCCTGTTCGATTATAAAGACTACAAGGACGAAACCGGCGTCGATGCGAGAAACTATGGCCAGCTCGACGGCCTGCCGGAGGCAAAGCGGTACTTCGCCGAGCTGATGGGTGTAAAGCCGGAGGAAACCGTAGTCGGCAACAACGCCACGCTGCAGATGATGTACCAGCTCATTCATATCGGCTGGCAGTTCGGCTTCGAGGGGGGCAAGGGCCCGTGGAAAGACGAGCAGTCCCCCAAATTCCTCTGTCCTGTGCCGGGCTACGACAGGCATTTCCGTGTCACGGAGGTCTTTGGGTTCGAGCTCGTCATGGTACCCATGACGCCCGACGGTCCCGACATGGACATCCTTGAGGAACTCGCAAAAGACCCCGCGGTCAAAGGCGTTTGGTGCGTTCCCGTCTATTCAAATCCGGACGGCTATGTCTATTCGGAACAGACGGTCCACCGCCTGGCAAAGATGGGTACAGGCGCGCCCGACTTCAAGATTATCTGGGACAATGCCTACGGTTTCCATCATCTCACCGATACGAAATACACCGTTCCCAATCTGCTCGATGCCTGCCGCGAGGCCGGCAACGAAGACCGCCCGGTCATGCTCTGCTCCACCAGCAAGGTCACCTTCGCAGGCGGCGGGGTCGCGGCCTTGGCCGCCAGTGCCTCCGTCGTGAAACAATACGTCAAATACCTGTCGATCATGCTCATCAGCCCCGACAAGGTCAACCAGCTGCACCACACCCGCTTTCTCAAACAGGTGGGTATGGATGCCCACATGAAAAAACAGGCGGCCATCATCCGCCCCAAATTCGAGAAAGTCATCGACATTCTCCACAAAAACCTCGACGGTACCGGCATCGCCCGCTGGACGGAACCCAAAGGGGGATATTTCATCAGCCTGTTCGTGCCCCAGGGATGCGCCGCGCGCACCGTCGAGCTCTGTAAACAGGCCGGTGTCGTCATGACTCCGGCGGGTGCGGCATACCCCTATGGGATCGACCCGAAAGACGAGCACATCCGCATCGCCCCCACCTTCCCACCCATCGAGGAGCTGGAGACAGCCGCCGAACTGCTCTGCATCGCCGTTCGGCTTGCCGCGGTGGAAAAGCTGCTGCAAAACTAAGGCCCCACCGGCAAGCACTTTGCCGATAGAACGACCTTACGCTATATTTGGAGGAAGCCATGAAAAGAAAAGGGAAGATATGGTTTGTCGTTGTTACCATTCTCATCCTGCTGCTCAGCGTCACCACCCTGTTTGGGTATTCAAACCGCTATGGAGACACCGTCACCCCCATCATCAAGGGTGTTGACGAGATCCGTTTCGGCATCGACATCCGCGGCGGTGTTGACGTATCTTTTGTCCCGGCCGACGGCACCGAGGCCACCGATTCGCAGATGTCGGCGGCACAGGCTGTCATCGAGCAACGCCTCATGGGGCTGGGCATCACAGACTATGAGATCTATAAGGATGTGGACAAAAGCCGTATCATCCTGCGGTTTCCCTGGAAGGTAGGGGAGACCGAGTTTAACCCCGAAGCCGCGATTCAGGAGCTGGCCGCCACGGCCATGCTCACCTTCCGCGAGGGCGCCGAGACCGACGAGGAAACCGGTGCGCCCACGGGCGTCACCGAGGAAAACATCATCCTGCAGGGCACGGACGTCACCGAGGCGAAGGCCCAATATGCGCGCATCAGTGAATACGACCAGCCAGAGCACTACGTCTCGCTCACCCTCAGCCCCGAAGGGGCCACGAAGTTTGCCGAAGCCACCGGGCGCCTTGCCCAGGAGGAAAACGGCATGATCTCCATCTGGATGGACGACCAGATGATCAGCGCCCCCACGGTCAACGAGCAGATTTCGGGCGGCCAGGCCATGATCAGCGGCGATTTCGACGCGGAAAGCGCCCAGGCCCTGGCCGATAAGATCAACGCGGGCTCGCTTCCCTTTGCCCTCCAGGCCGACAGTTTCTCCACCATCAGCCCCACCCTGGGCAGTCATTCGCTGCGCGCCATGACCATCGCGGGCATTGTGGCCTTCATCTTCATCATCTGCTTCATGATCTTCCTCTATAAGGTGCCTGGCATCGTGGCCAGCATCGCGCTGCTCGGCCAGGCGGCCGGCATGCTTGCCTTTGTGTCGGGGTATTTTTCGGTATTTAACAGCTTCACCCTCACCCTGCCGGGCATAGCAGGTATCATCTTATCCATCGGCATGGGGGTCGACGCCAACGTCATCACCAGCGAACGCATCAAAGAGGAGCTGCGCAGCGGCAAAAAGCTCGATGCCTCCATTCGCTCCGGCTTTAAGCGGGGCCTCGCCCCGGTCATCGACGGCAACGTCACCGTGCTGATCGTCGCGGCCATCCTCATGGGCGCCTTCGGCCCGTCAGATAACATTTTTGCCCTTATTTTACGGCCCATTTTCTTCGCTTTTGGCCCTTCCACAGCGGGCACCATCTACTCCTTCGGCTACACCCTTTTCATCGGTGTTATTTTAAACTTTATTTTTGGGATTATTGGCACGCGCATCATGCTCATCTCCCTGTCCAAGTTCAAGGGCATGCGCAAACCGTCCTGGTATGGCGGGCTCAAAGAGGGCAAACCGACCCCCGCTCCCGTCAGCCTGAATATCGTAAAAAATCGCAAAAAATTCTTCACTTTTTCCACGGCCCTGCTCGCGGCCATCGTCGCGTGCACCTTCCTCCTCGGTGTCCAGCTTGACGTGCAGTTCAGCGGCGGCG
Organism: Ruminococcaceae bacterium OttesenSCG-928-I18; assembly: GCA_030266325.1. GTDB lineage: Bacteria > Bacillota > Clostridia > Oscillospirales > Ruminococcaceae > JAAYCI01. The sequence continues at coordinate 17,251 of JAJDHT010000025.1, forward strand.
CCATCATCACCTACTCCCACCAGGGAGAAATCGACCTCACCGAAACCCAAACCCTTGTCGATGAGGCGGTGGGGGACGGCGCCACCTTGCAGGAGGGTGACGACACGGCGAGCGGAGGGAAAACCCTCACCATCACCCTGCCGGGCACGAAAACCGTCGAGGCCTCGGCCCTCGAAAGCCTGACGGCATCGCTGCAAGAAACCTATCCCAACGCAAATGTCGAACAGCTCGAGGTCAACAACGTCGATGCGACCATCGGCAATGCCTTCCTCATGAAGTGCCTCGTGGCGGTGCTGGCCGCTTCGGTTCTCATCCTGGTCTACATCGCCATCCGCTTCCGCAACATCGGCGGCTGGCTTGGTGGTTTCACGGCCATCGTGGCCCTGCTGCACGACCTCGCCCTCATCTACGGCGTCTTCGTCGTTTTGCAGATCCCACTCAACGGCAATTTCATCGCCGCCCTGCTCACAATCCTCGGTTACTCCATCAACGACACCGTTGTCATCTACGACCGCGTGCGTGAAAACCGCGCCCTTTACGGGAAAAAGCTGTCGTTTTCCGAGCTGATGAACCGCAGTATCAACCAGAGTATGAAGCGTTCGGTCAACACCACCATCACCACGGTGGCGGCGCTGGGATGCGTATGTATCTTCGCCGTTGTCTACAACCTCGACAGCATCTTCACCTTTGCCTTCCCCATGATGATCGGCATGATCACAGGCGCTTACTCCACCATTTGCATCGCGGGCCCGCTCTGGGTCACCCTTCTCGGGCGCAAAGATAAAAAGACCGGACACGGTAAAACCGAAGAAAAGGCCGGCAAAAAAGCCGAAGAAAAGAAGGACAAGAAAGAGCAGGTACCCTCGGAAGAAAAACAAGAAGAAAGACCTAAAAATGAGGTAGAAAAAGAGACAGAAAAAGAAGAGGGGGAGACCTCAAAAGAAGAAAAAAATACGGAGAGCGAACCCTCCGAAAAAAATAGCGGCAAAAAAGATAAAAAATCCGGCAAGAAAAAACTGCAGGAAAATCCCGGGTAAACAGCAACGAAAACCACCTGACGAAAATCAGGTGGTTTTTCTTTACTTTATAGGGATTCTATTGTAAAATAGTGGGCAGGTATTTCAAAACAAAAAGTGGGGTGAGTTTCTGGGAGAGATATACAAACGCATCCTGCTGAAATTATCGGGCGAAGCGTTGGCGGGGGAAAAAGGTTTTGGCATCGACGTCGAAACCGTAAAGAAAATCTGCCGTGGTATCGCCAATGCGCATGACACAGGCGTGCAAATTGCCATCGTGGTGGGCGGCGGGAATTTCTGGCGGGGCCGCAGCGGCGGCACCATGGAGCGCACCCGCAGCGACCAGATTGGTATGCTTGCCACGGCGATGAACTCCCTCGCGGTGGCCGACGCTTTGGAGGATCTGGACCTGGAGGTCCGGGTGCAGACCGCCATCACGATGCAGGCCGTAGCCGAGCCCTACATCCGCAACCGGGCCATCCGCCACCTGCAACGCGGGCGCATCGTCATTTTGGCCTGTGGCACAGGCAACCCCTATTTTTCCACAGACACCGCCGCCGCCCTGCGCGGGGCCGAAATCAACGCCGATATCATCCTCAAGGCCACCATGGTAGACGGTGTCTACGATGCGGACCCAAAGAAGGATCTAAACGCAAAAAAATACGATACGTTGAGTTTTACCCAGGTGCTCGATCAACAACTGGCCGTCATGGACTCCACGGCGGCTACGATGTGCCGGGACAATCACCTGCCCATCCTTGTGTTCGATATCCAAGACCCAAACAATATCTGCCGGGCGGCCAAGGGCGAAAAGCTGGGCACCCTGGTCACCGAGTAAACATTCCGCCATCGGCAAAAACAGGCCCATTTCAAAGGAAAAGGAGCGATCACTGTATGGCCAGCGAGCAGACAAAACCTTACGCCGAGCGCATGGACAAGGCGCTTACACATCTTTCCAAAGAACTGGCCGCTATCCGTGCCGGCCGGGCAAACCCCGCCATACTCGACAAGGTGCTTGTAGATTATTATGGCACCCCCACCCCCATCCAGCAGGTGGCCGCCGTCTCGGTGTCTGAGGCCCGCGTGCTCACCATTGCCCCCTGGGACGCCTCCCTGATGAAGGACATCGAAAAGGCCATCCAGGCCTCGGATGTCGGCATCAACCCGACGAATGACGGCAAGGTGATGCGCCTGGTGTTCCCGTCTCCCACAGAGGAGCGCCGCAAGCAGCTTGGCAAAGAGGTGATGAAACTGGGGGAAGAGGCCAAAGTGGCCGTGCGCAACATCCGCCGCGAGGCCATGGACCTTTTTAAGGCACAGAAGAAAAAGAGCGAAATCACCGAGGACGACCAAAAAGAACTCGAGCACGAAATACAAAAAATCACCGACAAACACACCGAGGAAATCGACAAGATCTGCGAGGAAAAGAACAAAGAAATCATGGAGATCTGAACGCTGCCATTTCTGTGCCGCGCGCTGTGCGCGGCACTTTTCTTGGATGGCGGCAGATCGGCTAAGGCGGTCGACATATGGATAAAAAAAGGGCCGAAGGCCTCAGCATCGGCATCATCATGGACGGCAATGGCCGCTGGGCCAAAAAGCGCGGCCTGCCGCGCACGGCAGGGCACAAGAAAGGCGCCGAGGTCTTCGAAGACATCACCCGCTATGCGAACGAGCTCGGCGTTGCCGCCATCACTTTTTATGCCTTCTCCACCGAAAACTGGTCCCGCCCGAAAGAGGAACTCGATGTCATCATGGACCTGTTCGGCGCCAGCCTTCGGCGGATGTACAAATTCATAAAGGAAAACAACCGTGTCGTCTTTCTGGGCGAACGCGCTCCGCTGCGGGCCGAGCACCGCGAGATGATGGCCGATATCGAGCAGAAAACGGCCCGGCGCGAGGGTATGATCCTCAACGTGGCCGTCAACTACGGCGGCCGCCAGGAAATCGTGCGCGCGGCGCGCCGGCTGGCCGACGAGGTGAAAGAGGGCCGGCTTTCGGCCGATGAGATCGACGAAGATACTTTCGAGGCCCGCCTTTATACGACAGGCCAGCCCATGCCTGATTTTATTTTGCGCACCTCGGGCGAAGAACGGGTCTCAAATTTCCTGCTTTGGCAGGGCGCCTATTCCGAGCTCATCTTTACAGACACCTACTGGCCCGATTTTACCCGTGCCCATTTCGACGCCGTGCTGGAGCAGTTCTTTGGCCGCGATCGGCGTTTCGGCGGGTTGTAGCCATTCGTCGGGTTTTTCTTTGCCACGCAGCCACCCCGATGTCTTGTGTGTGCTTTAAAAAATAACGAAATTATTTAAATAAAACTCAGCGCATCAACTGGGTGCCCGCCTTCCATGCACAGCGGGCGGAAAAAAAGGAGAGGGGTGCTTCGCCATGAAACAGAGGGTTCTTACGGCGGTCATCGGCATCGCCGCGCTGGCGCTGCTTTTGCTCTTTTTCGACACCCCCGTTTTCAACCTCGTCTTTGCCCTCGTGTGCGTCGTCGCCGTGCACGAGATCTTCAACGCGTTCCAGTTTGGCAAAAGCCACCTCTACCTCTTCATCGGCTTCATCCCTTTCATCCTGCTTTTCATGCTCTCCGACTACATGAGTGTGCGCGCCTGGATATGGCCCGCAGGCTACCTGTTTGTCCTCTTCCTGGCCGTCTGTGTCATCCTCAGTAGCCAGAGCCTCAATTTCGCCAAAGTCAGCGGTATGGCGGTTTTTTCGGCCATCGTCGTGTTCTGTTTTTACTCCCTCATTCATTTGAAGTCTCTGCTGCCCCGCGCCGAGTACGGCTACGACGCCGTCTACTTCCTCATCCTCATCCTCGGCTACGCCTGGGGGGGCGATACCTTCGCCTACCTCGTGGGCCGCGCTCTCGGCAAGCACAAGCTCGCGCCCAAGGTCAGCCCCAATAAAACCGTCGAGGGTGCCGTCGGGGGCGTTGTCGGCAGTATGCTTGTCGGTTTGCTCATCAGCCTGGCCTACATCACCATCTGGCGCGACAGCCAGACCTGGGCGGGTGTCAGCAACATCTATTACCTGTGGATCACTCTCTTCGGCATTCCAGCGTCCATTCTCGGTATGTTGGGCGACCTGTTCGCCTCGGCGGTCAAGCGCCAATGCGAAATCAAGGACTACGGCACCATTTTTCCGGGGCACGGCGGCATCCTCGACCGTTTCGACAGCGTCATGTTCGTCGCGCCCCTTGTCGTCATTGCCGTCCGCGTCGTCTTCTATTTTTACCTGGTGTAAGCCTATGTCAAAACGTGTAGCAGTACTCGGAAGCACAGGTTCCATCGGCCGGCAGAGCCTCGAGGTGATTCGCGAGCAGGGGTACGAGGTGGCCGCTCTCTCCGCGGGGCGTAATGCGGCCCTGCTGCTGGAGCAGGCCCGGGAGTTTTGCCCTCCCATTCTCGCCGTGGCCGACGAAGAGGCCGCCGCCGAAGTCCAAAAAGAGCTCGACGCCCTCGAACGCCCCCCCTTCCTGTTCGTCGGAAAAGACGCCGCGCGCAACGCCGTGGCCGAGGCCGAGGCCGACATCGTGCTCAACGCCATCGTGGGTATTGCGGGGCTGGACGCCACCCTCACGGCCCTTGCCGACGGCACGACGGTGGCCCTTGCCAACAAGGAGAGCCTTGTTGCGGGCGGGCAGCTCGTCATGCGCGAGATGCAGGCCAGGGGAGGGGTCCTGCTCCCGGTGGACAGCGAGCACAGCGCCATCTTCCAGTGCCTGCAGGACCCAAACTCCGCAAGAACCCTGCAAAAAATCATCCTGACGGCTTCGGGCGGCCCTTTCTACGGAAAAACACAGAAAGACCTCGCGAAGATCGGCCCCGCCGAGGCCCTGCGCCATCCCAACTGGTCGATGGGGCAAAAAATCACCATCGACTCGGCCACCCTGATGAACAAGGGCCTCGAACTCATCGAAGCCATGTGGCTGTTTGACCTGCCCCCCCGCCAAATCGAGATCGTCGTGCAGCGCCAAAGCGTCATCCACTCGATGGTCGAGTTTTCGGACCATTCGGTCCTCGCCCAGCTCGGCGTGCCCGACATGCGCATCCCCATCCAATACGCGCTCACCTGGCCGCAGCGCAGGCCCGGCCCTGCCCCCGCGCTGGATTTTCGTCAGCTGCGCCAGCTGGATTTCGGCCCGCCTGACGAAGAGACCTTCCGCTGCCTTGCCGCCTGCCGGAAAGCGGCCGAAAAAGGCGGGCTGGCCCCCTGTGCCGCCAACGGTGCAAACGAGGAGGCCGTCGCCCTCTTTCTCGAAGGCCGCCTTTCCTTCCTCGACATCGGCCGCCTCGTCGAGGGCTGTGTGGACGGGGGCAGCTACGCGGGGGCCTACACCCTCGAAGATGTCTATGCCTGCGACGCGGCGGCCCGCCGCTACGTGCGGGAGCACATCTGATATACCACTGTTTTTTTGAAAGGAACTGTGATGGATATTGTCCTCATGATCCTCGTGGCCGTTCTGGTCTTCGGGGCTGTCATTTTTATCCACGAACTCGGGCACTTTTTGTTTGCGAAAAAGAGCCATATCAAGGTCAATGAATTCGCCCTCGGCATGGGGCCTACCCTGTTCAGCTTCAAAAAGGGAGAGACCAAATATGCCCTGCGTGTCCTTCCCATAGGCGGTTTTGTCAGCATGGAGGGGGAGGACGGGGAAAGCGAAGAGCCCCGTAGTTTCCAAAGGGCCCCCGTGCGCAGGCGCCTGCTGGTCATTGCGGGGGGCGCCCTGATGAACTTCGTCTTGGGTTTTCTCGCCCTCTGCCTGCTCATCGCCACGGGCGGGCCCATCGCCAGCAAAACGGTCTCCCGCGTCAGTGACGAGGGCACCGGCCTGCAGGTGGGCGACATCTTTTTGGAAATTAACGGCAGGCATGCGTTTATTATGAACGACATGAGCTATGAGTTTGCACGTACCCAAAACGGCACCTTCGACTTGCTGGTTCGCCGTGACGGGGAGAAGGTTCACCTCACAGACGTCAGTTTCCCCGTCGTCGAGGCCGTCGATGAGCAGACGGGGGAACCCATCATCGACGAGACCACGGGGGAGCCCTACACCTATATGGACGTCGGGTTTGCCGTTCTGCCTGTGGAAAAGAACTTTTTCACCGTGGTGCGGGAGGCCTTCCTCACCACCCTCTCTTACGGCCGGCTCATTTACCTCACCCTGTTCGACCTCATCGTGGGCAGGGTGCCCATCAACCAGCTCTCGGGCCCCGTCGGCATCGTCGACCAGATTGGCAAGGCTATCGCCATCGGCTGGCGCAGTGTCGTGCAGCTCTTGGCGCTCATCTCCATCAACCTCGGTATCATGAACCTGTTGCCCCTTCCGGCGCTCGACGGCGGCAAGCTGCTGCTGCTTGCTGTAGAGGGCGTGCGCCGCAAGCCCATTGCCCCAAAATACGAAGTGGCCATCAATATGGCGGGCTTTGCCATGCTGATGGGCCTGATGGTTTTCGTCACCTTCAACGACATCACCCGGCTTGTGAGGTAGGAACTATTGGAACAGCAGCGCAGAAAGACGAAAACCGTATCTGTCGGTTCGGTTCCCATCGGCAGCGGCCACGCCGTCGCCGTGCAAAGCATGCTGAACGCCCCCGCCGAAGAGGTTTCGCAGAATGTGCGGCAGGCCGTGCAGCTGGCGCAGGCCGGCTGCCGGATACTGCGTGTCAGCGTACCTAAAAAAGAGGACGTGCGGCTTGTCGGCGCCATCAAGCAAGCCGTTGATGTGCCTCTGGTGGCCGACATCCATTACGATTATCAAATCGCCCTGGCCTGCGTCGAGGCGGGGGTCGATAAAATCCGAATAAACCCCGGGAATATTGGGGAAAACAGCCGGGTACGGGCCGTGGCCGAGGCCTGCGGCAAAAGAGGCATTCCCATCCGCATCGGTGTCAACGGGGGCAGCCTCGAGCCAAAACTCCTCGAAAAATATGGCCGCCCCACGGCCGAAGCCCTCGTCGAAAGCGCCCTTTCGCAGGCGGCACTGCTGGAGAGCTTTGCCGTCACCGATATTGTGATCTCCTTAAAATCCAGCCATGTGCCCACCAATGTCCGCGCCTATCAAATACTCGCCGGACGGTGCGACTATCCGCTGCACCTCGGCGTCACCGAGGCGGGCACCTATCGCGCGGGCCTTGTCAAGAACGCCATGGGCATCGGCAGCCTGCTGCTCTCCGGCATCGGAGATACCCTGCGCGTCTCCCTCACGGGTGACCCTCTGCGCGAAGTGGAGGCGGGCTACGATATCCTGCGCGCCGCGGGGCACCCCGTGCCCGGTCCCGAGGTCATCAGCTGCCCCACCTGCGGGCGCACCTGCATACCCGTCGAGGAGATTGCCGGGGAGCTCGAAAAAAGGCTGCAAAATTCGAAAAAAAACCTGAAAATCGCCGTCATGGGGTGTGTCGTCAACGGCATCGGCGAGGGGAAAGAGGCCGATATCGGCCTCGCCGGTGGGAAGGGCAGCGCCGTTCTTTTTAAAAAAGGAAAGAAAATCCGCACCGTACATGGAGACTACCTCCAGGCGCTTTTAGACGAAATCGAAACAATGTAAAATGCGTAGATAAATAGGTGATAAAACTTGGGCCTGCCACTGCAAGAACTCTGTCCAGAACTTCAAAAAGACCCGTCCTTTGCCGCCGCCTGCTGTGAGATCATCGTGGACGCCGTGGGCATAGACGAAAGAAATAGTCGTGTCAAAGTCCGTTTTCACAGTGAACGGGCTTTATCTGCGCGCGAAGTGAATTATGTGCAGGCGGGTCTCTCTTCCCGCTTCCCCTCCTTCGATCTCATCTTGGCCGCCCGGTTTTCTTACGAAAACCTGGACGAGCAGTCTCTTGTCTATTTAATTGAAGAATTAAAACTGCAGGGCATGCCGCTCAATGGTTATTTTAAACAGGCAAAATACGATATAAATGGGGAGAAAATCACCATAGATGTCCCCGGTGGTTGCTCGATGCTGCAGGATATGGGTTTTCCCTCTTCCCTGGCCGAA
>JAJDHT010000026.1 GCA_030266325.1 Ruminococcaceae bacterium OttesenSCG-928-I18
TAGCGTTTTAATTAAGCCCTTAATGGGAACCTAGATTATATTGATTTCTTAGAACACTGGCCTTACAGATATCCTGACGTGCTTAATTTAGAAAAAAGGATGATGAGATTAGAAATACGGATGCTTGATTTAGAAAAAGTGATGCTGTATTTAGATAAAATAACCGCCATGACACATGAAAAAGAGAGCCAAAATAGGCCCTCGAAGTTTAGCGTTTTGATTAAACCCTTAATGGGAACCTAGATTATATTGATTTCTTAGAACACTGGCCTTACAGATATCCTGACGTGCTTAATTTAGAAAAAAGGATGATGAGATTAGAAATACGGATGCTTGATTTAGAAAAAGTGATGCTGTATTTAGATAAAATAACCGCCATGGCACATAAAAAAGAGGGCCCAAAACGGCCCTCTTGGGTTTGGTTCGATGATAAATGTTGGTAGAAAAGATATCCACTGTGGCGCATGGGCAAAAGGGTAACCCTTATTGTGTATACCAATTCAGTGCGTTCTTTAAGTAAATGTCCAAATCAGCCTTGTCGCAGATGTATGATACATCATGGGCGCTATAGCTTAATGTACTTTTCACAGAAGCATAGCCCTCCGCGTTTTTTGGGCCATGCTCGCCATCTGTTTCCCTGCCAAATCCCATAAGTGAGGCCAGAGCATTTCTATCTTCATCGAACAAACCCGCGATATAGTCGTAGAGTTCTGTGCGGGCACTTTACTGCAGCCACCAATGTGACTCTTTTCATACCACTCACCCTTAATCAAACATAATCCGACTATTTGCTGAATTTTCTGTTCCGCAATCTGGACAAGGGAGATTCTCAATTTCCACATCTTTTGCCTTGTGCATTCGCTTTCCGCACTTTTCACATTTATGCACAAACACTTTTATGAGTCTATATTCTTCTTTTAACATATATTCAATAACATATGGCACATAACCCCATTCTTCGACAGTCTTAATCCCATACTGTTTGGTGCGAATAGCTTCTACATCATTTGGACTATATAAAGATAAGTTTAGGTCGCTCTTCCAATGCTTACACGATCTGCAAACATAGATTGCATTTTCGGCATTAACAGCAATATATTCTCCAGAATTCATTATCTGCTGCAACTCAGAGCCATACTTCCCATTTTTGATATCTTTCAAGGCTTCTTGGTAAACGCTCGGATACATCATCCCAACTCCAGGTAAAGCGCAATATTCCTTTTTGCATTTTTTGCATTCAAATTCATATCCTGTACCCATGTCATCCTCCAAACATATCCTCATCAAACAAACCCGAAGTCAATATCGCACAGGGCATGTTTTCAGCTCCAACGATAGTAAAGGTAGCCTATACCGCATGCTACCCTTTATCAATATCAGCCCTTTGGTCTGCAGTAACGCCACCACTTGCGCGAACGTTTCTCCTGTAGCCCACGCTCTACCAACAACGCACGAAACCAACCGATGCAGTTTTTATATCACTATTCAACACTTGTGTCAACACGACCCCAGATATATGGATGGTGAGATTAGAAATTTTAATGCTTGGTTTAGAAAAGATGCTGACGAATTCAGAAAAGATAACTGCTGCAACACATAAATAAGAGAGCCAAAACGGCCCTCTTGGGTTTGGTTCGATGATAAATGTTGGTAGCTTACCAACCCGGTAGCTAGATGATATTAAGGTGTGAAGCATCAGATACTAAATGACTGACTTGGTGTTTGCAATTATTTAATGGCACGCTTGGCGTCTACGCACTTCCGGGGATACTCTCCACTAATCGTATGCCTCGCAAACCTGCTCTGTGCGGTATTGCCCTATTTAAATATAAGACTTCGTACATGTGTTTTTCCGAGCTCATCATGGATATACTCAAGCAATTCAGCTTGGTAAGTTTCTATCCACTCAATCGGATTTCCTTCATGTAGCGTTACACACCATTGATAATAGTTCTTTCCATTGCGACGTTCACTCATTAGTATATCACATACTGCCGCTGTTCTGTACAGGAAATTAATAATTCGTGTGATGGAATTACTAGCAGTCTCATTTGGACTACCTTTGATGAGTTTTAAAGGCATGGGGGTTTTCAACATTGTCCTATTATTACGGAAATTGATTTTATCCACACCTTTTTCAAGGTTACATACTTGACATAATATCTGGAGGTTGTCCATTGTTGTTGTACCACCATGCTTAACTGGTACAATATGGTCTATCTCTAAACGAACACCCTTTCCATTTTTACGTTCACAACAACAGCATTTATTACCGTCTCGCTTGAGAAGAGGCTCCCTATAATCTTTTGGCTCTTTTGTGTCCTCTTGATTTGAATCCAATTCTTCGTATAATTCTGGCTCAGGTGCGTCCATACGCATGATAGCGTCCATAAATGCCTGATAAAACCATTCATATCTTTTGTACAAACGTTTCCAGAATTTGCGTTCATCAGAAAACTCTTGCTGTAAACGCTGGTTAATCTGTCCAATATTCAACGCTTTACAGTTGGTAGCTAGCCGGTCAATATCATATTCATCACGAATATCTAAAGGAACAAACTCGGGCTTGGTTCCATTTTGAGCAATGTGCCGAACCACATGGGCAATTGAGGTTTTTAAATTACCATCAACATCAATCTCTTCCTTATTTATTATTTTTCCAAATGTAGAGTTTACTTCATCCCACAGCAAATCAGTCTCAACATTTTCTTTGGCCCAATCATCCGGTATTGATTGACCAAGCAAATCGTCTATTAGACGATTGTACATTGATTCTTGGGATTCAAAGACCAAAACAGACTGATTTTCCGTAAGCATCTCTTCATCCTCTGTATTGTTCGATGTCGTGTACTCCGTATCATACCACCCAATGGGCAAAAAATATTCACTGGGATAGGATTCTTTGCCAGCGAACTGAATATCTCGGCAAGCGCGCTGCACCATAATGATAGAAATCCACTCCATCGGCGGAATTCCTCGGCGAATAGAGCGCACATCTGCCGCTTCACCAGTCATATTTGCGATACTGGCAAACGGCAAAAGCCTCTTCCAGTTATCGATAAAGAAAATGATATTTGCTTGGTCTTTATCAGCGCCTGCACCAGCCTTTTTCCCACGTAGTGCACGCCCAACCATTTGCTTTAGCATAATACTGCTTGTTGTTTGGCGCGTCAGCATAACCGTTTTTACATCAGGAACATCGACCCCTTCCGTCAGCATTTTTACATTCACCAGCACATCTAACTCGCCATTTCGGAATTGCCGTAGTGTCTCTTCATTCCGCTTGTTGTCCCGGCGCCCTACACCGTCCATCGAGGCCGCTTTATTAGCGGATGTCATAACGTAAATGCAGTCTGAACGAACGCCATTTTCATTCAGTTTTTGAGCAATATATTCACACTGAAACCATCTGTCGGCAAAAATAATTGTTTTACCATAAAGGGACTGATTCTGTAGATAGTCATTGACAATAAAATTATTGCGTTCAGAATCTCCAGCTAACTTATCTACAATAGCTTCTGGTAAGTCTTTATGCTCATTAACAACCCGTTTATAGGTTTGGTCGTCAACTTCCATGTCTCTGCCTGTTGGTTTACTTATATAGGCCGGTAAAGCCAGCACATTGTCTTGTATTAATTCATTTTCATCAATTTGGTAACAAATACCGTCCTCGAAAATAATATCAAGCCACCCTCGAATTCGTTTATCGTTATGTGTTGGCGTGGCCGTAAGGCCTAACAAATAGAAATTAGGCACAATGTCCTTTAAGGTCGTCAACAATGTTCGACATCCATAGGCTGGCGCGTGGTGAGCTTCATCCAAAACAACAAATAGGCTTTCACAGTCATCCACCCATTGGCGCAATTTGAATTTCAGTGGAGAACCGTCAAAATCCGTAGATTCATTTAGAACATCGGAAATAGCGGTCTGTGTTGTTACCACGATAACGTCATCGCTTGGGTCAATCGTCCCGGAGTTCGCATGAGAAGAGCTTGAGGACACAGTCCTGATTTTAAGCATTTCTCTAGTGGCCTGAATGTTTACAGCTTCCCGCACAAAGCTTTCTGTGGCCTGATTGAGCAAATAGGCTGACTGCGCGAGCCACAAAACCTTTATTCCTCTAGAGAGTACATTGCGACATATCCAATTAGTTGCAGTAAAGGTCTTCCCACCGCCTGTCGGCAAAACTAACAGAGAACCTTTCTTCCCATGGATGGGCATCTCAAAAACTTGATTTAGTTTCTCAAATGCATCGCGTTGATGTGTCATAGGTGTGCGATGCCCCATGTTTTTTCCTCTAAGTTCATTTAAATCCAAGTCATGCAATCCTGTCAAATCAATCCACCCTTCCTATCAATAACTCAAACATGATTTATCGTTAATATTGATTATATTGTTGTATAGTTAGAAGTGCAAGTAAAATGCTTTAAATATCCTCCCCCATGAATTATTGTATTGACATTGATGTCTGGGACCATCAAAATAAGGTAATAGAACAACGAGGAGGATATTCTTGTGGCAAGGATGATACCAACACAACCTGACAGTTTTTGTAGTAGTTACGGAGAGCGACAGATATTTATAGCATTGAGAGACGGATTACCTGATGAATACACAGTTTTTCATTCTGTTCGTTGGAATATTCAACCTTCATCAAATACTGTACGCAGTGGCGAAGCGGACTTCACCATATTTCACCCTCGCATGGGCATATTAGTGATTGAAGCTAAATCTGGCGGCATATCTTTTGAAAATGGCTCATGGGTGCAGGAGCGACTGGACACCCATGAAAAGCACCAAATGCAAGACCCTATGGAGCAAGCCAACCGCAGCAAATTCACCTTCATGGATTTAATCAAAAATGCCCTTCCGAAGGGTGAGTATTGCTGGATAGCCTCTGCTGTCTGGTTCTCTTCGATTGCCCATGTTCCGGATCAGCTCCCTCCAAACTATCACCGGGATATTGTTTTGACCTCCGAATCCATAAAATCGCCTGCGGCGGCCATCGAGAAAGCATATTCCTATTATGGTTCCGCGCGGCGCACTCGCCTCACAGAAGTCGGGAGCCACCGCATAATCCGCGTCCTTTCCCCCGCCTTTCAAGCAATTCCCGGCATATCCGCCCAAATGGCAGAACAAAATCATCTATTTTATCGGCTCACCACAGAGCAAAACAGCCTGTTAGATTATTTGGATGAACAAGATAATGCCGCAATACAGGGTGGCGCTGGTACAGGCAAGACAATGCTGGCAATAGAAAAGGCCAGGCGGTTATCTCAAAACGGAAAAGTTCTTTTCTTGTGTTTCAATAAATTTCTTCGCCTTTTCTTGGAAGAAAACTATGCAACCGAAAATGTAGCCTATCACAATTTACATTCTTTGATGATTGAGATGACAAAATCCGATTACCTACCTGAAGATGAGGACATTGAAAAGTTTTTAACAGAATATAGAGAATATGGATGGGATTTTAACCATATAATAATTGACGAAGGACAAGATTTTTCAGCAAACCACATGGCGGCCCTGTCTACGATAGCAAATGAAACTAACGCTTGCTTTTATGTTTTCTATGATAAAAATCAAACTGTACACCAAAAAGAGCTTCCAGCATGGTTAATCATGGCGGAATGTCGGCTTGTTCTGAGGAAAAACTGTCGAAACACATTGAGCATCGCCACTACTTCGGGCAGTCCATTGTCTGTGAAGCCCTATGTTTGGGACAATGCTGTTCAAGGTGTAAAGCCAAGGTTCTATGTTGTAAAGAATACCGCTGGTATGGTGAAAAAACTCCAGAAATTGATTGAATCATATACATCCTCCGGTGTTTCTCTCAACCAAATCACGATATTGAGTCCAACCTCAGTTGAAAAATCCAGTTTAAGGGAAACTACCCACGTTGGGAAATGGAGACTATCCGACAATCGTGAGAAGGATAGTATTTTATTCACGACAGCTATGAAGTTTAAGGGGTTGGAATCCGATGTGGTACTGTTTATTGATATTGCCCCGGAAATGTTCAGGGACAATCTTCGACAGAATAGGTTCTATGTTGGATGTTCACGCGCAAAGCACTATTTAGATTTTGTGAGCGCTTTAGATAAGCAACAGATTAACGACATGGGGACAATTCTTGCTGGTAAAAACCTCACGGATGGCATCCTATACGTTAGCGACCTGCTTCAAGTTGATATTACTTTTGAGTAGTTATTGAGTCGAAGTAATTGAGAAAAGCATAACTTGAGGGTTTGGTTTTCAAAATGTAACCTATACTTGGATACTACCATCATTCCACCTTCTTGGCTTCTTCCAACAGTTGTAACAGGAAACGGGTTTGTTACATTATGGTTACATCAAAAGTTGTCCAGATAATGCTTGTTTTTCGCGCTTGTAACGTGTAACGGTGAGGTCAGCTTGCGGGCTTCACCTGCCGCCGCCCGGCCTTGCTGGAACGGTACCAGTTTGGCAGTTTCCAACACAAGTTAAATGCCTATTTTGTGTTGTTTTTCCAGTTAGATAAAACCTTTAGCACATCTCGTTTCATATCTTCCGGCGGACACCCCTTGTCAAAAAACGGTGCGATATCACTGTAGTTAAAAACCAGCTTTTGGGGAATCAGACTTGTATCCATAATCTTGCGGAATGCCTTTAGCGTCAGCCTTTTTTGCTTGCAGGTTTCCCAAATCGCTTTTGCCTGTTTGATTGTGGGTAGTGCGCCATTTTCGTGATAGAAACGCAGTACCCACAGTTGTTCTGCGTCAATATCCAATTCAGAAAGGTAGCAGGCGCTTTTTATATTCATTTTTTTCTTTTCGAGTAATTCTGCAAGACTACTGTGCAGGTTGTTCAGCGAATCAAGACCGATGTCACATTTCATGGTGTGTCCCTCATTTTTGTTGCGGAATGAATCCGAAACTTTGAACAGTTTGATTGGACTGTGCAAGGTTTCGGATTCTTCTTTTTGTCGCAAAGCCGCTTCACATAGGGATTTGCGACATCTTTGTGTTTTAGAGCATGTCCAATGCGCTTTCGTCAAAAAAACCGAAAGTGTGAAGTGAAAAATCAAAAGACACGGTATATGAACCCCTTGTCCAACTTATCCCACCTGTTCTTGTTGTGCCTGATACTGTGCTTCAATCTTGTCGGGCGTCCTATATGCCAGGCCAGCATGTGGTCTCTCTGTGTTATAGAAATGAATGTACTCATCAACAGCTGCGCGGAACTCGCGCTCGGATTTGAAGTTTGTTCGATATAGTTCCTCCTTCTTCATGGATGAGAAAAATGCCTCTGCCACTGCGTTGTCATTTGGGCTGCCCGTCTTGGAAAACGATTGGACAACCTTGTTCATCCGCAATAGCTTTTGAAAAGTGTGCGAAGTGTATTGAACACCTTGATCGCTGTGAAACATGAACCCTTCTGGCGGCATCCTGCTTTCAAATGCCTTCTTGAAAGTAGATGTGACCAAGTAGGTGCTGTTTTTGAGTGAAATACCATGAGCGATAACTTTTCTAGAGAACAGGTCAATGATGGCACATGTGTAGTAATACTTGTCCTTAACCTTAAAGTAGGTTATATCGCTGACCCAGACACGGTTGGGCTCAGATACATCAAACTGCTGTTTCAGTACATTGGGCCGCCCTCTGCGGTTAACCTGCTTTTGATATTCCCGCTTTG
Source organism: Ruminococcaceae bacterium OttesenSCG-928-I18 (assembly GCA_030266325.1). Classification (GTDB taxonomy): domain Bacteria; phylum Bacillota; class Clostridia; order Oscillospirales; family Ruminococcaceae; genus JAAYCI01. The sequence continues at coordinate 7,675 of JAJDHT010000026.1, forward strand.
CGTTACGCCCGATGCACTGCAAATCCATCTCACGCATTAGCTCGGCGACATATTTACTGGATGTCCGAATACCACGGTCTGCCAAAACAGCACATATTTTCTTAGCGCCATATCTTTGCTTACACTCTTCAAAGATGGTTTGAACTTGTTCTCTGATTTCTTCCCGGCGCTGCTCATACACAGTCACCTTCGTCCTACGGAAAATGTGATTGTAAAAAGTACCGCGCGAAACTTCCAGAGTTTCTTTGACGAATATGCCCTGCAACTGACCGTATTACTGGATACCGGGCGTTGCCAAAATATTGTGGCAAGCGGTGCCACCGCCGCCTTGGTGGGCAGCGACAGCCAGATGACCTACACAGTGTTGCCCGGCAGTGAAAAAAGCATTGCCATCACAGCCGATGTGCAGGATTTTGAGATGGAACCCATCTCCATCAATGGGGTGCGGCTGGCGCTGGACGTGGACATCGATGATGAGGAGCTGCTGGAGCAGATTCTGGAACTGATGGATGGGGTGGCCGAGTTGGATGACGGCGCCCATGAGCTTTCCGACGGGGCCGCTGAACTGGCCCAAGGCGTGGCCGACCTGCAAAGCGGCGTCGCCACGATGCAAAGCGGCCTCAACACATTGAATGGGCAGTCGGCCACGCTGACAAGCGGTTCAGCCCAGATGAAGGCAGGGCTGGAGGCGTTGGGCGCAGCGCTGAACGGGATGTCCCTGGCGGCGGAAGATTTATCGGCGTTGGTGACAGCCTCGGCGCAAATCAAAACCGCCATCGAAGGGCTGGCCACCGGGACAGCCAACCTGCAAGACGCCTTGAGCTATGACGCCTACAAAGCTGTGATGGCGCAAAACGGCGTGGTTATTGGGGATTTGATGGCCGGTAATGGTGCCGCCGCGCAGGGAATCGGGGATTCGATTTCTCTTTTGACGGGCATGCGGGACGCCCTGCCCGATGATAATCCGCAAAAGGCACAGCTGACCGCCCTGATTGACCAGCTTACACAGGTAAGTGGTCTGCTGGGTGCCAACAACGGCGTTCTGTCGGGGCTGGAGGGTTACTTTGGCGGCCTATACACCAGTGCTGATCCACTGGTGCAAGGCGCGGCGGACCTAAACACCCAATACGCCGCTTTCGATGCCACCATCCAGCAGATGGCCACAGCCTTAGGCAGCCTTCCACAAATGATGCAGCATCTCAAGGAGTCTGTGCAGACTTTGATTGACGAATATGCCAAGCTGGACAGCGGTATTGGAGCGTACACCAATGGAGTGGCGTCGCTTGTAGCGGGGTATACCCAATTGAGCGATGGTGTGAATAAGCTGGCCACAGGCTGCATAGATTTGCAGACGGGCGTCGATGAACTGGCAGAGGGCACCGGAACCATGCGGGAAGAAACCAGTGGAATGGACGAAACGATATCGGAGAGGATTGACGAAATATTACAGAGTGTCACCGGTGACGAAAACGGCGAGGTTATATCTTTCGTCTCGGCGCGAAACAATGACATCAAAAGAGTACAGTTTGTTATGCGCACGAGTGGTATTACGGTGAACGAACCAGAGGAACCTGTTATTGATGAACCGGAAAATCTTAGTGTATGGGATCGATTTGTAAAATTGTTTACTTAGGTAAAACATCATTGCCATACACAGTATTCTTTCGCGGAACCCGTAGGGTTCCGCGAAAGAATACTGGACTAAAAAAAGGCGGCGCGCTGATGTATGAGCGCCGCTGCTGGCTATTTGTATAGCAGATATCATATGGAGAAGTTTAAGTTAGGAGGCGATGACCTCGTCCGCGCTTTCGGCGCGCATCAGATAGTGCTGCATGCGTCGGCAGGCCACAAGGAACTGTCCAATATGGGTGATTTGGTCGGGGACCAGCATGGCCCCGGCCGCACAGAGTGTCAAAATTTCCTCGACATCCCGCATCGATGTGAGCGGTGGGCTGCCATTTATATCCAAAATGTTTTTGGCACGGGTGGTTTCGTCCATCATGCGGCGGCAGACACTTTCCCGCCTATCCGGCGCCAGCGCCAGACACTTTTCTTTGACGCTTTGGCACAGGGCGTGTTCGGCCAACATTTCGCGTATGGTAGTAAATTCAAGCTTGGTATAGGCATCGTTGTTCATGGGGAATTCTCCTGTTCTGTTTTCGGATCATAACGTTTGGCCTATCCCCCTTGCACGCACACAAAAGACGCAGACGGAAAACCCGCTGCGCCTACCGACAAACATCTCTACCAGAACGGCCTTACAACACAGAAACAAAACATTAGGTTTCGTGTGTGATGTCACGTTATATTATTGTTTTCCAGCAAATGGTTGTGTCCAGCCATTTGAAAAACGATAATAAAAAAACAAAGGCGCACTGATGCGGCAGGCATGAAGGTAAAATGGATAGACAAAATAACTGCAGCTGGGCTGCAATCAGCATATACGGTGGCAGTTAGACAGCCACACTCTCCATTTTACGAACGGCCGACATCAATACGTCCCTTTCTTTCCCCGTACATTTCGAGGTTATTTCTTTTGACAGTATAGCAAGCGGGAAGGAGGTTGTCAAATGAGAAGGCCCCGCTGCCAAAGGCGCGGGGCTGGAGGGGAAGGGGACCGCAGGTTAGTCTTTGGCCTCATCGGCCACTTTTTTTGCGGTGCGTTTACCCTTTTCGGCGACTTCTTCCAGGTCGTCTGTAATCAGGTTTCCCGACTTGCGATAGTGCCTGTACAAAAGGCATCCGGCCACCGCCAAAACGCCAACGACAAGAATCGTACTTTTTTTGACGAGAATGTGGTTACCAAACATATGCATGCGAAGCGCCCCTTTCTTTTTCGAAAGTCTAGCATGGACGCCTCGTGGATTTTGGAGAAATAGGGAGGCAGGCAGCATCCTACAAAAAGGGACAAGATTCTGCCTATCGAAGGAGGCCTATTCCTGCGGGATGGTCTGAAGCTGCAGAGTGATATGGTATTTACGGCTGAGCAGGGGGTTTCCCGGCCCCAGGATGCTGTCGATCTCCACATCTCTCTCTCCGCTCCACAGCAGGGCGCGCTGTGTATCCCGCTGCATCAAGCAGTGTAAGATCTTTTCGTCAATGCGCAGGATGTCAATGTAATGAGGGGATTGGATGATCTGCTGGTCCACGTCGATGGTGGTTTTCAAAAGCTCGCTCATCAGGCGGTTGACGAGGGTGTTGTTTGCCAAGCGGCAGATGTTCATGCCGAAGGAGGACTCGTAGATGAACAGCTGGTGTTCGGACATCTTGGAGGTTCCAAATTTGCGCTGCATCTCCTGCACTCTTCTCTGGAAGGCTAGGAGATCCTCCTGGCTGGCATTTTGAACCACCGCTGCCGTCGAGGACTGCCAGATGGAGCGGGCCAGAAGGATGATCTCCCTCAGTGCGTAGGTGCCGGTCTCGGGCACGGAGGCGCTCTCCGCGCGGCTTCTGCTGAGCACATAGATGCCGCTGCCTCGGCGGCTGAGCAAGATGCCACGGCCCTCCAGCACTTTGATGGCCTCCCGCACCGCCACCATGCTGACCCCGAAAAGCCGGCAGAGCTCCCGTTGGGGCGGAAGCGCCTCCCCCTCGGGAAACGTACCGTTTTCAACGCCCTTTAGCAGGGTTTCGATGACACTGTCTACAGCCGACTGCTCCTTCAAGGTGGTTCCTCCTGTGGTATAGGCTACAGAGTATTATAACATGGTTTATTGGGCGCGTCTCGCGGTTTCCTCTACCAAACTGCACAAGAATCTGCCGTAATTGTTATGAACAATTACAATGGGTTTTTGAAGCGTTTTCTATTGACAGGGAAAGGGAGATCCCTTATACTTTAATTGTTAATAACAATTAAAGCGAATTGCGTTCTACTGTTCATAACGAAACCGTCCCGATATACCCCCCAGCAAAAGGAGGAACACACATGTCAGCAACAGAAAACAGAAAACCCATCGCCCCCTACCAGTGCATTGCCATTTCCCCTGTGGCGTACAACGTGAGCAAGCGGGCGGACATCCAACGAAACCTGGACAACATCGAAAATATGATTGATGCATCGATTGGTATTGCGGACATCAACATGCCCGTAAAGATGGTGGCCCTGCCCGAAGGCGCTTTGACCGGGTTTACCGACGAGGTGTTTGATCTGCCGCACACCCTCTCGGCCAAAGAGCTGTTTATCGAGGTGCCGGGGCCGGAGACCGAACGCCTTGGTTCGATTGCCAAGCGCTATGGAACCTATATCATCTTCCAGTGCAAGGGGCGTTTGCCTGAGGTGATGAAGGACCGTTTCTTCAACCTGCTTGTCATCATTGACCCCAAAGGCGAGGTGGTACACAAGGCGGCGAAAAACCATGTGTGGTGCAGGGAGCATTCCACCACCCCCCACGACGTGTACGACCGCTGGGTGGAGCTGTACGGGGACGACATCGACGCCTTCTATCCCGTGCTGAAGACGGACGACATCGGCAATATCGGCACCATTTGCTGCAGCGATGGGGAATACCCTGAGGCCGTGCGCGCGTTGGCCATGAACGGGGCCGAAGTGGTATACCGCCCCAGCGAAGCCGCGCCCATGACCAACTGTGGCTCCGGCAAAGGGGGCAGCTGGATGATTCAAAACCAGGGGCATGCCGAGTTCAACTCCCTGTACATGGTCTGCCCGAATGTGGGTCCCGTCTACCCCCACCCGAAGGCCGAATTCCCCGCCAACATCAGCGGGGGCAACTCCCATATCGTCGATTTTCGCGGCGAGATTATGGCGCAGATGAACAACACTGTCAATACCTTCGTCTCGGCGAACATCGACATCGAAGCGCTGCGCAACTTCCGCACGATGAACCTGAACAGCAACTGGCTCAAAGACCTGCGTGTCGAGCTGTTCAAACGGATGTACGAAAAACCCATCTACCCCAAAAACATGTGGATGGACAAAGAGCCCGTCAGCCACGAGGAGGCCGATGTGGTGTACCGCCAGAGCATTGAAGACCTGATCGAACGCGGAACCTGGACGGCGCCTGCATACAGGCACCCGGGTGTCACCTATACCGGGCACAAGACGTCGGCCGAAGAGTGGGAAGAGCTGAAAAAACTGTGGGACGATTTTGTATAATAAAAAGCGGGCCTAGCCCTGTGAAGTGACAACACAAAAGTACATTGCGGCATAGAAAAACTGCCGGGCCATAGCCCGGCAGTTTTCTGTCGGCGGTAGTAGCGCGAAACAGGTGTTAGAAAAGCAGGCGGAAGGTTTTGATTTCATACGGCCTGATTTCGAAGGTGAGGCACTTGTCTTCAGGCGCCAGGGTGTCCATCTCTTCTTCCAGCAGGTTGCATTCGGCCGCCTTTTTTATGGCGGCAGAGAAGGTGAGGGTGGCCTGTGTGCGCCGGTTCCAACATTCGTACACCCGCACGATGATACCGTTTCCGTCCTCCGCCTTTTTCTGGGATTCGATGATCACGTTGTTTTCGGAACAGCGGAGGAAAGAATATTCCAGTGGCCGCGCTGCTCCGGTTCCCTTTTGCAGGACGCAGGCAGTGGGCGGGTTGTTCAGAGCATAGGCGGCATCCACGGTGTTGGACTCTCTCCAGCTGCCGCTGTGGGGGTGGAGGGAAAAGCAGAAATGGTGCCGTTCCCGATCGGCGGTCTCGTTGGGGTAGGTGGCCGCCTTGAGCAGAGTGAGCCCCACATTGCCGCCCTGCACGCCCACACCGTATTTGCAGTCGTTGAGGATGCTGACGCCATAGCCGTGCTCACTGAGGTCCAGCCACTTGTGCATGCAGACCTCGAAACGTGCCGCGTCCCATGAGGTATTGGAATGTGTGGGCCGGCGCACGTTGCCGTACTGGATGTCGTACGTTGCCTCTTGGGTGTGGATGTCCAGCGGGAAGTGGAGCTTCAGCAATTGGTGGTCTTCCTGCCAGTCTATCGAGTGTTCGAGGTCGATGCGGGGGCAGTCTGCGTAGATGCGGATGGTCTGGCGAATCCGCGAACGCAAGTACCTGTGCGAGAAGGTGAGTGCGGCGAACACCGGGCCGTTTTCCACGGTCTCCAAAGTGGTGTCCGCATCGGCCGGCCAGGATTTTTCGAGATAGTAATGGTTGATGTCCCATGCGTCGTAGTTGTGGGGGCGGTCTTCATAACACAGGAAGGCGTTCCCCTTTTCCCCGGCTTTGAGCACCTCGCGCCCGTTTGTTTTGTCCAAGAGGCGGGTGAAACGGCCATTTTTATCAAGTTCGATGCGAAAGAACCGGTTTTCCAAGCGGTTTTTCCGGGCAGACAGGGTGCCTTTGGCCGCTGAGGGTTCGTCTGTCTCCCAAAAGGACTTGTATCCTTTGGAGGGCAGGGTGTCGCAGAGGAAAAGCAGCTCTCCGCTTTGCAAGCGCTGTGTGGGGTACTCCCGGGTTCCATCGCTCAGGCGCGGGGCTTTGCCCTCCTTTTTCCAGGGGAGGCGCACGGGCACCCAGCCCCCTGTGCTGTTCGGGTGGAAGACCAAAATGGTCCCTTTGGGCAGTTTTGCCTGTTGTTGGATAGAGGCGAAAGCCTGCGACTGCAGTTCTTTTGTGCCCGCCAACAACCCTTCATACTGCTCTTTCGATTCCTCGTACACCTCGCGGATGGAAGAGCCGGGCAGGATGTCGTGAAACTGGTTGAGCAAAAGTGTTTTCCAGTGTTTTTCAAGCGCCTCGGCGGGATAGGCCTGCCCGGCCAGGATGTCTGCCAAAAGGCACCAAAGTTCGGTGTTTTGGCAGGCAAACTCCCCCAGACGGTTGTATTTCTTGTTGCGCGCCATGGAGGTGTAGGTGCCCCGGTGGTATTCGAGATATAGTTCCCCCACCCAGGTGGGCAGAAAGCGATTGCCCTGCACCTTTTTTTCGAGGGTTTTGAAAAAGGAGAGTGCACTGCTGGGCAGGGTTTTTGGGCAGCCGGCAAGGCCCTTTTGCAGGCGCCTGCCGTTTTCAAGCATCTCCCGCGTGGGGCCGCCCCCGCCGTCTCCATGCCCGTAGGCCATGAGCACCTCTGGGTTCAGTTCTTTTTGTTGGTACCGCTGCCATGCCCCCATGACCTGCGAGGGTTTTAGCTCGCCATTATAGGTGGTAAAATATTCTTTTTCATAGTTGTTTTGCCCGAGGTGAAAACCCTGCGGCCCAATATACTCTCTCGTGGGCATGAAATGCGTGAGGATTTTTGTGCCGTCCAGCCCCTGCCAAAGGAAGGTATCGTAGGGCATCTGGTTTGTCTCGTTCCAGTTGATCTTGGTGGTCATAAAATAGCGGATGCCACATTTCTGCATGATCTGGGGCAGCGCAGCGGAGTATCCAAAGACGTCGGGCAGCCAGAGGATCTGGTTGTCTTTGTTGAAATATCGTTTAAAAAACGCCTTTCCATACAAAAACTGGCGCACCAGAGCTTCGCCGCCGGCGATATTGCAGTCGGCCTCTACCCACATGCCCCCCTCAGCTTCCCATCGGCCCTGCGCCACGCGCGCAGCGATGCCCTCCCAGAGCGAGGGCGCGTCCTGCCGCACAAACTCATACAGCTGCGGCTGGCTGCTGAGAAAGGTGAATTCGGGGTATTCCTCCATGAGGCGAAGCGCCGTTGCAAAGCTCCTTTGCGCCTTGTCCCGCGTCACCGCCAGCGTCCACAGCCAGGCGACGTCGATATGGGTGTGCCCCACGGTATAAACGGTGGGGGCTTCGGCCGGCGCAGAAGTGGCGAAGTAGGCCTTGCGGAAGGCGCGGGCGGCCTTTTGCAGGGAGGCATAAAATGCATCGCTGTAGGTTTCGCGCAGGTCCACAAGGTTCAGTGCCTCGTTCAGGCATTGGAAGGTGAAGCGGGCGCATTCGTCGTTGTCTGTGCGCACAAGGGCCGCTTGATAGGGGACAGACAGGTCGTAGTAAAACCGCTCGATTTCCCGGTCAACCACGCAGGCGGAGCCCTCGAGCAGCAGGTGCTGGTTGTCGTCGCCCGTGAAAGCGGACAGGCGTATTGTATACTCTCTTGATAGCTCGGCTTTTTCGGCGATGAGCGCCTCTGTGTGGTTTACGTCCAGCCCCTGCCAAAGGACATCGTCCACATAGAGGGCAAACTGGGGGTTTGTGGCATCCCAGGCGCCCTCCCGGCCGGTACGCAGACAAAAAAGCAGTGGTTTGCCCTCCCACTGCTTGTCTACCGAAAGCGTGGTTTCAAACCAAAACCACCTTCGATGGCCGCCCCAGGTGTCCCCGGGAGCGAAGTGCGTCCACCCCTCTGCGGGGGCCTGCTTGCCGGGGGCCATTCGGAAAGGCCCCAGCGCCTGCCTGTTCGTGTATCGCAGCTGCCCGATATCGGACAAAAGTTTCCCAATGCGCTCGGAGATAAAATCCATATTGACTCCTCCTGTAAAACCCTGCCGTGGCGGAAAAGTCAATAGGCACCCTCTTCCTTGCACCGGGAACAGCCGCCGCTAACCCGTGGGGTCTGCCTTTTGAAAAGAGGGGTTATGGATCTGTTGTTCCATCGTTTCCGCCCGCTGTTTATACTCATAATAACAGGGTGGAAAGGGAAGGACAACATTGTTTTGGGGTTTGGGTTGGTTTTGCTTGCTTTTAAAAAATATACTTGGTGACATAAGACCTTTCTCCTTTCTTGTCTTTTAAGTATAGAGGGGGGGAAGAGGTGATGGGGGAGTGTTCCCATTCTAGCGCAGTATGAATGTCGAAAGAACGGAAGAATTGTATTATCTCAACGGCCCCGGATGGAGGCACATTTCCCTCAAAATACCAAATATGGTAGAATAATAAAAAATTCATTTTGCACGACACAACCTGTTGTATTCTTTGGAGGAGAACTTTTTTTTATGGAAACGAGTAGCAGCATTCCCATATTGGTGGGCCTGTTCTTTCTCTTGCTGATGTCGGCGTTTTTTTCCGCCAGTGAAACGGCCTATTCCTCGCTCAATCTCATCCGCCTGAAAAGTATGGCCGTGCAGGGGAAAAAACGCGCCGTGCAGGCGCTGTGGCTTTCGGAACATTATGACAAGCTGCTTTCGACGGTGCTCGTCGGCAACAATATCGTCAACATCGCCTCTTCCGCCCTGGCAACGGTTTTGCTTGTGGGGTGGTTTGGGAATGCCGGCGTTACCCTTGCCACCATTATCATGACGATTTTGGTTTTGTTTTTTGGGGAGATTTCCCCAAAGACCCTGGCCAAGGAGCAACCCGAAGCGTTTGCCCTGTTTGCGGCGCCCTTGCTGCGGCTATTGCTGGTGATCCTGACCCCGGTCAACGCCCTGTTTTCCGCATGGAAAAGGTTTTTGCTGCGCATTTTCCATATAGGAGGCGCCCAGAACATGACCGAGGAGGAACTGCTGGCCTATGTGGAAGAGGCCCACGAGGAGGGCGGGATCAACGAAGACGAGGCAGGTATGATACGTCAGGCCATTGAGTTCGACGAGATGGAGGCCGGGGAGATACTCACCCCTCGGGTGGATATTACGGCCGTGGCTATGGACGACCCCCCAGAGGGCATAGCCGCCCTGTTTCACGAAACGGGGTATTCCCGCCTGCCGGTGTATGACCGCTCTATGGATGATATTAGGGGTGTGCTGATTCAAAAAGACTTTCACTATTATGTGCAGCAGGGCGGCCAGAGCCTGGAAAGCGTACTGAAACCGGTTGTCTTTGCCACAAAGCAGGTGAAGATTTCCAAACTGCTGAAACAACTCCAGATAAAAAAGACCCATATGGCGGTCATTGTAGATGAATATGGAGGCACCGTCGGGCTGGTTACCATCGAGGATATCCTGGAGGAGCTGGTGGGTGAAATATGGGACGAGCACGACGAAGTGGTGCAGACGGTGGTGGACGAAGGCAATGGCATCTACCGGATCCTCGGCAGCGCGGACCTGCACGAGCTGGAAACCCTGTTTGATATGCAAGGGAAATATGAGAGCGCCACGGTGGGGGGCTGGGTTGTGGAAACGCTGGGCCGCTTTCCCGAAAACGGTGAGAGCTTCGAGGCAGAGGGACTGAAAATAACGGTTACAAACACCGTGCGCCAGCGCGTTTTGGAGGTGCGGGCCCAAAAGGCCTTGCCGCACACGGAAGAGCAGCCGGCAGAAACCAAAGAGGAAGAGAGGCAAACCGATCGAAAAAACCGATAGACAGGTGCCTTTTATTGGATTTTTCGATATTGATGGTAAGACCCACACGAAAAAAGTATAATGGGATTGACAGTACTTTTTGAGGAAGTGTGGGAACACATGCTAGTCGATCTTCACATGCACGAGAGCACGTTCTCCAAAGACAGCGCTTTACAGCTGGAGGAGATGGTGGCAATCGCGAAAAAGCTGGGGCTGGGTGGGATTTGCATCACAGACCACGACAGCTTGGGCCTTCGCAAAAAGGCCGGTGCCTATTCTGCAAAAATTGGCTACCCTATTTTTGTGGGGGTAGAGTACAATTCACTGCAGGGAGACATCGTTGCCTTCGGAATCGATTGTTTGCCCGAAAGGCGGGTTTCTGCCCAGGATTTCATCGATTATGTCCACAGAAAAGGGGGCATCTGCTTTTCTGCACACCCCTACAGGGACAACAACCGCGGGCTTGGCCGGCAGCTTGCCAATGTAAAAGGGCTGGACGGAATAGAAGCGTTTAACGCCAGCACCTCTTTTGAGGCGAACCGCCGGGCGTTTGCCTATTGCGTAAAGCAGGGAATCCAGCCCCTGGGCGTCAGCGACTGCCACGTGAAGCAGAAAATTGGGACCTATGCCACCTGCCTGCCCGACGAGGTGACGACGCTTGAAGAGTTGATCCATTCCATCAAAAAGGGCCAATGTTACCCGGTTGGCTATTTTGAAGGGGAGTACATCAACCTTGCAAAAGCATCGGGCATGTTTGACCCGGCGTCCTGCCTGCTGCCCGCTGCGGTGACCGGGGCGGAAGAAGAGGAGAAGACAATCTTTCTTGCCGTATGAAAAAAGAGCTGTTTTTGAAACAGCTCTTTTTTTATGCCCTATTCTTTCACGGTTCAGTGAAGCGCACTGCCCGCAGCCGGGCTGCGGGGTATCGACCGCCACGGACCGACAAGCCCGCCCCAAGGGGCGGGGTATGTCCCCCCCCGCTAGTGGGGAATCAACCCGCTTACGAAAGCGATGTGCAATGCGTCCACCCGGTTGACCGCGCCAAGCTTTGTGTAAATGCTGGTGATGTGTTTTTTGACGCCGTGGACTGTGATGCCCATCTGTGCGCCGATTTCTTCCCGAGACAAGCCGCTTGAGAGATGGCGCAGTACCTCTTTTTCGCGGTCGGTAAGGCTGGGGATATGGGTTTTGGAGACGGAATACCTCTCGCCATGGTTTTTGATCATGCCGGAAATGCGTTTTGAATAAGCCACCGCTTCTCGTCTCACCTTTTTCAGCCAGTCTGCCTCGAAAGGAGCTTCCGTTTGCTTCTCCGCAATCTCCAGCAGGGGGACAATACGCTCCCCCCGTTCGGCAAACACGGTGGTGATGCCGTTTTTATAGGCCATCTGATAAGCGGCATACAATTCTGCGGTGGCCCGATGGGCCTGCCGCAAAGGCAGGTAACATTCGGCCTTCAACAGATGGCAGGCCAGCCGGACGGCCCAGAGCCCCCGCTCCTGGAATACATTGTCCAGCTCTAAGAGGATGTCGATGGCACCGGCATAGTCCTCGTTTGCCATCTGGTACTGGGCGCACACAAGCCTGTCGCGGCCCTGCTCCAAAGGGCTGCCGAGGTTGGATTTCTGAAGGAGACGCACCCATTGCGAGGCCCTCTCTGTCTTCCCGAGGCAAAGATCATACCAGCCCCGGCAGCAAGCGTGCAAGGGGGATATTTCGGGCACGCTGTATTGGTCGATGGATTCCTCCACCTCGTTCAGGGCTTCTGCCGCCCTTTCCATTTTCCCCTGATAGACGAAGATGCGCGCCTGCAGTGCCATGGCATTGCAGGCGATGTCATGCCGGCCAGCCGGCTGGGCCTTATACACCGCCCTTTTTGCGTACTCGAGTGCCCGGCTCAGGTCGCCTGCATAAAAATGTGCTTCGGCGGCAAACAGTAAATCAAAACCCAGCCCGCCGCTGTTTGCCGCCCGGCCGACAGATTCGGCAAAAGCAAAATGGTAATCGACCATCTGTTGCATCTCTGCCGGCAGAGGAGGAGTGGCCGTGCCCCGGGGGAGGTCCCGGTAGGGAGCCCCCGGTTCCGTGGCGTTGTGTGCGGAGGGGTGAATGAGTGCAGAGTCATTGTTGAGTGATGATTCGGGAAGAAAAAACACGGGGTTGTTTCGAACAGAAAGTAAGGTCTCAGAGTGGATATCACAGCCGTTTGGCAAAAGCTCCGCCGCTCTTTTCACATGCGAAAGCCCGTCCTGCCGGTTTTCCAGGAGGCTAATGCCGCCCAGGGCCATATGCACATTACCCAGCAGGGTTTGGTTCTCCTTTTCCCCGCGTACCGGTTCCAGCCGGGACAACAGGCGCAGGAAAGTCTCTTTCGCCTTTTTCACCCGCAGGCCGTTGAGGTAGAGAACCCCCAAACAATAATCGACAAGCGGGTTGCTTTCGCGGTAAAAGGGCGGCAGATGGCCCAACTTTTCTATCATCCCATTGGTTGCCTCGGCAGGAGACCGTAAGATAGGCAACTGCAGGATGCTTTGGACAAGACGGTCGTAGTCACGCATTTGCCAAAAACAGTTTACGGCCTCCCAGGGCATGTTTTCGTCTAAATACCAGTTTCCGGCGGCGGCCAGGAGGGCAGCGGTTTCCCCTTCGGGCAGGGTTTCGGACTTCGAGCGCAAAAATAGCGATAACAAGTGTGGAACGCATATTCACGCCGGGCGTGGTCATAGCGTGTAAACATGTTGTGATCCAACAGGCAGAGAATGTGCTCAAGCTCACAAATGCCTAAAGCGCGAAGCAGCCCCAGGGGCAGGGTCTCGAAATGGGAGAGTTTGAGCAACAAACCCCTGGTTTCCAAGGGGTAGTTTCTATAATAGTTTCTTTCGAACAGTTCTGTAATGACCGGGTGCAGCGGGTCGTCGCCATACCCGCCGGTGGTTGCTCTGGGGCGGGAGCAGAGCAGGTGCATGGCCAAAGGCCACCCCCCTGTCTCGGCAAGTGCCTGCTCGATTTCCTGTTTCGTTTTTGCTGTTCCATACTGCGCGAAGAGGCGCTCTGCTTCCTCAAAATCAAATGACAGCTCTTCCCCAGAGACCTGAACCTGTTTTCCGCTGCCCAAAGAGGTGATTTCCGCAAGCGGCGTGTTGCTTATGAGAAGGATACACAGGCCGCTGATTTCGGCCTCTATCAGGGCGTTTACGAGAGATAAGACGCCCCCGTCTGAAAGTCTCTCGGCATTGTCCAGCACAAATAATGCCCCGCCGGGCTCCTGCGCTTCCCCTGCAACGGCGTGCAGGAACCGCTTGAGGTCACAGGCCTTTGAAGGAAACGCCAAATCCCTCAACTCTTTAGCCATATGGGGAAATTCCTCTTCGGTCCTCTGCACAAAGGTTTGCCAAAAACACGCGGGGTCATTGTCCTGCCGGAGCAGATGCATCCAAAGGACACGGCGTGAGGTCTTGCTGCAATAGGCCGCGGCGGCCAGCGTCTTACCAAACCCCGGCCCGGCGACAAGGCACAAAAGGGGATGCTCGACACCCGCATCCAGCAGTGAGTGGTGCGCAGACGGGGTACCAAGCCAGAAGCATCTTTTTCAGAAAATGGACGCCGCGAAAGACGGTTTTTACGAGGTGTTGAGTGAACAGCAGATTCTCATCACAAACCATGCGTCCCAGCTTCCTACCCAACTGATGGACAGGCTGGAAGAAGAGACGATGAAGGATACGATTGAGTCGATTGTGGTACAGCCAATGAAACGAAATGAGGAGATATTGGGTTTTGTCGGCTTTGATGACGATTATTCAAGACAGTGGATGCCCGAGGAGATCTTATTACTACACAACCTCTGCCTTATGATGTTGATCAAACTGAACACCTTGGAAAAAAACTGAGGTTTGGCCCTTTTCATGCGTGCGGACGGACAGAGGAAACAGGCGGTGGCAGCGGGCCTGGGAAAGCCAGATGGGGTTCTCGGAAAAAGAGGAGACCGTATACCGAAACCACACAAAAATATGCCACAGAGGATGGAGGAGAGATAGGATGAATCGTGAAATACTCCCAGAAACAGAGCATAAGCCCGAAGATGCGGAACTTCTGGTGAAAATGCTTGAGCAGCAGGATGCACTGAGCAAGAATGCACAGTCAACCGCCTCTTTACTCACTTTTGTGCTGCAACTGGTCAATACAAACCTGCAGGTGATGAAAGACCAATTTGAAACGGTGGCGGATCTTAAAAAGCAGATGGATGAAGCGGAAAGTAAAAAAGGACCCAGCTAGCTGACAAAAGGAACCACTTCTGCCGGGTGATCTATCCATGGACCCGTCTCAAAACCGGTGTTTTGTTTTTCGATAGGAGGCTGCAGGCAGCGCTTTTCGCAGATTGACCAAAGGGAACCGGCAGCACATATATAAAAGCACCCTGATTCCCGCCCTGTTTGGGCGCGGGAAAAGGGTGCTTTTGGGCTTTTGATCAATCGCTTATTTCGGCCAAGGTGGGTGGGGGTTCTTTTGGCAAAAAGCGTTGGCTGAAGTATAGATCCAGCGCCGCCATCTCGTCGGGTTTCACAAGCCGCCCCAGAAGCCACTCATAAAACTCTTTCCTCATACGTGTGACGGTTTCCTGCCGAACAATTTTCATTGGCAACCCCTCCTTTACCCTGTTATTATCTCATAAAAACATGATAAAAATATGGAAAAGGGGTTGAGGTTTGACAAGGCCTAGGCGGAGGAGAAACGGCTTTTCAGCTTTTGAAAAACCCATGTGGGCCTGAAAAGGGGAGAGGTGATGATTTCCGCCGCCCGGGTCGAGAGGAGGAAGGCGGCCGCCATCATGATAAGCAGGTAAAGAGTCTTGCCTCCCAAAGACAGCATCTGCTCTCCCATCAGCAAGATACAGCCAACTTCTATATACCCGTGTAAAACGTAGACGGGGACCGTACGCTGCCCCAGGGGGCTGATGGATGTTTTGCCCGAGGGGACAAGGCACAAAAAGGACAGGATGCCCACGAAACTGATGCAAAGGGCGGCAAGGCGATAAAGGCAGGCATACCAGACCGTGAGCCCCATCTCATGGTAGGGTTCCGAATAAAAGAAGAGTGGCACGGGATAATTGGGATCGAGGAAATACAAGACCAAAAAGGCTCCGGCAAAAAAGGGGAGGGAGAGCAAGGGGCTCAGCTCTTTAAGCTTTACAATGTGTTTTTCGTCCGCATAATAGCCCAATAGGAAGAAAGGCATCATTGCAAACATGCGTGACAAATTGAAAGTGTTGTCAATGTTTGGGTCATATCCCGCGGCCAAGGCGACGAGGACGGAGACCAAAATGGGGTGTTTCAGGCGGCGCCAGAAGGGCAGCAGAATTTTCCATTGAATGAGCGCGAGGAAATACCAAAGGTACAGTTGCGGTTTTATATATTGCGGGATCACTGCCTGCCCGGGGTCTATGATGAATTGAACCAGGTAATAGAGGGTTTGGCAGGCAAGATACAGGTAGACCAGCCGCCCGATTTTTTGCTTTTTGTCTCCTTTGGAAAAATAACCCGAGATGAAGACAAAACAGGGCATGTGGAAGAGGAAAATCAGTCTGTATATCGTCTGTGAAATGTGCCCTGCGTCAAAATTAGGGGTGCTGATGGTATGCCCCAGGACCACAAGAACGATCAAGAGAAATTTTGCGTTGTCAAAATAAAAGTTTCGTTGTTTCAGCTCACCCACTGCTTTTTCCCATACCTTTTTAAAAATGGACGGAAGGCAACGGCCGTTCCGCACAAAAACAAATACAGTATACCACGTTTTTGTGCCTCTGTGCGTACCACTTCTATTACAGTTTTGCATCAGGCATTTGCCGGCTGTCCAAATGGAAGACAAAGGGTAAGAGGTGACCCGGGAGGGGGTCAAGGGGACGCGTCCCCTTGCGGGAGTAGGAGGGCAGAGCCCCCCTGGCCTTTACCCATTAAACTTTGAAGGCCGGCAACTGTTGCCGGCCTTCAGGTTTATGGTTAGGAGGGATGAAAAAGCAATTTTACAAGGCTTTCATGATTTTGTCAAGTTCGGTGCGCATGCCGTCGGAAATATCCACCACGGGTTTGCGGGGCAGGCCGCAGTCAAAGCCCTGTTGCTTGAGCACATATTTTACAGGGCCGGGGCAGGGTTCTTCAGAAGTCTCCATGGCGTTGTAGACGGGAACCAGTTTCCGGTTGATGTCGGCGGCCGCTTTGAAGTCATTCTCTTTTACCTTGCGATACATTTCCGCCAGCTGCCGGGGGACAATGTTCGGCGCGATACCCATGATGGAGTCTCCGCCGCAGGCGAACGTGGGCAGGAAAAGATGCTCGTATCCATTGCAGATCTGGAATTTGTCGT
>JAJDHT010000027.1 GCA_030266325.1 Ruminococcaceae bacterium OttesenSCG-928-I18
CCCGATAAACAACGCGATGGTATATTTTGCCATTTACCTCGGCCTGTGCCGGGTGTCCTGCACCGGCTGCATGGCCGGCGCCGGCTGCTCAATGAGCTCCGGTTGCGTAAACGCCTCCCACATTTCTTGAAACACTCTCTTTACTTCATAGACAATCAATACGATAAACGAAAACATGTTCGTCGCTCCTTTCTGCTCCCTGCACCGCGCTTCTCCGGGCGCCCGCAGGTCTATCACTCATATTCGTTTGACGAATTTTTGGTCAAAAATGGGTAAGGGAAAGAAAGGCGCCGCGCGCAAAGCCCGCCGGGAAAACCGGTCTTTAAAAACTTCGCTGCCGCTGCGCCGTTCTTTCTACACTCTTTTCCTATCGCTTACCAGACAATCGCATCCTATTCCTCTTCATCGAACGCGGGCGCCGTGGGGGGCTGCGGCGGGCCACACCCCTCGCCCGATCCGTCGCCCCAATCGCCCTGCGGCCCGTGGCCCCTGCGGGGCCCGCGGGGCGGTCTTGGCGGGCGTCCCGGCCCCTTGTGCGGGCCTCCGAAGCCGGGCCGCTGCTTTCCGCCCCACATCCCCATCAGGTAGTCGAATTTCTCTTCTCCCATCCGGCTGCGGGCCGCTTCCATCCAGCTGCCCCAGTCGATGTCCTGCTCGTCGCCCACCTTTTCCTCCAGCGCGGCAATCACCCGGTCCAAATACCCGCTAAAGGCCGCCTGTTCCTCCTCGCTCAAGCCGTCGAAGATGCCGTTCTGTTCACCCTCTTCGCTCTGCTGCGCCTGTTTGCCTTTTTCGGTCAGACGCACCACCATCACCCGCCGGTCTTCCTCCAGTGGCTCCCGCGTCACCAGCTCCGCTTTTTCCAACTTGTTTAAAAGCTCGTTCAAAGACTGCTGCCGGATCCCCAGCAGATACGCCAAATCCTTCGTCGTGATCTCCGGCTGCAGTTTCAGCAGGGCCAGCACCCGCCCCTGCCCGCGGCTGGGATCGGCAAAGGGCCCGTGCTTTGCGTGGCTTCGCGTCTGCCAGCGCTGCATCAACCACTGTAACCGCCCCATCTTCTCATACAACTCTCTATTCTTTCCGTCCATACTAAATCATCGCTCCTTTTCATTCCCCACTGGTGGGGGTCTGATACCCCGCCCCTTGGGGCGGACTTGTCGGTCCGTGGCGCCGATATCCCCTAGCCCAGATGCGGGCAGTGCGCTTCATTGAAAACGCACTGGGGACACTCTCGTTTTGCCACGGAAAAGCCGCGCTCAGCGGTCCTGCTGCTGGATATACCAGGCCAGGCGGGCCTGCAGCTTTTCGCTGAGGAATCGCCGCCCGAAGACGGCCGCTTTCAGCGTCAGCCCGGGTACGATATGCAGCCGGCCGTGCAGCGCGCCCTGGATGCCCTTGGCCGCCACGGCGCGGGGGGTCATGGGTTTGAGCAGGAAATGCACGCCCGCCACGCTTGAAAACTCCGTCTTCACCGGCCCGGGGCACAGCACGCTGACGCTCGCCTTCGAGCGGCGGCGGCGCAGCTCCTCGTAGAGGCTCTCGGCCAGGCAGACCACATAGTGTTTACCGGCGTAGTAGGCGGCCATGCCGGGCCCGGGGAAAAAACCCGCGGCCGAGGCGGTGATCAAAATGCGCCCGCTGTCCCGCCTTACAAAATCGCGCAGAAACAGCTTCGTCAGGATGTGCACGGCCGTCACGTTGGTGCCGATCATCTCGATTTCCCTTTGCAGCTCGGTCTCGGTGAAATCGCCATACAGGCCGAACCCCGCGTTGCACACCAGCAGGTCGATGTCCTCGTCCCTGTATTTTTGATACAGCTCCAGGCAGTCTTTTTTGCGGCTCAGGTCGGCCGTGTGCACCTGCGCCTTGCCGCCCCCGAGGCTTTTTTTCACCTCGTCAAGCTTGTCTTTTCGGCGGGCCACCAAGATCAGCTCCCAGCCCTGTGCGGCCAAAATGTGGGCCATCTCCCGCCCGATGCCGCTGCTGGCGCCTGTAATCAATGCCTTCATGGGTCCCGGCTCCTTTCCGCGGGCGGCAAACGCCCGGATGCTACTGCTTTGCCGCGGGCAGCGCGGCCCTTTCGGCCGAAGGCAGGGCATTTTCCTCGCCGCGCAGCTGGAAGCGGGAGACGATGCGGTTCAGCATGGCGCTCTGCGCGCTCATCTCCTCGGCGCTGGCCGCGCTCTGCTGCGCCGTGGCGCTGTTCGACTGCACCACCTGGGAAATCTGGCCAATGCCCTCGTTGATCTCGTTGATCGAGGCGCTCTGCTGGGAGGACAGGGTGTTCAGCGTCTGCATGTCCGCCGCGTTTTTCTGCGCTATTTCGCCCACCTTGCCAAGGCTCTCGGCGGTCTCGGCCACGATCCCCGTACCGTTCTTGACGTTTTCCACACTCGTCTGGATGAGCCCGGCGGTCTCTTTGGCCGCCGCGGCCGACTTGCTGGCCAGGTTGCGCACTTCGTCGGCCACCACGGCAAAGCCCTTGCCGTGCTGCCCCGCGCGCGCGGCCTCCACGGCGGCGTTCAGCGCCAGGATGTTTGTCTGGAAGGCGATGTCGTCGATGACCTTGATCACCTTGGCGATGTCTTCGCTGCTGGCCTCGATGCTCTGCATCGCGCTCGTCACCTGCTCCATGTGGGCCAGGCTCTGCTGCATCAGCACGCCGGCCTGCGAGGTCTCGCGCTTCGTCGTTTCGGCCATCTCGCTGCTCTGCTCCGCCTGTTGCTGCAGCTCGGCCAGCGTGGCGGAAAACTCCTGCACGGTGGCGGCCTGCTGGGTGCTGCCCGTGGCCAGCGCCGAGGCGCCGTCGGCAATCTGCGCGCTGCCCGAGGCCACCTGGTCCGAGGCGGTGCGAATCTCCTGCAGCATCTGGTTGGTGCTGTCCAGCATGTTGTTCAGCGACAGGCTCATCAAATCGTTTTCGCTGCGTACGGGCACCTGCATCGAGTAGTCGCCCTCGGCAATGAGGCGCAGCACCTCGGCCTGTTCGCGGTTGCTCTGCACCATGCGGCCAAAGGCGTCGGCCAGCTGGCGGGTCTCGTCGTTTGTGCGGATGTCGAGGTTGACGTCCAGGTCTCCCACGGCCAGGCTGTCGGCCGCGTGCACCATCTGGCCGATCGAGCGCGAAATCTTGCTGACGATGCGCAGCACGATGACGACGAGCAGCGCCAGCATGATGACCGCCGCGATGGCGCTGATGAGCACGAAACCCTGCATGGCCTGCATCTGGGCGCTGGTGGGCAGCCCCACAAACAGCATACCCACCACCTCGCTGCCCGAGGTGATGGGCGTATAGGAGACAAAATAGCTTTCCCCCACCACCTGGGCCGTGCCCGTATACACCTGCCCGCCCAACACCTGGGCGGCCACTTCGGGCGCGGCCTGGGTGCCCACGGCGCGCTGGCCTTCTTCGTTCAGCACGGTGGTGGCAATGCGCGTGTCGCCCAGGAAAACCGTGGCCTGCAGGCCGGTGATCTCCTTGAGGGAATCCACATAGGCGTCGGTATCCAGCCGGTAGCCCGTGGTGACGGTGCCCACGAAGCGGTCCTCGTCGTCATAGACGGGCGAGCCCCCGCACAGGGCCATCTGCACCACCGAGCCGCTGCTCACGGCCGTGGACTGCTCCTCCGAAAGGGCCGCCTGCACCGTGGGGAAGCTTGCGAGGTCCTCCTCCCCTTCGAAGCTCTGCACCATCACGTTGCCCTCGGTGTCCGTCACGAGGCACAAATCGGCGCCGCTTTCGGCCAAAAGGCCTTCCGCTGCGGCTTTTGCCCCCTCGCTGTCGCCCGCCGCCACGGTGTCGCGGAACTGCGGGTCGAAGGCAATGCGGGTGGCCGCCTGCCCCGCCAGCGCCAGCCGGTCGTCAAACTGGGCCAGGGCGGCGTTGCTCGCGTCGGCCACGGTCTGTTCGTTTTCGGTCTGCATAAAACTGTTGAAGATAAAAATACAGATGCCCAGGACGATGGCCGTGAGCAGTGCCGCCAGTAAAATGACGGGCAGAATCAGCTTGCGTTTGATGCTCATCCGATTGTCCCCCTTAACAAAAACAATCATACATGAATGGCAGTGCGAACCTATTCCTCTTGGCATTTTCCACGTACTGCCCTAAAGATACACACAAAAAAGCCTTCTGTCAACCAAAAAAAAGCTTTTCCCCCGATTGTCACACCGGGGGTAAGGCTTTGTCGCTTTTTCGAAAGGGGAAAGGTCAAAAAGGGGGGAAAACAGGCAGGTCAAAACGACCCCAGGCCAAGACAAACGGCACATCGCGGCGTCAGCTGCAAACCCCCGCGGCGGTTACGTACCTTTTGTACGCGCCCGCAGCGTGGTTTTTTGCTTCCTTGCGCTGCACTCGTTTCTCTTGGCCTGTTATTGGATAGACTTTTGTCTACAGTCCCTGCCCTCCTGGCCCTTGACCGCAAAGGTCATTCTTCGTGTTCCCGCAGGTAGGAGAGCAGCACGGCGGCGTGGTTTATCTTCGGGTCCCGAGCGCCATACAGCAGCGTCACCGTACCCTCGCGGCCCATCTGCCACAGGGCCTTGAGCGCGGGCTGTTTTTGGCCGTCCAGGCGCAGCTCTTCAAGGTATCTGCGCGAAAACTCGTCGAAGCGCTCCGTCTTGTGCGAAAACCAGGTGCGCAAAGCGGGGCTGGGCGCCACGTCCTTCATCCACTCGTCCAGCTTTGCGCGCTCGCGGCTCATGCCCCGGGGCCACAGCCGGTCCACAAGCACCCGCTTGCCGTCGCTCTGCTCATAGGGGTCGTACACGCGTTTTATCCGAAAACCCACAGGCGTCTCTCCTCTCTTTTGGGCCGGTTCTGGTTTCTGTACACGGCACAACCCCGGCCCCGGCGTGCCCTATATTATTAAGAATAGTATACCACAGCCTCCCCGCCGCCGCCGCGCGAAAAGGGGCAGAAGCACAGAAAAAGCACGACCCGGTGTGTTGCTCAGGCACACCGGGTTGTACTTTTTGTGTTATGGCGTGTTCTTTGCACCGGCAGTGGTAGCAAAGAACACGAAAGGGATGGCAATGTTTAAGAGGCGGCGCTGAACTCGTCGAGCCAGGAGGCGTAGGCCTCGCGCAGCTGCCGGTAGTTCTGGCGGCTGGCCTGCAGCTCGGTGCCCTCTTTCAGGGTGACCGTGTAGTTGTTGATGTTGTCGATGTATCGCATGTTCACGAGGAAGCTTTTGTGGATGCGCAAAAACCCTTTGCCCTCCAGCTCCTCTTCCAGGTCCGAGAGCTTCATGTAGCAGCTCAGGTCGTTTTTCCCATAGTGCTCGAGGTGGAAGGTCACCACCCGCTTGTTGCTCTCGGCGTAGACGATGCTGCCCACGGGAATCTCGGTCTGCTCTTTGCCGATGCGCACGCGCAGCCGCTCCTGGCTGATGCCAAGCTGCCGCAGCGCGGCCTCCATGGCCGGGGTGAAGGTGTCGTCGAGATCCTTTTTCAAAAGGAAGCGAAACGCGCCCACCTCATAGCCGCTGGGGGCAAAGCCCACATGGTCCGAAACGAAGATGATCAGGGTGTTGGAGCCGGCCCGGCGGATGTCCCTGGCCACGTTGATACCGTCCCAATAGCCGGTGTCCACATTCAGAAAGACAATGTCGAAATTGTCGATCTGTGCTAGCAACAGCTCCGAGGGGGTGAGAAAAATGCTGCACTCCACGCTGATGCCCTTTTGGGACAGGGTCTCTTCCACCCGTGCGCGAAATTGCTTCAAAAAGGTGTAGTCATCGTCGCAAATCGCGCAACGCATGGCCGCTTCACCCCCGTCTTGCAGGGCGCAACACGTCCCTGTGCTCTCTATTAAACCATAGGGGCGGGCCTCAGTCAACCAAAAAACAGCACATCCACCCGCATCTTTTTACATCGAACCTGCACTTGGGAACATTATCGTTGCACCCCGTTTTCGCCTGTGCCATACTGGGGGTACAAAAAGGAACCTTGGGGCACTGTCCCCCCGGTTCCCACCCGGGATGGGGAAAGGAGCGCCTGTCTTGCCCGAACCAAAAAAGATGAACCGCAACGCTGGGTATGCTCGCCCGAGGCCGTTCCCATCATAAGGTATCGGTGTTCCCAAATGCAGAAGCGTGTTCCCAACCGCCGTTAAGATTCGGCTCCGATTTCCCGTATTTATAGACAGAGAGGTCTAGCTGTACGGAAAGGAGTACAAAGCCGAACCTCTTCAGACGGCAAGGAAGCCGCAATACGCGATTTCAGGAGGGAACCAAATGGAAATTAAAACCACCGGGCCGGGGCCCATACGCGCCCCGGACACCACCAGGCAGCGGGCCGAGAGCATCGCCACCAACGCCCGGTTCATGGACGTCTTGTCCATGATGCAGAGCGACGGCGTGATTGCCCAAAACCCGGAGGACCCTGTCGAGCAGCTCAGCGCCGAGCAAAAAGAGCAGCTGCGAGACAGCTACGACATCACGCAGATCGAGGGCATGGGCGGACGCCGTGCCGTGCTGAACGAGCTGGTCGGCCTGGGCGCGCTCAGCGCCGAGGAGAGCGAACTGTCCATGATGCAGCTGCTGCCGCCCGGCGGCGGCGCCCAGCTGGGCAGCGGCTGGGAGGCCGGTGCCGGCTTTGAAGAGATGCTGGAAGACCCGAACTACCTCAGCCACCTGCAGCGCGCCATCGAGTTCGACGGCCTGTGGGGACGCAGCCAGGACGTCATGCAGGCGCGGGAAAAAGTGTACGAGGTACTCAAAGACATCTTTGGCTGATGCGGGCGGTCGCTTTCCGCCCAAGGCCCGCGGGTGCGGCTCTCTTTGGCAGGGCTGTGCCCGCTGTTGTCTTTGGCCCCAAACGACGGAAAGGATTTTTTTAGATGACCATCAGCGAATATTTCGAAAAACAGTATTATGTGCAGCAGGGCGGCACCCCGAAGGCCGAGACGGCCACGGCGGCCGGCGCGGCCGCGGGCGAAAACGCCGGGAGTTTTTACTCCGCCCTTTTGAGCCAGGTGCCGCCCGTGGGGGAAACGGCCGGGGCGCAGATGCAGCAAAACGCCGAGACGCAGCCCGGGGGCCAAACGGCAGACCCGGCCGCGGCCCTGGCCGCGCAGGAGCGCATCGGCCGCATGGACGAGGCGGAGCTTACCCTGCTGGGCACGCATGGCCTCAGCGAGCCCGCGGCCCAAAAACAGACGGAGCTGCTGGCCCGGCTGGACCGCCTCTGTGCCGACTACCCGGGCGTCCACTACCGGCTGTCCGACGGCATTTTCCAGAAGATGGCCGACGACCCCGCGTTTGAAAAATCGGTCTACGAGGCCGTGGACGCCTTCGAGAAAGCCGCCCGCTACGCCACCTCGCTCTCCTCGAGGGCCGAGACCAGCATGCACCTCGGCCCGGACGGCGAGTGGCTGATGCACGCGCTTTTGGAAAACGACACCGGCGCGCGCGACGCCTTTGCCTACTTCAGCGACGCGGCGGCCGAAAAGGTCCGCTCGGCCGAGGACCTGCAAAAGCTCTTTCCCCATCTGAGCGACGAGCTCTCAAAGACCCTGTGGGAGAGCTGGCTGGCCGAGGGCGGCGAGGAGCTCAGGGGCGTCGTCGAGGGCCGCTTCGACGAAGCGCCGGCCGCGGAAAAGCTGCAGAAGCTCGCTTAGATGAAGCGTACTGCCCGCAGCTGAGCTACGGGGTATCGTTGCCACAGGACCGACAACCCCGCCCCAAGGGGCGGGGTATGAGACCCCCACTAGTGGGGACAAAATAAAAGGATCAAACTGCAGGGCCTGCAGGATAGGAAAACGCCGCGAGGACCACAAACGTGTCCTCGCGGCGTCTTTTCGTGTGTGCGCCTGCCATGGGGGTTCCGCCTTGGCAAAACGGCCCGGGCGGCCAGGGAGAAGTCCGGTGAGACGGTAGACCGTGCCATAACAGGCCAAGAGAAACGAGTGCAGCGCAAGGAAGCAAAAAACCACGCTGCGGGCGCGTAAAAAGGTACGTAACCGCCGCGTGGGTTTGCAGCTGACGAAGCGATGTGCCGTTTGTCTTCGGCCTGGTCACTCCTGCAGCAGCCTCGCCTCATAGCTGATCCACGCCGCGTGCAGGGCCGAGCGGTTTTTCTTGGCCAGGGGCACCGTCATGCCGTTGTCCAGCGCGAAGCTGTTGTTGTCTTCGCCAAGGCCCACCACATGCTGCAGGTTGACGGCGTACCCCTGGTAGCACTGCAAAAACCGGGGGTCCTGCCCCACGGTCTGCATGAACTGCACGAGGGACTGGTGCACCTTGAGCTCCACCTCGCCGCTGGTGTGCACATAGATGTAGTTCCCGTCCTTGCGCACAAACAAGATGTTGCGCAGCAGCACGGTATATTCCTGGTATCCCACCTTGAGCTCCACGCTGCGGCTGTCCTGGGCGATGTCGGAAAAGCAGCGGTCCAGCGCCGTTTGAAGCTTATCTTCCCGCAGCGGCTTCATGAGGTAGTGTGTGGCCTGCACGTCATAGCCCTCGCGCGCGAAAGCGCCCGTGACGGTGGTGAAAATCAGCTTGGCCATCTTGTCGCTCTCGCGCAGGCGGCGGGCCACCTCCACGCCGTCCAGCCCGCCCAGGTAGATATCCATCAGCACGACGTCCGGCGGGTTTTCTTTGCAGTCTTCCAGGAAGAGGGTCCCGTCGGAATACTGTACGATTTGTGTGTGCAGGTTTCGTGCCTTACAGCATTTTTCCGTCATCTCCACCGCCTGCCGGCGGTCTTCAGGGTTGTCGTCTACGATGGCAATCCGCATTCAGTTCACCTCAAACCTAAAGTCCAAAACAGTGTCCGTTCAAAAAAACATACCCCTTTTTGTACTTAACGAACAGGATAACACACTAACAGTATAACACACTGCTCTCAGATGGCAAAAGCCCCCCTTTTGAGAGTACCCCAAGTGCGTCTGCAATGAAAATACAGAAGGTTTTCGTACCCTCCACCGCCGAAGACGCGGGGAGGGTACATGAAATGTATCCGATAGACAACGCGATGGGTACGCTCCCCTTTTTTGCACAGTTTGTGTGAATTGGGGTGGGCGCCCCGCATTTCCCGCTTGCACCGCAGGTTCCGTTGGAATATGATAATAAGAGAGGGCCTTGTTTCCCCACTAGTGGGGTCTCCTACCCCCCACCCGACCGAGATCCACATGCAGAGAGATCGGCCTGGCCCCCGCCGGAGGGCTCCCATGTTGACGAAACTCAAAAAGAATCTCGGCTGCCCCCTGCCCCCCGCCGAGGAAAAACCGTTCAAAACGGGTTTTGTGCTGCAGATGTACAAGCCGCTTTTGCTTGTGGTCTCGTTTCTGTTTTTGTTTTTGGCCATGTTGCTGGCCTATTGTTTTTTTGCCCCGCAGTGGGTGGCGCCCGAGCCGTACATTCCCACCCTGACCGCCATCCACATGGGCTTTTTTGTCTTCACGGCGGTGGTGCTCTGCCTGGCGGCGCTTTTGCGCCGCCGTTTTGTCGTGCACCCCGGGCTGTATTTTGCCGTCTGCAACGGCTATGGCGTCGGGGTGTTGGCCTGGGCGAGCTGCCTTGCCGCCTACGCCAGCTTTTCCAGTGTCATCTTCACGGCCATCGTCTACGTCTCGCTCGGCGTCGCGCTGGTCACCCTGCTCAAACCCTGGCAGGCCCTGCTGCTGTTCGGCGGCAACTACCTCTTTTTCCTCTTCCTGCTCGTCGCCGTCTGGCCCTCCTCCCAGCCCATCTGGGCCCAGCTCACAAACGCCGGGCTGGCCGCGGGGCTCAGCGTCGTCATCTCCGCGGTGTTCTACCGTTTCCGCGTGCGCATCTACCACGACCACACCACCATCTCCGCCCAGATGGAGGAGATCCACAGAATCAATTCCCGGCTGCAGGCGCTCATCCACCTCGACCAGCTGACGGGCATTCACAACCGGCGCTACTTCGAGGAGGTTCTGCCCAAAGAGCTCGAGGCCCTTTCCAAAGCGGGCAGGCCCGCCTGCGGCATGATGGTGGACGTGGACTTTTTCAAAGCATATAACGACCGCTATGGCCACCAGGCGGGGGACATCTGCCTGCGGCGCATCGCGGGTATCCTCTGTGCCGAGGTGCCGCAGCAGCACGCCCGTGTCATCCGCTATGGCGGGGAGGAATTTTTCGTCCTGGCGGCCACGCAAAACAAGGAGCAGGCCCTGGCGCTGGCCCAAAGGCTGTGCGACGCGGTGGAGCAGGAGTATATCGAGCACCTGTCCCACCCCGGCGGCAAGGTCACGGTAAGCGTGGGCGTGGCCCTGCTTTCAGCGGCCGATGCGGCGGACGGGCCGAAGGCGCTTTCGGCGCTGACCAAAGCGGCCGACGCCGCTCTTTACAGCGCAAAGGAACAGGGGCGCAACCGCGTGGTGCTCTGCGCTTCGGAAGGCGGCGGGGAAGGCACTTCAACCCCCCCACAGCAGGAAGAGGCGGGCTAGAGGATAAAAAAGCCGCCAGGGTGTCTGCGGCGAGGCAAACACCCTGGTGGCTTTTCCTGTCGGCAGGCGCACCGCGGCAATCGTCGGGGGCGCTGTAAAAGGCGAATCAGGGCTAGGCGGGGTCTTGCGTTTCTATTTCGGTGGCGAGCTCCTGCACTTTTTCCAGCTGGGAGCGGATGGTCTCGAGGTTCTTGTTGGCAAGAGAGAGCGAAAAGCGCAGGAACTGAGAGGTGGCGGTTACGTTTTCCCCCAGGGCAAGCTGTGTTTTCAGCATTTCCTGAAGCAAGACATCCATTTCCTGTTCCGAAAGCGGGTTGTTTTCGGGTGTCTGTGCATCCATGTCGGCACCTCCTTAAAAGAGCACTGTGCTGTCGTCGGTTTCATCATGACCATCCGCAGGGTTCGGGTTTTCGGTGCTTTTGCCCGCGGGCAGGCCAAGCGGCGGGCCCGAAGAGAGGTCTTTCAGCTTGAACTCCGCAATCAGCTGCTGCAGCACCTGTGCCTGGCTGCTCATCTGCTGGCTGGCGGCGGCGCTCTCTTCGCTGGTGGCGCTGTTTTGCTGCACCACCTGTGCCACCTGGTCCACGGCCAGGGTCACCTGCCCTGTGGCCGCTTTGGCGCTCTCGCTCTGCTGTGCTACCGTCTGCAGGGACTCGCTGGTCTCGGCAATCCCCTGCATGATCTGCGTCAGGTTTTCCGCCGTTTCCTGCGTATAGACAAGGCCCTGCTCGGTCTTTTCGATGTTGGTCGAAATCAGTGCCGAGGTCTCCTTGGCCGCGTCGGCGCTTTTGCCCGCGAGGTTTCGCACCTCGTCCGCCACCACGGCAAACCCCTTGCCGTATTCGCCGGCCCGCGCGGCCTCCACGGCGGCGTTCAGCGCCAGGATGTTGGTTTGGAACGCGATGTCGTCGATGACCTTGATCACCTGCCCGATCGACTGGCTGGCATCGTTGATCTCATGCATGGCGCCGGTCATATGGCCCATTTTCTCGTTGCCCACCTCGGCCACCTGGCTCATCTCATGGCTTTGTTTCGCGGCCTGCATGGCCGTTTCGTTGCTGGTGTTCATCTGTTCGTTGATCTCATTGACGGAGGCGGAAATCTGCTGCACGGTCGAGGCCTGTTCGGTGCTGCCCTGGGCCAGGCTCTGGGCGCCCATGGCAATCTCGTTGGCCGCCGTGGCCACCTGGCTGGAAACACTGTTGATTTCAAGGAACATGTCGTTTAAGTTGCGCACCATGTTGCGAAGGGAGTTGCCCATCGTGTCCTCTTCGCTCAGCAGCTTGATCTCCACGGTCAGGTCTTTTCCGGCCACTGTTTCAAGGCATTCGCCCATATAGGTCATGCGGTCCACAAACTCCGTAAAGGCTTTGATCGACTGGCCCAGCTCGTCCTTCGCCGTCGTCTCCTTCAAAACGTCGTTTCGTATCTCCTCAGAGAACACAAGGTTGCCGGTGGTGCCCACCTGTGTGGCCACCATTTTCATCTTGTTCAGCGGCCGAGTGATCATACGCGCCAGGAAGATGGCTACGAACACGGAGAATACCGCGGCCACCACGCCCACGCCCACCAAGATCAGCATGGTGAAGTTCGAGGTGGAGATCGTCTTGGCGTTCAGGCTCGCCGCGTCCTTCGAGATGGTGTCCACGTAGTTGTTGACAAGGGTGCTGAGGTTGAGGAAGACTTCTCTCGTGTTGGCAATCTCCGCCTCAGACTGCAGCAGGATCTCTTCCGTTTCCGCTATGGAGGTTTTGAACCCCTCCACCGCGGCCAGCATGCGGTCGGTGGCGGCCCTTGCCTCGTCTGTGGTCAGGGTGCTGCGGATGGCGCTGCCCCTTTGGGAGATATCGTCAAGGCCGGTGTACAGCTCTTCCACCACCGCCAGGTTCTGGTTCAGCATCAGCTCGCGGCTAGATACCCGCACGCTCTCCACCACGTCGTTCATGGCCTTGACCGGCAGCACCACGGTCTGCACGCGCTCGATGGCCTGGGCGGGGTCTTCTTCGCCCATGCCGATGATCACCTGGGTCACCAGCTCGAACACCTCGGACGAGGTGTTTGTCATCTCGGTCCCGTTCTCCTGCATGCGCGCGATGGCCGCCAGGGACTTTTCGTCGTTGTCGCCCACGGCCAAAAGCCCGGCCTCCACGCTGGCAAACATCTGCCGCAGCGTGGCGATGTCTTCGGACATATAGCCGCCCAGCTGCCCCGACATGGCTTCCATCTTGTCCAGATGTTCGTTACACTCGGCAAGATACTCCAGGGCGATGTTGTACTCCTCCTCGGCCTCTATCGATGTGAAAACCGAGCGGATCTCCACGCGTGCCAGGTTGAAACTGTTCAGCATCATGTTGGCTTCCCGCTGCAGGTCGGTCATGCGGTCCACCTGCTGCAGGTCGTTGTTTCTGGAAAGCGATGTCACCACGGTCAGGGCCAATATCACGGCGATCATCGCGATAACGGCACCAAATCCAAGCAGCAGCTTTCTCCCAACGGGTATGTTTTTCATCACAATACACCTCTCCATATCTAGTTTGTTTCCCAAGCTGGCTTGGGTCTGATACCCGCCCCAAAAGGACGGTTCTGTGGGGGTTTTATGTAGATGCTTTCGCCGTCACGGGCGGCGAAAGCGCTTCCTACCTCAAATGTCCTCGTTCTTCACAAGGATGATCAGGCACAGCAGGCACAGGTTGTGCAGGATGATCAGTTCCTCGGGCATCCAGTCCCGGCAGACCTGGTCGTCGAAGCCCACAAACCCAAGGATGCGCTCGTGCTGCTTCATCGGCATCACGACGAGAGACTGTATGGATCCCTGCTGGTCGCCGCCCTCGAGGCGCTCGCGCAGGTTCTGTGGCAGCTGCTCGGCGTTTGAGGCCATGACGACCTCGTTTTCACACAGCACCTCGTAAAACCCGTCCAGCACTCCGTCCACCTTCTGGAACAGGTGTTTTTGCGGCGCCACGCCCTCGGCACACCACTCGTACCGGTTGCTGAAGAGGGTTCCCTCCTCCTGCAAAAAGACATAGGCGCGGTTGACCTTGAAATAAACGCCCACGGTCTGCAGGATTTTGTCTATGGCCTTGTCCAGGTTGTCCTCTTCGAGGATGATGCTGATCAGCTTGCTCTGCAGGCCGAAGAGCGAGGGCGTGATCTTATAGGCCTCCTGGCTGTAGATCCAATGTTTGAAGTCCACAAGGTCTGTGATCCAGCCTGAAAAATGCTTTAGCGTCACCGTGAAGTTTTCGGTGTTCGCCGCAATCGTGGCCTGGTCCATGGGCCGGCCGAACAGGTAGCCCTGCACAAGGTCGGTGCCGTTTTTCACCACACTTTGCAGCTGCTCCTTTGTCTCGATGCCCTCGGCAATCAGGCGCATGCCGCTTGCGTGTGCGGTTTCGGACATGATAAAGTAAAAATACTGTAAATAGGCGTCGTTTTCGATGTTTTCAATGAAGTCCCTGTCCGTTTTCAAGATGTCGACGGGAAGGTTCTTGAGGTTGGAAAAGCCCGAATAACCGGAGCCAAAATCGTCGAGGCCAAACAGTACGCCCTTGGCCCGCAGCATGTCGATGGCGGTCATCGTGGTGTCGTTGAAAGAAAACTGGGTGCTCTCCGTGATTTCCAAAAGCAATTTTTCGGGCGGATAGCGGTGTTTTTCCAGCGTGTCCAAGACAACGCGCACATAGTTTCGTTTGTTCATCTGCAAAGCCGAGACATTGACGGAGATAAAAAAGCGGTCGATTTTGTCGAGCCGCATCTCCTTGCAGGACGAAATGGCCTTGTCCAAAGTCCAGTTGCCAAGGCGGTGGATCAGGCCCATCTCTTCGGCCTCGGCGATGAAGATGTTCGGCGGCACGGGGCCAATGGTGGGGCCGGTCCACCGGCACAGCGCCTCCAGGCCGCGCCAGGTGCCCGTGGCGGGGTCGGCAATCGGCTGGAATACAAGGCTGAAACCCGACATGTCGGACAGGATGCTGTGTTTGAGCTCCATCTGCAAACGCACATGGGCCCTTGTCATCTCGTCGTGTTTGGCCGTAAACATGGTGATCTGGTGGTTTTTCCTCGAAAGCTTCAGCGCCTGGTCCAGCAAGTCCGGCAGTTCGGTCCTGTAATCGCACTCCAGGTCTCCAATGGCGGCAATCGACGCCTGTGCGAACACTTCGGTCGTCTTCCCGCCGATGTCCAGCTGCCACACCTTGCCAAAGCGGGACTCCATCACGTCCGCATAATGGTAGACGCAGAGCAGGTCTGCCTTTTCAAAAACGAGGCAGAATTCGTCCCCCTCTATCCGGTACAGCCGGCTGTCGGGAAAGCTCAGGGCCCATTCGGCCACGGCGGCAAGCAGGGCGTCGCCCACTTTCCGTCCATAGGCCCGGTTGACTCTTCGAAGGGAGTGTATGTCATAGCACAGAAAACAGATTTTCTCCTCTTCGGCACGCATCTCGGCAAGGTCCTGTTCCAGTTGTTCCCAGCCCGGCAGCGCCCGTAAAAAGGACAGGGGTTTGTTCGCTAATTTTTTCATCTGTTGTACCTCCCGGCTGCAACAACGCATTGACGTTATTCACAATTATAGTTTAGCGGTAGAAAGGGTATCTGGGGGTACCTGTTTTGGTAGCATACTGTGTGTCTTTTGGTGTATACTGTGTGTACGGGGAGTAGGGTTCTTGTATAAGAGGATAAAAAAATGGAACGGAGTTATTTACCGATGATTGCGGGCTTTGTGCGCCGTGCGCGCATCGACGCGCTCATCCAAAACAGCCTGAAATACGCGCTGGTGCTGGTGCTTGCGGGGCCGGGCTACGGCAAAACACTGTCGGTTTCCAATTACATGAAAACGGCGGACGTGCGGCTTATTTGGGTGCGCATTTCCAAGCGGAGAAACACGGCGGGGGAGTTTTGGGACGATTTTGTCCTGGCCGCCAAACGGGAGATGCCCGCCTATGCCCAAAAGTTGCAAGAGCTCGGGTTTCCGGCCTCTGCGGGTAGTTTTGAGCAGTTTCGGCAAATCACGGCCGAGACAGCGGAAGAGGGAAACCACCTTGTGTGGGTGATAGACAAATACG
Organism: Ruminococcaceae bacterium OttesenSCG-928-I18; assembly: GCA_030266325.1. Classification (GTDB taxonomy): domain Bacteria; phylum Bacillota; class Clostridia; order Oscillospirales; family Ruminococcaceae; genus JAAYCI01. The sequence goes on from JAJDHT010000027.1 coordinate 15,481, forward strand.
AGCTGATTCTCGACAAGCGCGTGATCCGGTTTTTGAACTACCTGTTTGACGGTGACCTGCCTAATTTTACATTGTTTATACTGTGCAACGTCATACTGCCCTTTGCCGAGGTTCTGCCGGCAACAGGGCTGTATCGCATTACGGACAAACAGCTGGCGTTCACGGTGGAAGAGACGAAGCTGATGTTTGAGCTCTATGGTACCAGCGCCACGCCCGAGCTGATCGAGGCGACGCACAAAACGACGGGCGGGTGGCCGCTGGGGCTGCGCCTTGTGTGCGAGTCGAAAAACGAAAACCTCGATCACTTTTCAAACCGGACCCCCGTGCAGCTGGCCGCGGACCTGCTCGAGCATTACTATTTCAGCGAATACTCTGAAGACGTCCAAACGCAGCTTGTTTTGCTCTCTCTGCTGCCGCGCTTCTCCATGGATATGGTGAGGGGGAAGGCGGGTATGCCCGATGAAGAATTCTATAAAATGCTGATGCAGCATCCCTTTATCAGTTACGATTACCTCACCAGCCTGTTTTTGTTCCAGCCGATGTATCACGATTTTTTGCGCCAGAAACGCACGCTGTTGAGCCTCGAATCCCGCGGGGAGATGCTGGCCCGCGCCGGGCGGTGGTTTTTAGACCACGGCATGATGAATGAAGCGATGGACGGCTTTTGGGAGGCCGCCGACTACGACGGGTTTTTGGAGTCGATCGGAAAGCTGCCCCTCGTGCGAAAGCAAACCGGCCTGACCAACAGTATTTTGAAACGGCTCGAGCAGATTCCCCGCAGCTATGCCGACAAAAGGCCGGAGGTGGACTACAGCATCGCCTTCATGTACCTGAATGCGGCCGAAGCCGAACGGGCGAGGAAACTGCTGTTTGCCGTGGAAGAGCGGCTCAAAGAGCAGCCCGAGACGGAGGAGAGGCGGCTTCTGCTGGGCGACATCTATGCGACGCTCGCCGACATCAGCGTCTACCTGAATGAGGACACGGGCCTCCAATGGATAAAAAAGGCCTGTGAACTGATCCCGCAGGGCTCGCGCACCCACTCGCCCGAGCTGATGGCGCTGGGCAACAACAGCGTGTTCTACCTGCCGCACAACGGGCCGGGCGAGCTGGACCGCATGGTCGGCTTTTTCATGGAGTATGCAAAGTATGCCGACCAGGTGAAAAATGGCTGCGGGCACGGGTATGAATACCTCTTTGCGGGCGAAGCGGCCTATTTTAAAGAGGAGATGGACCGGGCGGCCGCCATGTTCAACAGTGCCATGCTGAAAGCCGAGCGTACCGGGCAGCATGATATCATCTGCAACGCCCTGTGGGGGCTGGGGCACATCGAGCTGTACTATGCAAACCACAAAAACGTGCTGGCGCTGCTGGGCGAGATCGAAGAGTACATCGATTCGAACCATCTGATGGGCCTGTGTGAGCTGCGGGACTGCGCGAAGGCCCACTTCTATATGCAGATGGGGGATCTGGACAAGGTGCCCCCCTGGTTTGGGCAGACGAAATTCGGCATGGACGAAATGCCGCTGTCCCTGGGGCGCAACCGTCTGCTGACAGCCCACTATCTCTACCGCCGGGGAGAGGTGACGCGGGCCTATGCGCTGCTGCTGGAGCTCGAGAGTCAACTGGCCCATAAGGGCAGATGGCAGGAGAAATTCTCCCTATATGTAGTAAAGGCCCAGTGCCATCTGGCGATGAAAGAGGAAGCCGAGTTTGAAAAGATGTTCAAAAGGGCCTATGACATGGTGTATCAAAACGACATAAAAATCCTGCTGTTCGCCTATGGCAAAGACATGATGGTGTTGATAGACCAGCTAAAGAAACAGGACGCGGGCGCCTATGATATGCCGTGGCTTGACGAGGTGTACCGGGATGCGGTGTCCTATGCCAAACGCATGCAGATGATGCGGCGGGCCTATAGCGGAGAGCGGTATGGCGCCGCGAAGCCGGGCCTGCGCCTTACGGCAAGGGAAAACGAGACCTTGCGCTACCTTGCGCAGGGCCTTACCCAGCAGGAGATGGCCAAACTGATGGGCATAAGCAGCAATGCCGTAAAGAAGCATGTGTCGAAAATTTACTATAAACTGGGCGCGGTAAACCGTGCCGATGCGATCCACATCGCCTCCATCAATGGGCTGGTGGATGTGCTCAGCGGCTGAGGGATTCCCGTGCCGGGTGGCAGGGGCAGGGGCCCGGCAAAACAGGGGATGCCTGCTAGTGGCCGCTCTGCGCCGCAAGCCACTGTTCTGCCTGCAGTAGATCTGTGAAAAAGGCGGTTTGGCTGAACAGCTTCAGGTTGATGGCTTTGAGCTTGCGCTTGATTTCCTGTTGGTTTTGTATATGGCAGTGGGCAATGGCGATAAAGAGGGTATGGCTCTTTGGACATTCAAAGCTGTAGAGCAGTTTTTCGATCTCTTGGTTTGGGATATAGACATGGTTCAAATCGATCAGTAAGGCGGATGCTTGCTGCACGGAGCCATTGCCGGCGTGGTTGCGCCACACATAGAAGTGCTGCTCGCCCTTTTGCAGGAAATCCAGGCTGTAATGAGAGATATTTGTTTGCAAGGCGTCTTGCTCGGTGGTTCGAGAGTCCATGATGCGTACCCTCCCCGAATCTCTTTCGTACTATGATGTTACTGTAAATGAATTAGAGTACAGGGGGGGTGCCTGTTTTGGCAGTGTGCCTCCAAAAGGCATTTTTTTTTCGTCGCGCGGGGCAGGGCAGGGGTGAGGAGCCATCCTTTTGCAATGGGCCACCATGGGTTCGTGGCAAAAAAAGAGCCAGACATCCCTTCGGCGGATGCCTGGCTCTTTTTTCGGCAAATGAGAAAAATAGGGTATCGTCAAAACCCAAAGTGCCTGCAAACGGGTGTACCTCGAAGACAGAGAAGGGCCCGCGCGTCACCCAATCCTGCCAAAAGGCAGGTAGCCCGCTTTGCCCGGCAGGGTGTTTTCGCGGGTGAATCGGAACGGTCTTCCGGTTTCCTTGCAGGCCAGCGCATAGTGGCACAGCCCGATGCCCATGTCGATGTCTGAGTGCTTGTACAGCAGCGAGACCGGGGGTTTTAACTTCTGTTTATACACCAGAACCTCCGCCTCTGCCTTTTCAAAATACCACGGCTGCGTGTTCATGCCCGAGGGCGCCAGATGCGCTGCCTGGATGCACACATCGTCGGGGGCGTTTGTGATGTCCTCGATGGGTTTTCGGTTAAACTGGTCCCTCGTGCGGTGAACCGGCTCGGCGGTGCGGCCAAAGCCAATCACGATGATGTCCCCGCTGCGGGCGCTCGCCTCGGCGTCTTTGGAGGCGCCCAGCCACACGCAGCCAATCTCCATGGCGTCGAACCACAACACGAGCTGTTCATAGAGAAACCCCAGTTGTTCCATTTCCCCCGGCGCGCCCTGCCCGCTGATGATCAGGTAGTGGGGCGCCTGCACCTGAAAGCGGCCGGTCACCTTTTTTGTAAGCCGGTGCGTGAGCGGCAGGCCCGGATACAGCGGCTCGAAGTCTTTGACGGCGTCTTGCATTTTGTCGATCCATTCCGCCTCCAGCGGCTGCATCTGGTAGCTGCGGCAGGATTTGCGCCGTGTGATCGAGTGGTATAAGTTCATGCTCTGCCTCCCTGTGGGGGTCTTTGTGCGTGTTTTGTGCCGCCCGCCGTGCTTCCCCGGGCACATTTGCGTTCTCCGCCAAGATCGTATAGGCTAAAAACAGATGTACCTGTTGTCTTTGTTCAACAGCATTGTATAGCAAAGAAACGGCAAAGTAAAGAAAACACACGGTAGAGAAAGGACTGGTACCATGTCTGATACGCTGCGTCTAGTGATGCCTCAGTGGCAGGGGGGCAACAACCCCTCGTATTCTCTGGGGGCAAAACTGCTGGCCTGGCTGGCGCCCGCCGCGGGCGACACGCCGCAAATCGAGGTGCCCGTGGCCGCCTATGACGGCAGGGCCCTGCCCGAAAAAAACGGCGTGGCGGGCCAGGAGGTTTTGCTGGGGCAGCTGCGGGCCGCGGCCAAAATCATAGAGGCCCACCGGCCGAAACGCCTCGTCGTATTCGGCGGGGACTGCCTTGTTTCGCAGGCTCCCTTTGCCTACCTGAACGAAACCTACGGCGGGAAACTGGGCGTGCTGTGGCTGGACGCCCACCCCGACGTCTCCACGCCGCAGATGCACCGGCACGAACACGCGATGGTGCTGGGCAACCTGTTGGGGCAGGGGGACCCCGCCTTCTCCGCCGAGGTGCGCGTGCCGCTGCAGCCCGCGCGCGTGATGTATGGCGGCCTGCGCGAGGGTTCACCTGAGGAAATGGAGATTCTGCGGCGGCTGAAACTGCGCACGGCCGGGCCCGAAACGCTGGCCGCCGGCAGCGGCCCGGTGCTGCAGTGGATTGCGGAAAAAGAGATTGAACATCTGGCCATCCATTTCGATCTCGACGTGCTCGACCCCGCGCGGTTCCGCTCTTTGCTTTTCGCAGAGCCGGGCGGGCAAGAGATCGACGCGCCCTGCGGCAAGATGAGCCTGCCGCAGGTGCAGGCGCTGGTGGGCGAAGTGGCAAAGCACACGGAGATTGTGGGCTTGTCCATAGCGGAATATCTGCCCTGGGACGCCCTCCACCTGCAGGGCTTTCTCTCCTCGCTGCCGCTGTTTACCGCAGACTAAAAAATAGAGAGATATTTTTGATGAGTTTCAGGAAAACCCCCTCCCCAAACGGCATGTACATGCCGTTTGGGGAGGGGGTTTTCGCAGGTTTTTTTATCGCAAAAGGTGCCCAAAAACCGCCCGCCGCCAGGCCGCGCAACACACGCCGGTCATAGTGCCGTGCTTTTTGTGGGCACAAAAAAGCGCGAAGTGTCGACACCCTCCAGCTGCAACAGTTTTATCTTTGTCCCAATGCCTCCGGCATATCCTGTCAAACTTCCATTCGAGCCCACCACCCTGTGGCAGGGGATGATGATGGAGAGGGGGTTGTGCCCCACCGCACCGCCCACTGCCTGGCTTGACATGCTTGGCCTGTGCAGTTTTTCGGCCATCTTCTTTGCGATGTCGCCATAGGTCAGAACCTCGCCGTAGGGGATTTCGCAAAGCATCCCCCACACCTCCTGCCGAAACGCGCTGCCGGCGGGGGCCAGCGGCAGCTCCGAAACGGCGGGTCTCTCGCCGGAAAAATACCTCTCCAGCCATTTTTTTGCAGCGTGAAACACGGGTACGTCGTTTCTTTCCACCCATTTTTCAGAGAGGGTATCCCCGTGATACTTTTGCCCTTCTATCCACAGGCCGGCCAGTTGGTCGCCGCGGCAAGCCAGCGTGATCTCGCCGAGCGGTGACGGGCAGGTTGTCTGATAATACATGGTGCGCCTCCTTACAGGGTGTTCCAAAGATGAATCATTGCGTAACTTTTCCAGGGACGCCACGCCTCCGCCATTTTCAGCAGCTCTTTTTGCGGATAGGCGGCAAGGGCCTTTTTTACACCCGCGTCTGTTTCCAGGAAGGCGTCCGGCCAGGCCATGGTCCGCATCGCAATATACTGTGCCGTCCAGCTTCCAATGCCACGAACGGTCATCAGTTTTTTCATTTCTTCTTGCGGCTCGGCCGGGAGGTCGAAATCCAGTTCCCCCCGCGAAATCATTTGCGCCAAGGCAAATATGGTTTTGGCTCTCGCCGCGGTCACTCCCAAAGGGCCCAAATGGTTTTCGATCGGCCCCTCTAAACGCAAGATGTCCTCCGGGCAGGGAAACACATGGGTAAGGCCCTCTACCGCGGTTTGAACCGGTTTTCCAAAAGCCTCGGCCATTCGAAAAGCCAGGGTGCGTGCCGCCTTCACGGTGATTTGTTGCCCCAGAACGGCGCGCACCGTCATTTCAAAGGGGTCGAAGCTGCCGGGCAGGCGCGTGCCCAAAACACAAAGCCCCGGGCGTATTTCGTTCATGACAGACAGTGTTTCGTGAATCACACAGGGCTCGCAACACAGATCGAACAAGTGCTTTACCCGCGCCAACACCTGCGGCAGCACAGGCAAGAGGGATTCACTCACCCGCACGGCCAAAGCGTTTTTCTGGGGCAGATGGCTCACCCCCACCCACCCATAAAAATGGATGTTTTCGGCATTGGTGAAATGGGCGGTACGCCGGTATTCCCCGTCCTGCACGAGCTCTATTCCCGCAATGGCGCGGGCGGCAAGGAAACCCAAGACCTCCTCCCAGCGGTAAGGTGGCCGATACCCCAGCGCCAGTGTGATGCCGCTGCCTTGCCGTTTTTCTGTCGGTGCCTGCTTACGCAGCGCCGTTGGCGAAAGCTGATATTGCTTTTTAAAAACATCATTGAAACGCCGCAGACTTCCAAATCCCGAAGCCATCGCCACGTCTAAAACCGAGAGATCCGTGTCGGTGAGCAGGTTTTTGGCCAAAAGCAGTCTGCATGTTTGCAGATATTGAACCGGAGGCACATGATACTCCCGCACGAACACCCGCCGTAAGTGCCGGTCCGTACATCCAAGGCGGCCGGCCAGTTCCTCCAAATGTTGTCCGCCTCCGCAGTTTTCCTCCAGCAGCTTTGCGGCACGAAATGCCAAATGGGCGGCGGCATCGGTTTTTGACGTGCCCGGGGCCAGCTCCGGCCGGCATAGAAGGCAGGGGCGATAGCCCGCCTGCTCGGCCTCGGCGGCCGTGGCGTAAAAGCTGCAGTTCTTTTCAAGCGGCTGCCGCGCCCTGCATATGGGCCGGCAGTAGATTCCGGTGGTTTTGATGCCCACAAAAAAGCGCCCGTCGAAACGCGCGTCCTTTGCCTTGAGCGCGGCATACAGATGCCGGCTGTTTTCCAATTCACCGCCCCCTTTTCCGAATGCCATTTTATTATAGCAGATAAATACAGAAAAGCTGGCTGTTTTCGGACATGTATATTGTCACTGTTCCTCAGGTGGCCCGTATCAACCGTTTGTCGGAAAACGGTGCTTGTCCTAAATGGTGTCGACACCATTTAGTGTGTCGATGCCCACTAAAATGGGTTTGTCACCTGTCGAATTTCTTCACTAAAATGACAGTTTCATCAGCACCATAATCCCCGTCCCCAAAAAGGGGCACATATCTATCCAGCAAGAACTCATGCATGGCTTTTTCTGTTTTTTCGAAACCGGCTTTTTCATAGGCTCTAACGGCCCTTGTGTTCTTTGCGGAAGGCGCGATGATGAGCTGCCGAAAATCCATCTCCTTATGCAGATAATCGCCAAGAGAAATCAAGGCATCCACGCCAAATCCATTTCCGCAATTTGCCTCGGTACTCATCCAGATGTCAAGTTCTGCCATTGCAGGTTTCAGATGAAAAGCGCTGTAACTGATAAAGCCGATTGCCGTGCCCTCATTTTCAATGAGAAAACCTCTGCCATCATTGGGTTTGGCCCCGGTAAAATAATATTCTGTATAGCCACCATCATCGGATGCATAAAAATCCTCACACGTAGGAATGGGAATATTGGGGTGATCGGGCGGCCCGGCATGATATTTCGTAGTTTCTGATTGAAAGCACCATTCGTATATTTTTTGCCTGTCATCCAAAGTGGCCGGAATCAGTTCGACTTTTACACCTTTTATCATTTACACTGCTCCTCAATAATGCATACATTTTTTCTTTAAAATTTGCTTTAAGTATATAATAACGGCAGGGGCCAAACAAGAAAAAGGTACTGCATCCTGAAACCACCGGCCGTCTTCATGGCAGTTTTAAAACATAAGTACTTGTTCTGTGAATCATTTTTCGATGCATAACTGTTTTCAAGCGAGTGCTTGCCATGAGCCATTTGAGAATTTGCATTTTCATTTTTACGCCAAAACGAAAATGGGACCGCATACGCTGTATCGGATAGCTATGGTACAATAGAATCGGTATCTGGCAATGAAGCGCACTGCCCGCAGCTGGGCTACGGGGTATCGGCGCTACGGACCGACAAGTCCGCTCCAAGGGGCGGGGGTATTAAGTGGGGAATAAAGCGAACAAGAAAGGATTGGTTTTATGGAAAACAAAGAGAGGGTTAAATTCTTTTTTGAAAACGTGGATTCGGTTGATTTTTCTGAATATGTGGCGGATGGTTGTACTGCAAGAGCTGGTGATGCCCTTGTTCCAATGGGGGTAAATGGTATGCGGCAACACTTTATGGCGGTTCGAGGAACATACCCGGACTTGAAAATGACCGTTACCCGCCAATACTGCGATGGGGAGTATGTCATTACCGAATTTTTGGCCGAAGGGACACATGATGGGGAATGGCTTGGGATGAAACCCACGGGCCAAAAATTGTCGTTTACAGGGGTCAACATAAACAAAGTGGTGAATGGGAAAATTGTAGAACATAGTGGCGTAATGAACACCTTTGAAACACTGTTTGAAGCCGGGGTAATTAAACCAGCCTAAATTCACCTTTCGGGAACAAGGCGTGTCCCTACACTAAAGGGGACATGAAAATGTCAAGCCCAAGACAAAATTTCTTTTGTCTTGGGCTT
>JAJDHT010000028.1 GCA_030266325.1 Ruminococcaceae bacterium OttesenSCG-928-I18
TTTTTACATCTTTTCGACATATTATGTCAATATCTATCCGTTATCCTAGAGAGAGATGTACGTATTGCGACCAGCAAATGAGATGAGGTGTAAAAATGAGTGAGAATGACAAGAAATTGACCCATATCAATGGCGCGCCTGTTGCAGACAACACCAATTCGCAAACCGTTGGGGCCCGCGGGCCAATGATGCTGCAGGATGTGTGGCATCTTGAAAAACTTGCCCATTTCGACAGAGAGGTGATTCCCGAAAGAAGGATGCACGCAAAAGGGAGCGGTGCTTACGGCACGTTCAAAGTGACAAATGATATTACGAAATATACCCGCGCCAAGGTGTTTGAAAAGGTAGGCAAGGAATCGGAGGTATTTGTCCGCTTTTCAACGGTGGCGGGAGAGCGTGGCGCCGCGGACGCGGAGCGGGATATACGTGGTTTTGCTGTGCGTTTTTATACGGAAGAGGGCAACTGGGATCTTGTGGGCAACAACACGCCTGTTTTCTTTTTGAGAGATGGGTTGCGCTTTGCCGACCTAAACCATGCCATCAAGCGGGATCCAAAAACAAACATGCGTTCGTCGCAGAACAACTGGGATTTCTGGAGTGCCCTGCCCGAGGCGTTCCACCAGGTAACCATTACGATGAGCGACAGGGGCCTTCCCAAAAGCTATCGTAACATGCATGGGTTTGGAAGCCATACTTTTAGCTTTTATAATGCCAATAACGAGCGATACTGGGTGAAGTTTCACTGGGTATGTCAGCAGCCCATCCAGAACCTGACCGATAAACAGGCGGAGGAACTCGTGGGCATGGACCGGGAGAGCCACCAAAGGGATTTGTTCGAAGCCATCGAGCGGGGCGAATACCCCAAATGGAAACTCTGTGTACAGATCATGACGCAGGAGCAGGCCAACAACCACCGGGAAAATCCCTTTGATATCACGAAAGTGTGGTTTCATGATGAATATCCACTGATTGAAGTGGGCATGATGGAACTGAACCGCAACCCCGAGAACTATTTTGCAGAGGTGGAGCAGGCGGCCTTCAACCCGGCCCATGTGGTCCCTGGCATTGGGCATTCGCCCGACAAACTATTGCAAAGCCGGCTGTTCTCCTATGGTGACGCACAGCGCTACCGCTTGGGTGTAAACAAAGACCTGATTCCCGTGAACAGGCCCAAAAGCCCTGTACACGCCTACCACAGGGATGGAGCCATGCGGGTGGATGGAAACTATGGGGCCACCACCCCCTATGAACCCAACAGTTATGGTCAATGGGCCGAGCAGCCGGATGCAAAAGAACCACCGCTGCCTGCTGACGGGGATATTTACCACTATGAGCCAAAAGACGACCAGACCGACGATTGCTTTTATCAGCCGGCTAAGCTGTATAACCTGATGCGCGAAGAGCAAAAGCAGGTACTCTGTGAAAATACCGGACGAAACATGGAGGGCACAACCGAAGAGGTGAAATACCGCCATGCCGCCCACTGCTTTATGGCCGACGAGGATTACGGCAACCGCATCTGCGAAGTGATGGGCCTGGATAAGGAAAAGGCAAAGAAACTCTCGGCATTATCCCATGAGGAACTGATGGCGGCCACCATGAACCAGGGCAAACCAAGTGACGAGAAAAACGCCGAGCAGCCACATACCGTGTAAAAACGAAGAGCTGGGGTGCATAGCGACATGAAACGCGTGATTTTGTTATCTGCCGGTTTTGGTGTCCTGCTTTTGGGGGGCATTGGGATAGCGTTGCCGGTGCTGCCAACGACACCTTTTGTGCTATGTGCGGCAGGGTGTTTTGCTACGGCCAGCCCACGCCTTTACCAATGGCTGGAACACACCCGCTATTTTGGGGAATACATCACGAATTACAGGAACAAAACCGGGGTGTCAAAAAGGGCTAAAATCATCGGCATTACCACTTTGTGGGTGATGCTCACCCTTTCGGCCCTGCTCAGTGCAAGGTTATGGGTAGCCCTGTTTCTGTTGGTGGTGGGTGTGGCGGTGACCATGCATATTGGAATGTTAAAAGTACGCAACCGGTAAAACAGACAGAAAGAGAAGGAGCGCCCTGCGTCGACGCGGGGCGCTCCTTCTCTTTCTGGACAAAGTAAGTTTTTTTGTCTGGATGTATTAAGGAGAGTGTCCAAAGTACGTTTTCAATGAAAAATACAGAAGGTTTTTGTGGCCTCCCCCCGTCGAAGGCGGGGGGAGGCCACATGAAATTTAATGGGGACACTCCAGTACTAAGTTGGCAATTGCACTTTTGACGTTTGTAGGGTATACTAGGTAAGAATACTTTCTGGGGTGTGAGGACCATATGAAAAAAACATATTCGGTACAAAAACTTACGGTAGCGGCACTTTTGATCGCTGTAGGCATTGTGATTCCCATGTTTTCGCCCGTTAAAATTATCCTTGAACCCGCCTCCTTCACATTGGCAAGCCATGTGCCCATCATTCTTTCCATGTTTATTTCCCCGTTGGTTGCGGTTGCCGTGACCATTGGCACCACGCTTGGATTTTTTCTCGGAGGATTTCCGCTTGTGGTGGTGTTGCGTGCGGCCTCCCACATAGTGTTTGCCTTCTTCGGGGCGCTTTATCTTCAAAAGAACCCCGGCATCCTGTATTCATGGCCAAAACTGTTTACCTTCTCTTTTGCCATCGCAGCCGTTCATGCGGTGTGCGAGGTGTTTGTCGTCAGCATGTTTTATGCGGCCGGCGGCATGGGGGGACTATACTATCAGCAGGGCTTTTTTATTTCGGTCATGCTGCTGGTAGGTATTGGGACAATTGTGCATAGTATGGTCGATTTTGCAATTTCCATTGTGGTGCTGAAAGTGCTGAATAAGCAGAAAAGTTTGCAGAATCTATTTGTGACGGGCCAAGTGAAGGCGACCACATCCTGAAATAGAAAAAGAAGAAAACGGAAAACCGGCTGCCGGATAAAATCCAAGCAGCCGGTTTTGCTTATCCTATCACCATTCGATCGCTTCGGCGGGCAGAGGGTCTTCGTTGATGCGAACCGAAGAGATTTTGCCGTTTTTTACCTTGATTACGCGTTGTGCCATCTCAGTGATCACACTGTTGTGTGTGATCAGGATGACGGTGGTGCCCGTGTTTTCGCTTGTCTCCTGCAGCAGCTTTAAAATCTGTTTGCCTGTGTTGTCGTCCAGTGCGCCCGTGGGCTCGTCGCAGAGCAGCAGTTTCGGGTTTTTTGCCAGGGCGCGCGCGATGGCGACCCGTTGCTGTTCCCCGCCCGACAGCTGTGCGGGGAAGTTGTCTGCCCGGTGGGAGAGGCCAACTTCCTTCAGTACCCAGTCGGTATCCAATGGGTCATGGCTGATTTCCGAGGCGAGCTCCACATTTTCCCGTGCGGTGAGGTTTTGCACAAGGTTGTAAAATTGAAAGACAAACCCTACGTCAAACCGACGATATGAAGTGAGTTCCTTTTGGTTTAGTGCGGAAATCAGGCTGCCGTCGATCTCAATTTCACCCCGGGTGGGGCTATCCATTCCGCCCAAAATATTGAGAATGGTTGTCTTGCCCGCGCCCGAAGGCCCCACGATAACACAGAACTCCCCCTTATTTACCGAAAAACTGGCGTCCTGCAATGCGGGGGTTTCCACCTCACCGGTTTTGTATATTTTAGAGACATTTCGAAAATCCACAAAGGCTTCCATATGCTACTCATCCACCGTTTCATACTATGTATTTCCACCATCGTATCATATTTTGCCCGGACAGAGTTGAAGATTCTGTAAAAGAAGAGGGGTTTTGCATCCTGTTCCTGGCCACATGATTAAGCTACGAAAAACCCCATGAAGAAAAAATTTCTTCATGGGGTTAGGCAAAAAGTTGTAGCTTGGTTGTGCGGGAGGGTTAGATGGCTTTTTCGCGTTTTTCCATCCAAAGCCGTTCCGCAACCGGTTTCCAGTTGTCGCAGGCATTTTTGCACTTGGCGCACAGGTCGTCCACATCTTCTTTTTCAGTCATGTCGGTACTGTGTGCGCCGGAATCGTGCACCATCTGCGCAAGACGGCCCTCGTTGTCAAGCAAGGGGCAGGGGCGCAGCTGGTTGTCGTTGAAGGGCTGGCCGTCGTGATACTGCATGAACAGGGGGCTTTTGTAAGCTTCCAGCAGGGTGGTGTCTTTGATGTTCGAATCGGAGTAGTGGATAAAGGCGCAGGGCTCTATGTCGCCGTTTGCGTTGATGTGCAGGTAATAACGCCCGCCGGCGATGCAGCCGTTGATATACTCGCCATCGTTCCAGAAATCCAGCGTGAACATGGGTTTCGCAGTCTCGAGATTGTTGCGGAATTTGCGCACCTGATGGTACATATACTCGCGCTGTTTGGCCGTTGCGATCAGGTCGGTAGGCGCGCCGACACCCACGGGCATGTAGGTGAAGAACCATGCGAACTTACAGCCCGAGTCAACCAGGAAATCGAAGTACTCTTCGCTGCCGATGACCTCGGTGTTTTGGCTGGTGTAGCACAGGGAGGCCCCAAAGATCAGCTTGCGTTCTTTGAGGATATTCATGGCGTTGACCACCTTTTGATAGGTGCCCTTGCCACGGCGGGAGTCGGTCTCTTGCTCAAAGCCCTCGATGGAGATTGCAGGCGCGAAATTCTTGACGCGCAGCATCTCGTCTGCAAATTCCTCATCGATCAGGGTGCCGTTGGTGAAGGCCAAAAACTCACAGTCAGGATGTTTTTCACAAAGCCGGATGATGTCTTTTTTGCGGACAAGAGGCTCGCCGCCCGAGTAGATGTAGAAATAGGTGCCCATTTCTTTACCCTGCTCGATGATGCTGTCCAGCTGTTCAAAGCTCATGCTCAGCTTGTCGCCATATTCTGCGGCCCAGCAGCCGGTGCAACCCAGGTTGCAGGCGCTGGTCGGGTCCATCAAAATAGCCCAGGGCGCGTTACAGCCGTGCTCGTCCATGACTTTACGGCGCCGCGCGTTGCCGATCACGGAGGCGCTGACAATGAAGTTTTTGAAGAAGGTTGCCAGGCACTCGCGGTCCAGGTCTTCAAACAGGCTGATCATGAATTTGTGCCAGGGATTCTTTTTGTCTTCGATAATATCGCGGATGGTCTCGCGCTGTGGGTCCAGCATTCCTTTACCGGCCACAAGGTCCACCCAGTCCATCAGCTTGGGAAGGCCGGTCTCGGGGTCTTCCTTAATCATGTCAAGCGCTTTGCCGATGCCATACGCTTGTAAGTTTTCTTTCATTGACATATTGCTACCCATAACAGATTCCTCGCTTTCGAATGGTAAGTGACCAAAGCATATTTTTGCCTTGCCAACATTATTTCACACTTCATCTACAAATGCAACTAGACAAAATGACCCATTTGCCCAAAAGTGGGGCATCTGCCTTCAAGTGTTTGATTCTTGGTCATTTCCCCAAAATGTCTGTTTGCTTTTTCAAAGAAAGAGATTAGTGTTAGTTGTAGAGAAATAGGGGAGGGCAATCGGATGCAGCCGAATGAGATGAAGGTGGCGATGATACATCAGGCGGTTAAAAAGGGAATCAGCGATATCAAGGAAGACCCGGGCCGTGGGATACGAAACCTTGTAGAACTGGGTGAAATGTTTGCCGGCGGACGTTTTCAAAAGGACTTTTTTACGACAGTTATGACACAACTTAAGGATGAAAACAGTGCCTACTATAAGCTGGTGGAGCAGGTGGCGAACGTGGTGGACGCGGGGATCCTTACAACCATTGGCGTCAATATAGGGTATAATTCCCTCAGCCATGGGGCCACCATGATCCGGGAGACGGAGAAGCAAGAGGGGTATAATGTGCCCTGGTGCCTGACGGTCGACACGGGCAGGGAGACCTTTTTGCCGTCTGAAACCATGGAGAGGCTGGTTACGGAGGGCAAGGAACTCGGCATTTATACCTATCTGGTCTTTATCGAAGAAGGGTACCCTCATTTTGAAGCGTTGTTCGATGTATTCGGCAGGCAGGAAGAGTGTGCCTTTATGCCCTTTATCCACCCGCACAAGGTGGATGAGGCACTTTGTAAACACATCCTGCGCGCGCAGAACATCGTACCCTTTATCGACTTGGATTGTAAAGATCCCGAAGTAAAAAAACAGGCGGCCCAAAACCTGCTGACGCAGGGCTGCCTTTGCGGTGGTTTTAACCGGCAAAAGAGCTTGCAGGAGGAGCAGGTGGGCCCACGGCTTCTGGAGGAAACGGCCTCTCTCGGGCTTCCCATTTTCCTGTCGATAGGCGACAAGTGCCATCTGGCCAAAAAGGTAAACGGTGTGTATGGCCGGTTTGTGCATTTGCGGGAGCATCTGACACTTCCGGTTTTACCCATCGACCTCTATTCAGACATAGCGCATGTGGACAAAGTGATTTCCAGTGAGGCGTGCCTCGCCTCGATCAAAGGCAATGGGAGTTTCCATTTCACAAACGTGGACCGCTGCGAACAAACCAGCGGGTTCAATATCCATTCCATCAGCCTGCGCGAAGCGTTGATGCGTGTTATGGGGAAAAAGAAGGCCGATGAGGTCGCACCTGCCTAATAGGGCGAAGAAGCGCATGTTTTCCCAATGGAAAAAGCAAAAAAGGCAGCAAGTGCGAAAGAAGCACCGGCTGCCTTGTTGTCATTGGGGTTTCCCGAAGTGGAAAGCTGCGGGGGAGTGCGCGTCATTCTTTTTCCTGCTGTTCAAGAAGTATGGAAGAAGCGCCCAATACCGAACGTTTTATCTGTTCCGCGAGTTCTTCGGCAGACTGCTCGGTGTCGCTCGTGAGCCAACGGCAGATTGCTGCGACGATGGCATCGGCATAAAAAGTGGCAAAAAAATCCCGGTCGGTTTCGTTTGCAAAGGTGTTTTTCGTTCGTGTTTTCACAAAGGTCTTCAGCAGACTGTAAAAATATTCTTCGAAAGAGTTTTGCCCTTTTACCGAGAGCGCGTTCTGGTAAAATGTTTTGTTATCTCCCAAAAAAATACAGATCCCCTTTACAATATTCCACACGGGGCCTTCCAGAGTATCTTCCCGGTTCAAATCTTGGGTGATTTCGGTATAACTGATCCAGTTCACAAGGTCGTATTTGTCCCGAAAATGGTAGTAGAAACTGTTGCGGTTGATCCCGCATACCTCCACAATATCACCCACGCTGATCTTGGCCAGCGGCTTCTGTTCCATCAGTTGTTTCATTGCGTCTGCAATAACACGTTTTGTTATCTCGGCGCTGGGCATACAGATCCACCTGCTTTCCATACCTTATTATAAGGAAAAAGCAGGTGGATGTAAATAGTATGAGTGTCCATTGTAGTGATGTGTCACAAGTCAAACGGGATGCAAAGTCCTCAAGGAGACGATGGGGTTACGACGCCCGCCTGTTATTCTTGTTTCGTTCCAAAATACATATAAAAATACAGTTTGTCGACAGGGTTATGATAGGGGAAAGAAAAACCTGTGCCGGGGTTTTCCACGTAGCCGAGGTTTTGCTCATAACCGATCGCGACGCCGTTCTCTCTCAAGCGGCTTTTCAATGTCTCCACAGTAAACAGCTTCATTTTTGCATTTGGGAAAGCCTGTTCAATCTGCGCCAGGGTCTTGGCACCATTTTGGTAATAGGTATAGATGCCACCGAGGAAGGCATTTTTGTTGAGCAGAGATTTTACTTTCTCAAAGGGGTAGCAAGAACCATAGAAAATGTATTCGCTGGAGGAAAAATCGTCCAAAAACAGGTCGATGCAGCCGTCTTTGAGTGGAAGGACAAAATCCTCATCACAGACATAGATGACTTTGAATTTTTGGTTCAACTTTCCAAGTTTGTTTTTAATATGTATAATGCGGAAATCTTAGAACTGGATTGTGATGTTCTGGTGCCCGCCGCCCTCGAAAACCAGATTACGGAGAAAAACGCCGCCAACATCAAGGCGCAGCTCATCGTGGAGGCCGCCAATGGCCCCACTACCGTGGAGGCTGACAAGATCTTGACGGAGCGCAACATTATGGTGGTGCCGGATATCCTTGCCAATGCGGGCGGTGTGGTGGTCTCTTATTTTGAATGGGTTCAGAATATCCAGTCTCTCGTATGGGACGAAGATGAAATCAACAAAACGCTGAACCGCATCATGGTGAACGCCATTGACGGTGTCTATGATCTGCACGAAGAAAAGAAGATCACCCTACGTACCAGCGCATATTGTGTGGCACTCAAGAGACTGGTAGAAGCCTATGCCATCCGTGGCATCTTCCCGTAGCGGTGTGTTCCGCGCCGCATCCTACAGCGGCGCGGATTTGTAATGGATCGGGTTTTTCATCTATATTTTCCCGGCCCGGGAAAATCGCACAATCTCATAATTCAGCATATTTGCCTGTGTTCACAACGAAGGCAAAGGTACTATCGGGCAGATATGCTTTTATATAGATGAAGTGACGAGTCTAACAAGAAAAGGATGGGTTAGTGTAAGAAAAAAGAAAGGAAAGTGGGTATTGGCATGTATGCGGATATAGTGATTCGAGGAAATGCGATTTTTGACGCCGTACAGGATCAGCCCTTCAGTGGTTATGTGGCCATTAAGGACAAAAAGATCCTCGCCGTCGGAAAAGATGCAAAGGAAGCAGAGCAATACATCTGGCAGGACACAAAAGTCTATGATTACAAAGACAATTTGGTCATGCCTGGTTTCAATGACAGCCACCTCCATCTGACCTTGGCGGCGATCTCCAAGATGAGCGTGGATCCTCAGCTACCTCATCGCACCGGCGATCGGCGCCATCTTCTGCTTCGCTGTATGGCTGGGGCTCGGTATCGAGTCGAAAATCATGGGCGGGATATGGTTCCTATTGGGTCTGATCTACCTTGCATGGAAGACAAAATTCTTTAAAGAACTGCCGCCGGAGATGGACGAGACACAATAGCACATATTTGTATCTGTAGAAAAATGTGGTGGAACAGAGAATCTGGTTTGTGCCTGGCTCTGTTCCACCCCGCAAAAAAACGTGACGTATGTAGGAAAACATAAAAGATAGGAGACTGAACCATGGAACAATTCTTACAAGAGTATTATGACAAACACCCACCCGTTTTACGGGTGGTCTTGACGGAGACGTTTCATGAAGCGCACTCCCCGCTACAAGCTATGGGGAATCGGCGCCACGGCCCCACAAGCCCGCCCCTAGGGGCGGGGTGTTATAGAATAGACCAAGAAAGCAAACAGTTCGGCCAAAGTCATATTTTGCCGTTTTTAAGCGATTGTATGTCTGGACGTCGAAAGTGTTTTCTAAATAGGATGATACCCATCAGTCCTCCTACCCAGGACTGCCTCCTCTGGTATAAAACCACCCACACAGGTGGGTGGTTTTATACAATGTCGGCAGGTGCAGCAGAGAGGAGAGTATATGAACGAAATTATCAGCAAAACAACTTTGGTAGATGCGATCACAGTACTAGAAATATATGCGCCGCAGGTAGCCCTAAAGGCAGAGCCTGGGCAATTTGTGGCTGTGAGAGCGATAAAAGGGGCAAGAGAAATTCCCTTTCCCATTATGGATGACTGTAAAGAGAAAGGGACATTGACCATTCTGTGTAAGGCCGTGGATGAAGATACAGTTCAGTTGAGCCGCTTGCGGCAGGGAGAGCGGATCGACGGCCTGGCAGGACCTCTTGGACTCCCCAGCAGGCTGGACCATTTACGCCGCGCGGTGGTTGTGGCGGGAGGTATGGGCTGTGCAAAGGCGTTCCCCATTGCAAAAAAACTGCATACTTTGGGGACAGAAGTACACAGTCTCTTGGGGTTCCGGCGTAAAGACCGTGTGATGATGGAGGAGGACTTCCGCCGGGTCAGCGATCAGCTTATCATAACGACAAATGACGGGTCCTACGGAAAAAAGGGGCTTGTGACGGTTGCACTAGAGGCCGTGTTAAAGAAGGACAATTATGACGCCGCCTTTGCCATGGGGCCATTGTTCATGATGAAGGCAGTATCTGAACTTACAAAGAGATATCACACCAGAACCGTTGTCTCGATAAATCCGGCCATTGTCGACAGCACGAGTCTATGTCCACATGAAGGTGGCCGTCTGTTCAAAACGGAAAACGACATGCCCGTCTATTGCGTAGGGTTTGAGTGCGATGGACACAGGATCGATTTTGACGAAGCAATACGGAGAGATAAGACAACACATTACATGAATGCGGTTAGCGAGAAATGAACAAACGGTGAGCCCCGGATTGGCAGAATGAAGAGTTTTTGTATGGCCAGGCGCAGAAATGCGCCTGGCCATTTTCCGTACATGGGTTTCGATTGGTGAAAATAAAGGCGGCGGATTCTCATCCTCTTGAAACGGCATGGACACGCTGTTTCAAGAGGGGGGGTCAAGGGGACGCGTCTCCTTGCGGGTGTATGAGGGCAGGGCCCTCATGGCCTTTATCTACAAAATAAAGCCACCAGACTTTTGGTGGCCAATAAGCTAAACAATATTAATAATATAAAGACAGATATTAAAAACATAGATGTTATATACGAATCACATTATCAGACTGATGCATTTTCTCTACAATTTGATACATGTTGCCGATTTTACCTACCAACAAGTTTTCTTTAAGGCTATAGAAGTCGAGACAGGCGCCACAGGAGATGATTTCCACGCCGCTCGCTTCCAGTGTGAGAATGTCGGCGGCGGAACTTTCATCCGTTGTGAGAAAGACGCCACTGTTAATAAAGGCAATGGTGGTGGGCTGGGGTTTGGCTTCGGTGAGGGAGAAAAGGTAACTTTTCATTAGGGTTTTAGACAGATCTTCACTGCCCTGCCCAAATAGGTTGGTCGCAACCAAAACCATGAGATTACCAGACGCACCGGTTTTGGCAACAGCACCTTTGGTTTTTTCGATGTACACCTTCCAAACGGCATCTGCATCCTTCTCCGTTTTAATAACAAATCCAAGGTCCTTGGCAAGGCTCTCGAGATTTTCCACGGCAATCATGTTGTCAACAATCGTACATACGGTACCCTCTTCCATGGTGTCCAGCATCTGTTTGGTATGGATGATGGGTTTTGGGCATTCCCAGCCGAGTGCGTTGATGGTTTGCATAGATTTTGTCCTTTCCTTATCCAGATTGCCACGAGGTGGTCTTTTTATGGGGTGCCAACAGCTGTCTTTCGCGACAGCTTATAGAGCGCAGTATGATATCAATAAAGTAAAAAATTGTTATAGAAATGTGTTATATAATTCAGAACATGACATATGACCATTCTTATATAAATATGTCAACACTGAGATATGTTAAATTGACAAGAAACTCAGTCAACCCATTCTAAGGAACGTTTCACGTTGTTCAGCATTTGGGTAAAGGGTGTGGTTTGTATCTCTATTTCATAGTCGGCAAAAGCGGGAAGGCAGCGCAGCTTGCGTTGCATTGGTTCGCTTTCAATCGGTGACACATGCTGGATTTGAAGAGTGAGCTTTCGCTGCTTTTTAGACACCGAGCAGCGATAATTGGTAATTTGTGGTTGGTCAAACAGCAGTTCATCCAGCTGCCCCTGTATCACCTGGGGGGGGAGGGGATGGCCCTGCGTATCGCCAAGGCGTTCCACCCTGTCCGCGAGGCGGCGAAGCGCGCACCCACAGGTGCAAGGGCTCGGGAGCAACCGGCCCCTGTCACCCGTACGGTACCGCAAAACAGGCATGGCTTCGCGGTCCAAGGTGCTGATCACGATCTCTCCATAGGAGCCGTCTTTTACAGGAGCTTGTGTCTTTGGTTCTAAAATTTCGAAGAGCAGGTCGATCTCCCGGATATGTTGTCCTTCCGCGCCACAGCTGACGGCCCCTCCGTATGCGGTTTCGGTAAGCCCATAATGCCGGATGACAGGGCAGTGCCAAAGGGATTCTAACCGTGCTTTCATTTTATCGGAAACAGGCTCTCCGCTCACCAAAATGCCGTGCATCGCAGGCAGTGAACCCCCTTGACTTTTTCCGTATCGGCCCAGGGCCAGAATCTGCACAGGGTGCCCCAGCAGCACGCTACACCGGTTTTCCAGAAAAAAGGCCCAGTTTTTTTCTACGGTCTCTTCCAAAGGGGCGGCAAAGGCTGGAATAGCAATCCTATGGAAGGATTGCAGAAGGATGTCCCCTACGCTGTCAGGACGTTTGGCCGAGAAAAGAATACAAGCCCTTGCGCCGGCAGGGGCCAGGTTCTGCAACCCATACTCAAAAAAATCCACCGTAGACTGTATGTCCTTTTGTGTGAAACAGAGCCGTTTGGGATTTTGGGTAGTACCGCTGGTTTGCAGGGTGACGATACGGTGGATTTCCTTTTGGCTTGTACACAGCATTGCCTGCCCCTGTGTCCTCAGCAGGGCCTCGTCCATGGTGGGCAATAGGCACAGCTGCTCCAGGCTTTGCATTTGCAATAACCCGTCGTCTGTACGAGGCAGAAGGGCCCGGCCAGAAAATTCGGCATACCATTGCCGATAAAACTCGCTGTTTCTCTGTGCAGAAAGCAAAGTGCGGTTTAATGCGTCCAGTTGATGCTGAAGGATGTTTTTCCGCGTGGGGGGGCGCCCTATTTTGTAGGCAACCCATGCGCAGAGGGGGTTTTGTCTCATAAAATCATCACGGGGTTCTTTCATGGGTACACCATAGTTTAGTTTCTGCCGATCTCACTGTGAAGCCGTTTGCCATCTTGGCTGGTCAGGTTGAAGGCACAAAAGGGGATGAGCTCTAAATCTCGCGTGGCAACATGCAACCGGCAGCGGTTCAGCCTTTTCAGGTCGACCGTCCAGATGTCCTGAAATGCCATTGCCGTGAGATTGAGCGTCGCATCCAACAGGGTGTCCAGGAGGGAATCCCACTCTTCCACATCGAAAGCGGAGGAGCCATAGGTGGAAAGAGGGTCGGGTTCTTCCTCGCAGCAGCATTTTGCCGCCTTGGGTGCGCCCCATTTTTTTGCGAGATACGCACGGGCCTTCTCGATCTTATGCGCGCCCTCTTCTTCGTTTTTGCCGGAAAGCCCCTGATATCCCCCCTCGGCGGAGAGGAGAAAGTTACCGTGGAAAGAGCATCGACCGTGCCCGCTGGCAAGGGGTACAAAATCATCGGCAGACATGAGGCCGTCCGTCTGCTCGTGGATCAGCTGAAACAACCCGGGAATTGTGACGCGCTCGCTGTTGCGAGGCTCAGTGGGAAACCTTCCAAAATAGCTGACAGGCTGAAAGTGGACCCCGTTCACAAGAGGCAGGCGTCCGGAGGCATAGCGGAGGACCTCTCCGATGTTGCCGCCGTTGATCTCCTTTACCACGGTCACCACCAACACCACGCCCAGCCCTGCCGAAGCGCAGTGGTCAATGGCCTGTTCCTTCTGTGCGAAGAGCGGTTGGCCGCGCATCGCCGTATAAATCGTATCATTGGTTCCGTCAAATTGCAGAAAAACACTGTCGAGGCCCGCCTTTTGCAGTTCCTGAGCATAGGCAGGTTCTTCTGCCAGACGTTTTCCATTCGTGTTTAGCTGCACATAGGGAAAACCCATGTGCTTTGCCATCGAGATGATTTGAGGCAGGTCCTCGTGCAGGGTGGGCTCTCCTCCCGAGAGCTGAATATTAAATTGGTTCTGAGGGCTTTGTGTTTGCAGGTGACGGAAAATGTTTTCCATCTCCTCCAGAGTGTAGTCGCCGGTACCCTCAGGCCCCGAAGTAGAGGAGGCGAAACAATAGGGGCAGGCCTGGTTACAGCGCTGGGTGATCTCGATCAAGACACAGCAGGCGGCCTGCGCGTGCTGCGAGCAAAGGCCGCAATCGTAGGGGCAGCCAAGTTCGGGCGTTTTTGTGGCGTTCGCCGGGCGGCTGTATACGACCCCGCTGTCCCAGGTGGAAAAATCGGGACCCTCTTCCCACACAAGCGTGTGCCAGTGGCCGTGCTCCGCGCAGGTTTTGTCAAGGTAGACAGCCCCCTCTTCTTGCAGATAGGCCGCAGGTATTTTTTTCATGCAGACGGGACACAGGCTGTAGGTGTTTTCCAGCACAGAGCTCGCCGCCGTTTCATCGCCCACAAGCGGGGTCTGATGCCTGGCAGCTTGCTGCGGGCCGTGCGCTTCATTACCCATGGAGTTCCACCTTTTCCCAGCTGCTGATCGCGTATCCGTAGAGTGCCCACGGTACTTCGCTAGGCGCCTGTTCTTCCTCGCAGGAAAGAAGTAAGGCGTGTAATTTTTTGAGCGAACCGTAATTCCACACGAGGCTGGCCGTAAAGGTACGAAGATGCTCTGTGGCATCCTGCCAGCCACTTTGCGTAAAGCCGTGGTCCCGCATAAGCAGCCGAGTGGTTTCGGCCGTGACGGCACCCCCCAGGCAGGAACCTTCCATCTGCCGGGGGGGCTCAAACGCCTCCCGCTGGTAAAAGTCACTCACGGCCAATACACCGTGGGGCATCAATACCCTGTGGATTTCCCGCAGTGCCGTTGGCAGTTGCGTCACCGTAGAAAGGCTGCATTCACATAAAACACCCTCAAAGTATTCGTCGGGCCAGGGAATGCTGCATAAATCTCCCTGTTTAAAAAGAAGTTGCGGATGCGAGTTTTTGGCCCGGCCGAGCAGGGCGGGGGAACGCTCCAGGCCGCTGGCGGAAAACCCCTGGGCGCTGAGCTGGGCCACCGTTGTGCCAAGCCCGCAGCCCGCGTCCAGAAGGGTGCAACCGGGCTGGAAACCGGCCATCTCTACGGCTTCCCATGTCAGATCCATCCCGCCGGGGCGCAGCATGCACTGGGAAGACTGCTGAAACCGTTCATCTTCATACAGCAGGCAGCCCATCCTATTTTTCCTCCAGCGTGGACTCCACTTCGACGGCCTGGCCGAGGGCAAGGTCTTCGGGGAAATAACACTGCTTGCATTTGGGGCAGCGCAGCAGGATGGTGGCAAAGGTACTGCGCATATAGGTGAGCACCGTCTTGGCAGGCTCCAAGGGAAGGTCACATAAATCACAGACAATATTCTCCGTGTTTTTTACTTTCCCTTCATCATACTCCGTCATTTTTTACTCCCTGTTGGCTTTTTTACATCCTCCACGATCTGCAGGCGATGGCTGTACGCGCTATGAATGACATAACCCTCTTCCACGGGTTCATATTCCACCCAGTAGGTGATGATTCCGAGTTGACTATGCGCGATAAAACGACGACCATCCGCTTTCTTTAGCCGTACGCCAGTGCGCTCGGCCATTTCGATCACACGCTGGATATCCTCCTCCAGCACCAGCCGTTTGTCCAGCGTTTTTCTCACTTCTTCGGAAACGATCAGATGTATCTTTTCCATGGAGGGGGTCCACGCATCCTTTTTAATGAATTGATAAAAGTCCTGTTTTACCTTGATGCGGTTGTCTCTTTTCAGGCTGATGTCCACCGTGGGGGGCTGTTTTTCGCCGAAGAGAAGTTCGAGCAAGTGCCATGTGGTTTTCCCGCCCCGCTGGCACTGTTCGCGGCAGGCCCCGCAATAGACAAGGTAATCGGCGTCACTTTCCGAAAGCCTCTCCGCCAGTGCCTCTTGGGCCAGAGAGGCGTTGGCATATGCCACGAGGCCGCCGTAGTTGCAACATTTTGTGTTTTCCCTGCTGTAGGCCAGCTCCTCCACGGGGCAACCCATGGCCGCAAGCAGTTCCCGCACGGCATCCTGCACTTTCGTCTGATGCCGGCTGCCGCAGGCGTCCTGGATGGCAAGCGGCGGGCGGGGGCGCTGTTTCTCTGTTGCAGGCAGCCCCTGCTGTGCCATCACCTGCCAAAGAGACAGGATATTCATGGTGGGCTCGGCTTCCTCCAGCTGCTGCTGGCAGGTGGGGCAGGCCGCAATCACCGTGGGCTCTCCCATTTCACGCCACTGTGTCAGGATCTCACCGAGTTCATCCTTTTTCTTCTCGTCGTAGCCCGCCCAGTGGGCGGGAGCACCGCAGCATCCAAGCCCGATGCCCACCTCTTCCCCCAGTTTTTGCCGCAGATACTGATACGTGGGTAGCATGAGCTCGGGCAAGACGGCCGCCAACTGGCACCCAGGGAAAAACAGATATCGGCTGGCCTTTTGGTCGGGGCCATGGCTCCAGAACCAGTAGTTTTCCCCATTCGAAAACGCGAGGTCCCGCATGGGAAAATCATGGGTGGCCTCCACATTGTCTCCGTTCTCCACCAGGTGTACCCTGGCCCCCCTGGTCGACTGGGGCATCCCGATATCGTAGGGACACAGCTGAGTACATAAGCCACACACGCTGCAGGAGTTAATTAAAGGGCCGGATTGCTTTTGCCCCACGAGCATGTCGATATGGGTGGCCATCTCATGGATGATGGCGCGGGGGTAGCTTTCAAATTCCTGCATATATACGCATTGTTTTACGCACTTCATGCATTCGCACTGGATGCACCGTGCCGCTTCCTTACCCGCGTCTTCCGCCGAGTAAATTCCCTTAGGCGGAGCGGGATCACCGGGCAGGGGTGCTGCGTCTCGCGGCCAGGGTTTGCTATAGGGCACACGCCGATCCACCGGTACCGTTTCGTCGATATCGGTATAAAGGGTGGTTTGATAGCTTCCCTCCCGTTGGCGGCTCGCCGTCAGGGAGACACTTTTCAAGAAACGTTCCGCCGAAGTGGCGGTTTTTCGCCCGCAGGCGACAGCGTCAATGATGGAGTAGGGGGAGGGGCAGGGGTGCTTGCACCAGAACAGCTTGGGCTGCGAGGTGCACTGGTTTGTCTGTTCGTCCCAGGAGAGGCCGGAGATCGGGGCCGCTTCGGTGGCAAACAGGACACCGTCATAGACCGGCATAATTTCTTCTCGTATACTCTTTTCGTCCAGGTTCACGCCCAGATGAACTTTCCAGGGCATGTCGTCCAACAGGGCGAAATCCAGCCGGGCCAGTTCCGCGTCCAAGAGCCAGCCATGGCCGCCAAGGCGGTCTTCTTTTTCGTAGAGGGACACTTTAAAACCCTTGTCATAGAGCTGGAATGCGCAGGCGAGCCCCTTGATGCCGCCGCCGATCACTGCGGCCGTTTTGGGAAGGTCGAGCAAGGGTTTGGCCGGGCTGGGTATACTTTCCGCCTGCCGGCACATGTTCTCTTCCAAAGCGCGGATAGAGATGGCCTGCCCCGCTCTTTGCTTTGCACAGCGCCCCTCGCAAGGGGCCAGGCAAAAAGCGCTGACCAAACGGGGGAATAGAACTTTGGCCTGGTAGGTTTCCAGGGGTTTTTCCGCATGCCCTTCCAAGAGGTTTTTGCACATTCCTTTGGCATTAAAATGCACAGGACAAGTCGCAGTGCACTCCGGTGGTTCTTCCTGCGTACAGGCCCGCATGACAACCCGCATCTCTCGTGGTCCCAATCTGGCTCTCCTTTGTTCCCCACGCACGTGGGGTCTACTATCCCGCCCCCTGGGGCGAACATACTGGTCCGTGGCGCCGGATCCCCCCACAGCCAAGCTGTAGGCAGCGCACTTCCTCGATGTGTGATCAGGGTGGGGAGAAAAATACAACAAAGCTTGCAGGTATCTGGGTTTCACAGAGATACCTGCAAGCGAAGCTTTAAGCGATGCGCCTGTGGTTATGCGTTTTTCAGCGCCTCCAATACTTTCTCCGGATAAGCCGGCAGGTTGCGAATGCGCGCGCCGCAGGCATCGGCAAGGGCATTGATGATAGAGGCGTGCGGGCTGGAAAGCACCACCTCACCACAGCCGGAGCTCTGGAACTTGCTGTGTTTGCGCGGGGTCTCAAGATATAACAGTTCCATATCGTCGGGAATCACGTCGATGGTGGGCAGGCCACATTTGAGCAGTGTATTCTGATTTTGGATGTCCTCAAAGTCCTCGCTCAACGCCATACCCACGCCCTGTGCGATGCCGCCGTAATACTGGCCGTCCACCGCCAGTTTGTTGCCGATGACGCCCGCGTCCACGGCCACCGTCACCTTTTTCACTTCCGTTTTGCCCGTGGTCACGTCCACCACCACCTCGGAAAGGAAAACACCGTACATGAAGGCGATATGGGAGTATTCGCACATGCCCGTCTTGTGGTCCAGCGGTTTACACACGTTGCCGGTGGTAAAGGAACCCAGGTAATAGGTGTCGATGCCTTCGGCCACCATCTCGTCATAGGTGCGGTAGCTTCCATCTTCTTTCCGCATCGCGTTCACGAGCTTTTCGGCTGCGTCATAGATCGCGTTGCCGGTGATCAGCTGGCTGCGGCTGCCCGCGGCCCCGCTGGAGTTGGGGCATTTCTTCGTGTCGTTCGAGACGAGCACGATCTCCTCGGGCGTCACATGAATTCCGTTGCGGTGCAATGCCTCCTGGGTCAGCGTCAGCGCACCGATGTCGGCGCCCTGCCCGTGATCCTCCCAGGTGTTGTACATCGCGAACTTCCCGTCGGGCAACAGGCCCATCGCCGCGTCCGAGGCGTCGGCCGTCTCGTCGCCCACACAGTAGATCGCCAGAGACAGGCCCAGGCCATACTTTTTGTTCTCTTCGCTGAACTCCGCTTTGCGTTTCTTCGCCGCCTCGTAATAGGGGCGGATCATGCCCATCAGTTCTTCGTACACAAGCTCGTCGTGTTTGTTGCCATAAGGCGTTGTCGACTCAGGGGTGTACAGGTTCTTCATGCGGAACTCAAAGGGATCTTCGCCAAGCTCACGTGCCAGCTCGTCGATGATGCTCTCGGTGGCAAACAGCGCCTGGGGCGAGCCATAGCCGCGCATGGGCGCGCCGTACGCGTGGTTCGTCGCAGTGATCCGGCCGTAGTTGCGCAGGTTGGGCAGGTGGTAGCCGCTGCCGATAAACTGGTTGCCGCGTGTGAGCAGCAGGTCGGCAATCTCGCTGTACGCGCCGTGGTCGATCAGGAAGTTCGCGTCCAGCCCTACGAGCTTGCCGGTCTTTTTGTCGGCGCCCATGGCGAGGTGCATGAAGAACGGCGAACGTTTGCCCGTATAGGTGATCTGCTGTGCCATGTCGTACTCGAGGTAGCAGGGTTTGCCGCTGGCCATCACGGCCGCGCCCAGCATCGCCTCCAGCGTGGCGGCCAGCTTGTAGCCCATGGTCGCGCCCGCGTTGTTCTGGATCAGCCGCATCTCTTCGGGTTTGAGGCCCAAACCCTCGGCGATCATGTCCCTGTGCAGGTAGATGTTGACGCTCTTGGAGTGAATGGTCAACAGCCCGTCTTCGTCGTAGTAGGCGTAACCCACGTCGGGCTCCAAAATCAGGTGGGGCACACGCTGGGTATAGTAATCCTGCTCCACCACCACGACATCGGGGTCTTTGAACAGCTCCCTTGGGTCCTCCCCTTTGATCGAGGGCTGTTCGCTATACATATTCGGGTAGCCCGGGTGGATTTCCACCGCGTCTTCCGCGACGGCCTCGGGTGCGCTCATGTAGGCGGGCAGTTCCTCCACTTCGACAACCACTTTGTCGGCCGCGGCCAGGGCGTGCTCTTTCGTGTCGGCCAGCACCAGCGCAATCGCGTCCCCGTACTGGAAGACCTTTTCGTCGCAGAGGATGGGACGGTCAAAGCCGGAACCCTTGGTCCAGGGATAGAAGGTCAGGTTGTCGATGCGGTTCGTGCCCTTGATGTCCTTGTGGGTGATGATCATCTCCACGCCGGGCATCTTTTCGGCTTCCGCTTTGTCGATAGACAGGATGTTCGCGTGCGAGACCTTGGCCTGTACCATGGCCACCTGCAGCATGTCCCCGGGCATCTTCAGCCCCGTGTCCGCACCAAAGTCCCAGGTGCCGCAGGCCTTCGGCAGCGAGGACTGGCGCGGGTACGCCGTGCCAAACAGCCGCCCATCCTCGGGCATTTTGAACTCGAGATCTTCGGGTTTCAGCTCGCCGCGCAGCACCTGTGCCGCGCACATCACCGCGTCCACTATGGGTTTGTAACCCGTGCAGCGGCAGGCGTTTTTACATTGACGGAACTGCTCGCGAACCTCTTCCCTCGTGGGGTTTTGGTTTTCCAGCAGCAGCGCATAGGCCGAAATGATGAACCCGGGCGTGCAGAAACCACACTGTGCAGCGCCAAACTTCGCCCAAGCCATCTGTATGGGATGCGGGCACTCGGGTGTGCCGACCCCTTCTATCGTCGTCAGTTCCGCCCCATCCGGAACTTTGTCAATGCTCGTCACACAAGAACGGACCACTTTGCCGTTCAAAATGACGTTGCAGACGCCGCACTGGTTCAGCCGACAGCCCACCTTGGTTCCCGTAAGGCCAAGCTGCGTGCGGATGACATCCACCAGACGCGTGCCTTTTTCCACCAAAATCGAACAGGGGCTCCCGTTTACCACTAAACTTAACTTCCTCAGTTTCGTGATCTCTTCCATCTCTCTCTTTCTCCTGTCTCTTTTTTTTCTCGCTCGTCTCTTGACTTCCTGGTCGTGTGCCCAAACGTCCGTTTCACTCACTCATACATACACGCCAATTTTTCCAAAAAAACTGCACATATTTAGTGTACTTCACCCATTTGCGGCTTGTCAATGATAAAATCTATCGCTTTTTTTCATAGTACACAGTCCATTATGTAATATAAGAAAAAACGCATTCAGGCAATCGAAATGCACAGTGGACTGTGCCGAGCCCGAGTCTGTCACAAGACAAACATATTTGAAGTGAATAATAGATAACAGGCAGTGTTTTTTTGTCGGTTTTGGTCGGTTTATCTTTTTTGTGCAGGCGGTTGGTATTGCTTTTTGCCAGCACGGTAGATATACTAAAACTCAAATAGTTTTAGAAAACATATCGCCACTTGAGGTTTGGGGCTAAGGGAGAAAGAGATGAAATTGGTTCAAACGAAGGAAGCTGTAGGGCATGTTTTATGCCATGATCTAACACAAATCATACCTGGGGTCGTAAAAGATGCGGTATTCCGAAAAGGGCACGTTGTCACGGAAGAAGACATCCCAGTCCTGCTTTCCATGGGCAAAGAGAACCTGTATGTTTGGGAAAACCAAACGGGCATGCTGCATGAAAACGAGGCGGCGGAGGTTCTGTACTCCATGGCGGCCGGCCCGAACATGAGGCCCACAGAGGTGAAAGAGGGGAAAATTGAACTCATCGCAGAAAAAGACGGTCTTTTACAGGTGGATGTGGAGCGTCTGCGAAAGGTGAACCGCCTCGGTGAAATGCTGATCTCCACCCGCCACACGAATTTTCCCGCCAAAGAGGGAGACCGTCTTGCGGGGGTGCGGGTGATTCCCCTCGTGATCCCGAAGGAGAAGATGGATTTGGCAAAAAAGACAGCGGGCAGCGAACCGCTGTTGACGTTGTATCCCTATCGTCACAAAAAAGCGGCGATCATCACCACCGGCAGCGAAGTGTTCAAAGGGCGCATTGAAGATAAGTTTACGCCCGTCGTGCGCAGCAAGCTGGAAGAGTACGGAGCCGAAGTGATCGGGCACACCATTGTAGACGACGACCACGAAAAGGTGAGTGCCGCGATTCAAAGCTGGGCAGACAAAGGGGCGCAGCTCGTCGTTTGCACCGGCGGCATGAGCGTGGACCCCGACGACAAAACGCCCCTGGCGATCAAAAATACGGGGGCGAGGGTGGTCAGCTACGGTGCGCCCGTGCTTCCGGGGGCCATGTTCATGTTGGCGTACCTCGGGGACAAGGTACCCATCCTGGGTTTGCCGGGTTGTGTGATGTATGCGCGGCGCACCATTTTTGACCTCATTTTGCCGCGCGTGATGGCGGATGTCCCTGTGGACGAGGAAGACCTGGCCGGGCTGGGGCATGGGGGGCTCTGCCTGAACTGTGAAAACTGCATCTTCCCGAACTGCGGTTTCGGCGCGGGTGTGTAAGGGTGAACCGCTGTGTTATAATAACCGTAAAGGCAGGTGGGGCAGATGGTAGACGGATTTGACAGGGCGATCCATTATCTTCGGATATCCGTGACGGACCGCTGTAATCTGCGCTGCCGGTACTGCATGCCCGAAGAGGGCCTGCCGTCGCTGGATCACGATGAAATTCTACATTTTGATGAGATAAAACGGCTGGTGCACATCATGGCCGGTTTGGGCGTGGACCGTGTGCGCCTCACCGGCGGCGAGCCCCTGGTGCGCAAGGACATTGAACATCTGGCAAAGGCTATAAAAAGAGAAAAGGCCATCCGGTTCCTCGGCATGACCACCAACGGAATCCTTTTGGAGGAGAAGGCACAGGCGCTCCTGGACGCGGGAGTGGACGGGCTCAACATCAGCCTGGACACCCTGGACCCCGAGAGATACCGCCGGCTGACGCGCAGAGACCAGTTCGGCGAGGCGTGGAAAGGCGTGCAAAAGGCGCTCTCGCTGCCTTTCAAGAGCGTGAAAATCAACAGTGTGCTTTCCCCCGACAGTACCCCCTGCGATTGGCTGGCGGTGGTGGCGCTGGCAAAAGAGTATCCGATGGACGTGCGTTTGATTGAATGGATGCCCATGGCAGGGGAAGAGCAAGGCGGGGTGGTGCGTGCCGAAGAGGCCCTGGCCCTCATAGCAGAGAGGTTTGGTCCCTTGACCGAACTGCCCAAAACGGCAGCGGCGGGCCCGGCCCAATATTACGAGATAGCGGGTTTTAAAGGGAAAGTCGGGATGATCCCCGCCATCTCCAGCGCGTTTTGCTCGTCCTGCAACCGTGTGCGGCTAACGGCCACGGGAGATTTGAAACTATGCCTTTTTTATGATTCGGGCATTTCTTTAAAACCGATGCTGCGGCAGGGCGCCGGCGATGAAGAGATAAAAGAAGCCATTCTGGACGCCATTGCACAAAAGCCACAGCAGCATCATGGAAAAAAAGAGGCCGCGGCCGCGGGCATGTCCTGTGGCAATATCGCGAGGTCTCATGGCATGTATGAGATAGGAGGATAGCATGGCGGAAAAACAGGGAAAAGTGATGGCGGTGTGTGTCAGTGAAAAGAAAGGCACGGAAAAAACAGATGTGAAGAAAGCGAGCTTGGTGGCCGATCACGGTGTGGAAACCGATGCGCATGCGGGCAATTGGCACAGGCAGGTGAGCCTGCTTTCGTTCGAAAAGGTAGAAGAATTTAAAAAAAAGGGCGCACAGGTGTCGCCTGGCGCCTTTGGGGAAAATCTGCTGGTCAGCGGTATCGATTTGCGCACCTTGCCGGTGGGCACCCAACTGAGCTGTGGTGACGTCCGCATGGAGGTGACGCAGATCGGCAAAGAATGCCATGCGCACTGTGCCATCTATCACCAGGTGGGGGACTGCATCATGCCGCGGGAGGGCATTTTCGCCAAAGTGCTGCAAGGCGGGGAAATTGAGGTAGGCGATCTGATCACCGCAGAGTGAGCCGCATCAAAACCGGGAGGTTGCCCTACAGAGGCGGCAGAAGGTTTTTTTGCCGTCCCAGCATGAGGCAGGCCTCCAAAACGGCGCCCCCGATGCACCGCGCCTTGTCGGAAATGGTGGTGTAGTCCACTTCGGACGGGTCCCTCGGGTCGACGTCGGCGCATTTGAGGCCCTTCTTTACCTGCATCCCGTCCGCGATCAAACCTCGGAGAATCCCGTCCAAAGGGGAGGGAACGGGCGTCGAGTCAATGAAGAAAAGCGTCTCTCCCTGTTTTACCTGGTCGCCTATCGTGTGGTGGTGGCGCGCGGTTCCCCCGCAGGGGGCATGCACCACCCGCTCGGCTGTTTTGCCGCCCAGCAGGCCCGGCATGCCGGTGTCGGCCAGGGCGCTTCCCTGTAAAATCACCCGGCCCAGAATATGCCCCCGCATGGTTTCCACCACGGCATCCACGTCGTCCGGGGCGGTAAAGCCCGGCCCCAGCCCAATCGTGACGGGTGCCATTTGCCGGTTTGTGCCAAGGTTTCGTTTGGCAAGGATGGCGTCCACGAGGAAATCGGGCTGCAACTGGGCGGCGAGGGTCGCGTCCGGGTCTTCCACAACCGGTATGGCGCCGCT
>JAJDHT010000029.1 GCA_030266325.1 Ruminococcaceae bacterium OttesenSCG-928-I18
TAGTAAGGAGAATTCCTACAGAGCGGCAGCCATGATGGCATCGGCTTCGGACTGCAATTGATCGCCAAGGGCAATCTTTTCGGCTGTCGACAGCTCGCTTCCCCAGGTGCTGCCATCATCAAATCTCGTAAATACCACAAACGGAACCACATAGGCGACATTCGAATGGTCATTGAAGGGCCAGTAACCATCTCTGCTGGGGATATGCTGGCCTCCAGGAGGAATCGTCATCGTGTCGTCCCTCTTCCACTCCCAATTATACCCGTTGGTGCCGGTAATCGGGTTGCCTTCGGCGTCATAACAGAATACGATGACCTCAAAGTAAACGATAGACCTGTCGGAAACATTGTCCGCCGGGAAAGAGAATACGGGTTGCCCGTCGATGGTGCTGAGCTCGCCCAGCCCGTTGCCCGAAACAGGCATCGGGGAGGTCGCCAGGTCAAACTCTGTGCTCGCGGGTGTACTTGTCACCTCGGAGGGAACCGTCTCCTCCTCTGCCGCCGCTTCCTCTTCCTCAAGCCAATAGAGATAATCGTCATAATCGGTCTCCACGCCGGGCAAAAGCTCTGAAGCACAAGATGCCACCTGCGGGACAGAGGAACTTTCCAGTTGCTCAAGTTCGGAGATCATTTCGGTATACCGGTACTCTTCATCAGCCGCATCATTATATTCGACACAGGCGTTTACAAGCGCCGTCAGGTCGGTATCAACAAGGTCGGGGTTTTCGCTCTCAAATGTGTCCAGTTCAGACTCATAGGACGCGACCTGGCTGGGGGAGGAAGAACTGGTGATCCTTCCCAGCAAGTCCTCGTACTCGGCTTTGTTCCCGCCGCCGCGCACCAGGAAAAAGACAACAACAATGATTGCGATGAGGGCCACCACTACCGCGACAATCACAATCGGTAATACCGATTTTTTCTTTTTTGGCGGCGAGGGTGGCGCGCCGTACCCACCGTAGGATCCGGGTTGGCCGCCGGCGGGGTAACCTCCCTGCTGCGGCTGTCCGTAACCTGCCTGCCCAGGTTGCCCAGGCTGCTGGTTATATTGTTGGCCGGGTTGTGCGGCTTGGCCATATTGCCCCGGTTGCTGGCTACCCTGGCCCGCCGGCTGCTGGCCGGAGGTCTGTCCATAGTTTGCCGCCTGCGTGTTGGGCTGCGCAGCGCCTCCCTGCTGTGTAGGGGGTGTCGTAAACCCTTGCGCCGGGGCCGGGTTGCCCGAAGAGGGCGTTTGCGAAGAATATCCCCCTGCCGTAGGCGAGGGTGAAGCTGCGGAAGCATAACCTTGCTGCGTGCCACCGGCAGACGTCCCGGCAGGCGGGCTCTGGGTATAGCCGCCGGAGGAAGGGCTGCCTGGCTGTGCCGCCGGAGGTGGAGGCGACATGGGTTTTGGCGCGGGTGCGGCGCCTTGTGCCTGCGATGGTGATTCATATCCTGTGGGGGAAGAGGGCTGTGCCGAGGAACCAAAGCTGGAAGACGGCGATCCACCCGCACTGGCGCCAGCTACTGGGCCAGAGGCGGCCGGGCTGGCTGAACTTGGAGACGGAGGCTGTGGTGTACCACTCGAAGGTGCCGCCCCGCCGGGGGCGGTGCCCGGTGTCCCCATATTAGGAAACCCAGATGACGCCGATGAACTTTGCCCGCCTGCGGTACCCAAAGTGCCGCCTGAAGACATGGTCGGAGTGCCCGCGCTGCCTGTTCCCGGCTGTGTCGGTGGGGTTGGTGTACCGGCTGGCGCGGAGAATCCTTGCTGCTGAGAAGGTGAACCCGCAGTAGGTGGAACAAAACCCGGCGCTGTGCCCGTGGCTCCCCCGGCCGAGGCCGCAGGAGGCGGGACGGCGGTGGGGGTGGCCGTTTCTGTTGTCAATTTTGCTCCACAGTTGAGGCAAAACAAATCCCCCGGCTTTGCCATCGTACCACAAGCCTGGCAGGTCCTTGCATTCGAGTCCATAAGACGTCCCTCTTTTCTCATAGAGATTGATATCTTTAATCATACAATATTAAGTGTGGTTTGTCACCTGGTTTTTCCGCTTTTTATGTGCATTTTTTCCATTTTTGAGACAGGGTTATCCCACTTGATGCTTGTATAAAACAAATTAAGTCTAGATATTATATAGTATATAACTCATTTTTATTTTGTCAATTCCTCTTTCGTGAGTGGGGTAGGGGGGACAAGAGTTTCCTTTTGCCTGGTGGTCACCGTGACGATATGCCGGTCCCATGTAAAGGTTTGCGGATACCATTTTTGTCCCTCCACCTCACAGCCCATCTGCCCCTCTGAGTCGAGAATTGAAAAAGACTCGGGCGGCAGGGAAAACCCTCTGCCGGTGGCCTTCATGATGCTCTCCTTGGTTGTCCAGAGAACGGCGAAGCGGCGTTCGGAATCTTCCCCTTCCCACAAAAAAGCCTGTTCGTTTTTCTGAAAGCACCGTTTTGCCACTTCTCTTTCGAAAGGGGCAATCGGTTCGATATCTACCCCTACCTCGGAACTCGCCGTGGCCAAGACCACGTATTCCCCCGCATGGGAGAGGTTGAAGTAAATGTCGTCGCCTCGTAGTGGGTCTAGATGCCCCGCCCCTTGTGGCGGATGAGGACCCCCGTGGCGCCGATGCCCCGTAGCCCCTTGCGGGCAGGGCGCTTGCTTTCCCTGTGCCTCGGGCTTTCCGTAGTCACCCCGCGTGAGTCCTTCCTCAAAAGCCGTGCCGAAGGCATAGCGAAGCAACAGTCCCGCCGCCGCGCTGCGCAAACGGTCCTCCTCTTTTATATACCGCATTGTTTTTTCCCTGCGCCCGGGCGGCAGCAGGCAGAGCATGGCTTGTGCCAAAGGACCAAGCGCCCCGATGGAGACAAGATAGAGTTTAATCATACTTCACCTGCGGCGCACAGCGCCTGCTTCCGTATTTAGTTTCGGAGCAAACACGCCGGTTTCATGGGATACAACCTCTCCATACCCGATTGGTGGACAAAAAGGCAAAGGGTATGGTACATTATTATAGAGTACGTAGGGAAAAAATGACAGAATAAACTGAAGATAAAAGGGGAGACTTGGGACCATGGGCGGTAAAGTGGCCGTTTTGATTCCATGCTACAATGAAGCCATCACGATTCAAAAAGTGGTGGAAGATTTTAAAGAAGCTTTGCCCGAAGCGGATATATACGTCTACGACAACAACTCCACAGACGGGACGGCAGAAGTTGCAAAAGCGGCGGGTGCCATTGTGCGCAAGGAACCGCAGCAGGGCAAAGGCAACGTCATGCGTTCGATGTTCCGCCATATCGAGGCGGATTGCTATCTCATGGTGGATGGCGACGACACCTATCCCGCCGTGCACGCCAAAGAAATGGTGGATATGGTGCTAAACCAGAACATGGACCTTGTCATCGGGGACAGGTTGTCCTCCACCTATTTCACAGAGAACAAGCGCCCCTTCCACAACATGGGCAACGTGCTTGTCCGGTGGCTGATCAACCGGCTGTTCAAGAGCGATATCAAAGACATCATGACCGGTTACCGCTGCATGAGTTATGCCTTTGTGAAAAACTACCCCATCACCTCGAAGGGGTTCGAAATCGAGACCGAGATGACCATCCATGCGCTGGACAAAAAATACCACATTGCGGCCATACCGGTACAATATCAAGACCGGCCGGAGGGCAGCGTTTCGAAACTGAACACCTATACGGACGGCCTTCGCGTGCTCAAGACCATTTTTTTGATGGTACGCGAATACAGGCCCTTGCTCTTTTTCAGTTTGCTCTCCCTGTTGTTTCTGCTCATTGCCCTTGTCATGTTTTTGCCCATACTGGTCCGCTATGCACAGACGGGATTTGTGGACCGCATCCCCACGCTTGTCGTCTCCGGTTTCGCCCTCATTGTGGCGGTGCAGTCCTTCTTCTCGGGCCTTATTTTAGACGTGGTTGCACAAAAATACAGGCAAGTCTATCAAATCGGCCTAAACAAGACTCTTGCGCCGCGTGACCGCCATAAGGATGGGCAAGACCCCTCCTAAGGGAACAAAGCTATGAACCTTTTTACCAAAAGTATCCATGAAAAGCCGTCGGCCAAGGATGGGAAACGCCTGCTGACGGAGCTTTTCTGGCCTCGCGGCGTATGGAAACAGCAGGCCGAACTGGCCGATTGGATGCGGCAGGTTGCCCCAAGCCGCGGGTTGCTGCAGCAGTTCCAAAAAGGGGAGATTGACTTTCAACGTTACCGGTCGGGTTATCTGCTGGAACTGGAATTGGACGAAGAGAAACGGGAAGCGGTGGAAAGTCTATTGGCCCTCACCAAAAAAACCGTCGTCACCCTGGTTTATTCCACAGGCAACCCTGCGGAAAACAGCACGGCTGTTTTATATGAATATCTGATAAAACTCCAGGAAGAGCGTGATAAATAGCTACTCTGTGTGCGCAAAAGCAACCACGTACCCCCCCGCCTGCTCGTAGTTCGTCATGAAGACCTCTCTATCAAGGCGGGTAGAACCTTCCAGCGGGTCGCAGTAGTAAAAAGATTCCTCATCATACCCCGTGAGCACCACGACGTGCAGGTTGGTGATGGGCTCATACAGTTGGCCGTCCGGCAGCAGCCAGGCCACGTCTGCGCGGCTTTTGGGGGGCGTGTTGTCCGTTGTTTTCCAAACCATCAGCGGCAGGCCTGCCTGCAGCAGGGAGAGCAATGCGTCCTCGTCCGCCCCGCTAATATCCATGGCTGTGTGGCTGCCACCCGCGGTTTGCAGGTAATGGTTCGCCCCTGAAACCACCGGCGCGGGGTAACAATAGTATCCCCCGTCCTCCACACCGGGGTCTCCCGGATACGCCTGGTGTGGGTCTGGCCCCGCACGCACGCCCCATTGCGTAGGGTAAAAATCTTCTCTGGGCAGGTAAGTGTAGGCCAGCTCCATTTTATCGGCCGGGTAGCCCAAATACTGTAACACCACCGCGAGCGCGGTCGCCTCGCAGCCATTGGGCAGTTCGGGCCGCTGGAGGATATTCCTCACCCGTAAGCGAACCTGTTTTTGGTGCGGTTCTCCTTGTGAAATGGCGTTTTCCGCTGAGGTGGCCGCCTGCGAAAAAGAAGGTTCCCTCCCGTCGAACCATTCTTCGGGAAGCAGAACGGCTCCCGTTGCCACAAGCAAAACCACCGAAAAGCAGGCCGTGAGCAAAAGCGCCACGGCAAAAAGTAGAAGGTTGCGTTTTTTGGGCTGTTTCATACTTTGCACCCCTACAGCGATACCCACCAAACAGATCACCCACAGTATAGCATACTCACAAAGTTCTCTTCAAAACCGTTCCCCCGCCAGCGGCGGGGGTTCTCTGCCCCCTCTATAGGGCGGCAGTCCCCAAAACCCTAACAAGGAGACAACCCATGCCCTTTGGACTTGTCGGAAAGAGCCTTTCCCACAGCCATTCTGTGTTTTTGCACGAGGCACTCGGCGATCGGCCCTATTCGCTGTTCTCTCTGGATGAAGATCAGTTCGACGCCTTTTTACGCCGGCGAAATTTCGATGGCATCAATGTCACAATTCCCTATAAACAGCGTGTGATAGCATATTGTGACGAAGTAGACGAGACGGCAAAAGAGATAGGGGCCGTCAACACCGTGGCCAACCGCGAAGGCAGGTTGACAGGCTACAATACCGATGTGGACGGGCTGTCCTATATCCTGTCCTCCCTGCCCGTCAAACCGCAGGGGCACACCGCACTGATCCTTGGCAGTGGCGGCACCTCACATACGGCAAAGCATGTGTTGCAGCGCATGGGGGCGAAAGAAATACTCGTTGCCAGCCGCAGCCCGGGGCCGGGCAGGATCTCCTACAAGGAGGCGTCGCACAGAAAAGAGATCGAACTGGTAATAAACACCACCCCTTATGGCATGTACCCGAACAATGGGGAAGCCCCTCTTTTGCTGGCGCCTTTCCCAAACCTTCACGCGGTGGTAGATGTCGTCTATAACCCCTTAAAAACAGCCCTTCTTTTGGACGCAGAACGCCTGCACTTGCCTTTCGTTGGCGGTCTTGGTATGCTTGTAGAGCAGGCCCGCGTCAGTTCCCAGCTGTTTTTGGGACGCCCCCAGCCACCCGAGCGGACCCCACGCCTCGTGACAGAACTTGGTGGGCGGCTAATCAATATCGTGCTGATCGGCATGCCCGGCTGCGGGAAGAGCAGCCTTGGGCAGGCCCTGGCAAAACACCTTGCGCGCCCCTTCCTGGATTTGGATCATCTGGTGGCAAAAAAGGCCGGGAGCCCGCCCGGAAAAATCATTGAAACACAAGGGGAAGCGGCCTTTCGAGCCTTGGAGACGCAGGCGGCCAGGCAGGCGGGACGTGAAAACAATGCGGTCATTGCCACGGGCGGGGGTATCGTGCTGCGCGAAGAAAACATCGACGCCTTGCGCCAAAACGGCGTTGTGATCTTTGTGGATTGCCCTGTGCACAAGCTGCCGATCGGAGAGGGGCGCCCCCTCTCAAAAACCCGTGACGATCTGCAAAAGTTAGACGAACAGAGGCGAGAAAAGTATATGACGGCGGCAGACCGTATTCTCGTATACCACGAGCGGTTTGAGGAAAACCTGAAAAACCTAGAGACTTTGGCGGAGGAACTGCTTGTCAGTTACCGTTAAAGATAAAGTGACGGGACCAAAAGAAAAAGCGATGAGAAATAGGATATTGGAATGAAAGAAGAAAAAAAAGGAAAAGGCCGTCTTGTGGGGAATATTTTGCTGGCCGCCGCCATCATTGGGCTGGCGGTCGCCCTTGTCGGTATCTTTATGACCATGCGGCAATACCGGATTGCCTCTAAAGAGTATGACAACTTGCAGCAGGAGTACATCGATGCGGGGGACGACGGCGGCAGTATGATCGATTTTGCTGCGCTTCGGGAGATAAACCCCGATTTTGTCGGCTGGATTGAGATTCCAAACACGAAGCTCAGTTACCCTGTCGTGCAGACAAGCGACAACGATTATTACATCGAAGCCACCTTCGAGCGCACCTACAACCCCTCGGGCTCTATTTTTCTGGACGCACGGGTGGCCGGTGATATGGGGGATACGAACAGCATCTTGTATGGCCACAACATGAAGGACAAGACCATGTTTGCCACGGTGCAAAATTACTGTGTGGATCCTGAATACAGAAACCTGCATGACACCATTTATTTTTACACAGAAAAAGCCGTGCTTGTATATGAAGTATTC
The DNA here is from genome assembly GCA_030266325.1 of Ruminococcaceae bacterium OttesenSCG-928-I18. Taxonomy (GTDB): domain Bacteria; phylum Bacillota; class Clostridia; order Oscillospirales; family Ruminococcaceae; genus JAAYCI01. The sequence continues at coordinate 7,192 of JAJDHT010000029.1, forward strand.
TCGATGCGGCAGACGACGGTGGAAGACCCTGCCTACCAGCTCTACTTCAACAGCGAGAGCGAGGAAAACACTTTTTTGCAGGAGATGGACAACGGCAAGGGCATTCTTGAAGAGGGAGACCGGATCATCACCCTCTCTACCTGTGTGAATGACGGCGACCCGGAGACACCCCACCGCTACATCGTACAGGGAGTTTTACGGGAAGAAAAGCCCCCAGTACGTGAAATCCCTGTTCCCGACGCAAGCGGCACCTCCTCCGCCCAAAACACCAGTTCTTCCCAAAACGCCCGCAGCGCCTCCCAGAACGCCAGTGGTTCCTCTCAAAGTGCATCACACAGTACTTCTTCCCAATAGACTTTACCCCCGTTTTAGAACGGGGGTTTAAAATTTTGTGTTGCCCCCCACTGCTTTTTCCCGTATAATAGATAGGGTTCGTATATAGAGGAGGGATGCACCATGTCCTATGAGAGTAAGCTCGATCTGATTCAAACCGAGAAAGCCATCAAATTTGTGAAAGATCATTTTGAGGCCGAGCTGAGCCGGGAACTCGAATTGACACGTGTTTCGGCGCCCCTGTTTGTCTTGGAATCCAGCGGTCTCAACGACAATCTCAACGGCATCGAGCGCTCCGTATCCTTCGACATCAAAGAGACCGGCAAGGTGGCCGAGGTGGTGCACAGTCTCGCCAAGTGGAAGCGCCATGCGCTGGGACGGTACCGTTTCCGCATTGGCACAGGCATCTACACCGATATGAACGCCATCCGGCGCGACGAAGTCTGCGATGCCATCCACTCCATCTATGTGGACCAGTGGGACTGGGAAAAGGTGATCCGGCGCGAAGACCGTACGCTCGACTACCTGAGGGCCACCGTGCGGCAGATCTACTCTGTGATCTACAAGGTGTCCCGAATGGTCATGGAAAAATATCCACAGATCAACGTGGACATCCCTCCCGACATCGCTTTCGTATCGACGCAGGAACTGGAGGATACATACCCAAACCTGACGCCCAAGCAGCGGGAGGATGCGATCGCAAAAAAATATGGCGCCGTTTTCCTGATCGGCATCGGCGGCAAGTTGAAGGGCTCCGGTGCTCCGCATGATGGTCGGGCGCCGGACTACGACGACTGGAAGCTGAATGGCGACATCCTCATCTATTACAAACCCATCGGCGGAGCCCTGGAACTTTCTTCGATGGGCATTCGCGTAGACGCAGACAGCCTGTTGGCGCAGCTCAAAGAAACCGGCAAGGAAGACCGCCTCTCGTTCCCCTTCCACAAGGCCCTGCTGGCGGACGAGTTGCCGCTGACCATCGGCGGCGGCATCGGGCAAAGCCGCCTTTGTATGTTTATGCTGAATAAAGCGCATATCGGTGAGGTGCAGTCCTCCATTTGGCCCGAGCAGATGTTGGCCGAGTGCGAGAAAAAAAATATCATCATCCTGTGAAAAAGGAGCATTCATGAAGTATACTGGAGTGACCGCACGCGGGATCATCTCCCCCATCTTTAAACAGGGGGACGACCTGCCCAAAAGTGTCTGTGAAAGTGTCCTGGCCGCGGCAAAGGCCGAGGGCTACCCCATAGAGGATGGGGACATCATCGGGATTACCGAATCGGTTGTGGCGCGCACGCAGGGCAACTACGCAACCTGCGAGCAGATTGCCAAGGACATAAAAAACCAGTTTGGAGGCGGCACGCTCGGCATTGTCTTTCCCATTCTCAGCCGCAACCGCTTTTCCATTCTGCTCAAGGCCATCGCCATGGGCTGCGACAAACTCATCGTTCAGCTGTCCTACCCGGACGACGAGGTGGGTAATGAACTGGTAAGCTACGACCAGATGGATGAACACGGGGTAAACCCATACAGCGACAGCTTTACCGAAGAGGAATTCCGCAAGGTTTTCGGCAGCGAGACCTTACATCCCTTCACCGGGGTGGATTATATCGATTTTTATAAAAGCCTGGGGGATCACATCGAGGTCGTGTTTTCAAACGACCCGGCCTATATCCTGAACTACTCCAAAAAGGTCCTCTGCTGTGACATACACACCCGGGCGCGCACCAAACGCCTGCTCAAACGAAAGGGTGCCGAGAAGGTGCTTGGCCTCGACGACATCCTCTGCCAGAGTGTGGACGGTAGCGGCTATAATGAGGACTATGGGCTTTTGGGCAGCAACATGTCTACGGCCGACAAGGTGAAACTTTTTCCGCGAGAGGGGCACCTTGTGGTGGAGGCGGTGCAGAAGAACCTCTTGGAGGCCACCGGAAAAACGGTTGAGGTGCTAATCTACGGAGATGGTTGCTTCAAGGACCCCGTCGGAGGGATCTGGGAACTGGCAGATCCTGTTGTTTCGCCCGCCCACACAAAGCGGCTGGACGGCACACCGAACGAGCTGAAGATGAAATACTTTGCCGACAACGAACTGGAGGGCCTCTCGGGTGTGGAGCTGAACGAGGCGATGAAAGAGAAGATTCGCAGCAAAGAGAGCGATCTGGTGGGGAATATGGCGGCACAGGGCACAACCCCCCGGCGCTACAGCGACCTGGTGGGAAGCCTCTGCGACCTGGTGAGTGGCAGTGGAGACCGAGGAACCCCGGTGATTCATATCAAAGGATATTTCACAAATTACGCCAGCAGCTAAGAACAGCGCCTTCACAAAGGCGCCCAGATCGAAGACAAACCCCCGCCAAGCGCCCAAAAACGCGCAGAGGCGGGGGTTTTGTGGTCGGATGCCGGACGGTAGGCCGTATCACAATTTCTTTTTGAAATTATGAAAGAAGACTCCTGTTTTTTTCTCCCAATACACGCGGGCGGATCACCCGGTTCAGCAGCGGTACCGAAAAGTTTACGATCAAAACGGCGAAAGTAAACCCTTCCGGAAAGGGGCTGTAGAGCCGGAACAACATGGTGACGACGCCGCACAAGGCCCCAAACAGGATCTGCGCCAGGGGCGCCGAAGGCGACGAGCCATAGTCGGTCACCATGAAAAAGGCACCCAACATCGTAGCTCCACCCAGCAGGTGGCCCAACACCGTCTGCCACCCGGCACCGAATAGACCCTCATTCCCCCCAAACACGAACGCCATCAGTGCAATACCGGCGAGGAACGCCAGGGGGATACGCAGGCGGATGATGCCCTTGGCAAGCAGCCAAACGGCGCCGAGCAACAGCAGAAGGGCGCTTGTCTCGCCTATTTTTCCCGCGGCCATGCCGAGGAAAGAGTCCAGAAGGTCGGCGGCCGAAAGCGTGCCCCCCTCTTTAAGGGTGATGAGGGGCGTGGCGCTGGCCACCGCATCCACACTCTGCCCAAGGCCAAACGGGGGAGAGGGCGCGGGGTTCATCGACATCTGCTGTGGAAAAGCGAGGCGCAGCACCGCCCTGCCCAGCAGCGCGGGGTTGAGAAAATTATATCCTATGCCGCCAAAGAGTTCCTTCGCCACCAGGATACCCAGCGCCGGCCCAAGCGCCGCAAACCACAGCGGGGTTCCCAGGGGCATGCTCATGGCAAGCAAAACGCCCGTGACCACAGGGCTTAAGTCGAAGGTATCTACGCGTCGTTTCCGCAGAAACTGCGCCAAGGCGTCGGCCGCCAGCGCGAAAAACACGGCCACCAGATAATAGGGAAGCACTGCCGGGCCGAAAAACCAGACAGAGCCCAGGGTGGCGGGCAGGAGGGCAAGTAGGACGTTACCCATAATGGCGCGCGTCCCGCTGCCGCGCCGCAAGTGGGGCGAGGCCTGTAGCGCCGGGAACCGGCTCTCCTTGTTTTTTTCGAATACCTCTGCGCTCTCGTTTTTATCCATGCGAAATTCGGCCATCTATTCTGCCTCCTTTCGCTGCCGCGCCAGCTCGTTTTTGGCCTCCACAATCTTTTCCGCCAGCCTGCGTGTGGCCGGGCACACATAGGTGCAGCACCCGCAGTTGATGCAGCTCTCCGCCTGGAGCCACCGGCAAGTTGCCCATTTTTGTTTGCGATACGCGCGGTCGATCGCCCAGGGCTCCAGCCTCATGGGGCAGGCTTCCAGACACCGGTTACAGCGGATACACGGCGATTCCGCATAGAGATGGTCATGTTCCTGTGCATAGACAAGGATGCCGTTCGCCCCTTTTTCCATCGGCACCTGCAGTGAGTCGATCGTACGTCCCATCATCGGCCCGCCAACAATCACCTTGGAAGGGGCGCCTTTGAAACCGCCGCAGTGTTCGATCAGGTCCCCCACCAGCGTTCCGATGGGAAACTGGAGGTTCTGCGGGTGGAGGACATCCCCGCTCACCGTACATACGCGGTTTACGAGCGCACTGCCGTGCGCAAGCGCGCCGGCCACCGAAAAGGCGGTTCCCACGTTGGCCACCACCACTCCCACATCGGCGGGCAGTCCCCCGTTTGTGGGCACTTCGCGTCCGGTGAGGGCATAGATCAGCTGTTTTTCCCCGCCCTGTGGGTAGATAGAAGGCAGCGTTTCCACCTCTATGCCCGCCTCGTCCTCGCAGGCCCTGCGCATCTTTTCGATCGCCCGGGGCTTATCCTCTTCAATGCCGATCAGCCCCCTGGCGGCGCTGCAAATTTCCATGATATAGCGGAGGCCGCGCACAATTTTTTGTGTCTGCTGTATCATGAGGGCGTTGTCCGCCGAAAGGCCGGGCTCGCATTCTGCCCCGTTGAGGATACAGACTTCAATTTCTTTCTCTCCCCGGTCCAGTTTCAGGGCAGTGGGGAAGGTGGCACCCCCCATCCCCACAATTCCCGCCTTTCTTATGGCGGCCAACCGGTCTTTCACAGAGGCAGAAGGCAGCTCGCCGTGCCCCTGCTCCTCCCACACAGAATACCGGTGGTCGTTCTGAATCATCACGGTAATCGCTTTGCCTCCCCCCACCCGGGGCCATTCTTCCACAGACTTTACAGTACCGGAAACACTGGCGTGTACAGGGGCGGCCACCTTTTCTTCCGTATCCCCCACCGGCTGTCCAAGTTTTACACTCTGGCCCACCTCCACTATAGGTTCACAGGGGGCGCCGATGTGTTGCAGCATCGGTAAAAAGACATACTGCGGCTCAAACACAGTATACTCGTCGGGTTTTGCCAGCTGTTTTCCGGCCAGAAGCCATTCCCCGTGTGTTTTTATCCCACCCAGCGGTCTTTTTTGGGGCAAATCACCACCTCTTTCAAAAAAGATTCTATGTACCTGTTAAGAACGGAAAGAGACAACCGAATATATTAACTAGAAATATACAATTCAGGAAAGGAGTCTTGACGATGGGTATCCCTCTCGGAGGCATTGACGCCTATCTCGACCAGATGCTTGTTACAGAAAAAAGCACCGCCGCCAAAAACACAAAACCCCATGCAAAGGTGCAGGCTGTTGCCCCCGACAATAGCGGAGTCTCGTCGAACACCGTGCGCAGGGATGGCTTTGCCCCGGCCCCTGAGAAGATGGTGGGACTCTTGAAAAGCAAAGAGACCGAGGCGCAAGAGAGCAATCTTGACTATGGGGAACTGATCAAGGAGCGCCTTGAAAAGGGAGAGCGCCTCTCCGACAGTGAGATGAAGTATCTTCGCAACTATGACCCCGCGCTGTATCAAAAAGCGAAAAGAGTGCAGGACATTCGCGATAAATTCAGCGAGCTTCTGCAGCGGTCTCCCCGCAATGCGACCCAGAAAATCCACCGCGAAGTGTTGGGCCAGGCGCAAAAAGCCCGGCAAACCGGCGATAGGCAAACCGGAGAAATGCTTGTGCGCAGCATAGAGAAAGAATATCGGGATTTCGTGCGCAGTCCCGGTTCGGATCCCCTGCCCAGCGCCTCCGACCGTTAGTCTTACCGATGGATCGTTCAAAAACTGCAGTTCTGTCTTCTACAGACAGAGCTGCTTTTTGTGCGTTATCCCCGGGTACGGTCCATTCAAATCATATGTTCAAATCAATGAACAAGTTATTATAACATGCGAGCCGGTCATTTTGAACGCGAAATAGAAACGTATAATAAAAAAAGACAATATCTCTAGGGATATTGTCCAGATGGTTTCGCGGGCGCAGGCTCTGCCGTACACGCAGGCAACCGTTTCCCCCCGGAGGGGTCCAGATCCCCCGTGGCCCAGCTGCGGGCAGGGTGCTTCATTTAGTCGACAGGGCCGCTGAAAACCTCTTCGAACTGACGTTCCATCTTTTCGGTCGTGCCCTTTTTGGCCGCCAGGCTGAAAAGTACGATGAACAAAAGAGAGAGGAAGAAACCCGGCACGAGGGAATAGAGCCCCGTCGTGTCGGCAAGGGTGGCAGCCGCCCCCTGCGCGTCCCGCAAAAAGGGAACGTAATCCCACAGAATTACCGTGACCCCGCCCGAAATAATGCCGGCTGCGGCGGCGGCACGCGTCACTTTTTTCCAGTACAGGGAGATGAGCACCAGTGCCCCGAAGGTGGAGCCGAAGCCCGACCAGGCGTTGGACACAAGCCCCATGATGCTCGAAGTACGGTCTACCGCGATGAGATAGGCAACCAGGGCCACCGCCACCACAACCGCCCGGCTGAACCAGACATAGTGCGTCTCCGAGGCCTTACGGTTGATCGTGCCCCTGTAGATGTCCCCCGTGATGGAAGAGGAGGTGACGAGCAGCTGGGAATCGGCCGTAGACATGATGGCCGCCAGAATTCCACAGAGAAAAATCCCCCCAATCAGGGGCACGGGAACAATGGCATTCGCGCTCATGAAGACCTTTTGAATCATCGTGATAAAAACCGTTTCGGGGTCTGCGAGATCCGGCGTAAATGCCGCGCCGATCACACCCAAAAAGATGGCAAAACTGAGGGACAAAATAACCCAGGTGATCGCTATGGCGGCCGACTTGGTTACACTTTTTTCGTTGCGGATGGCCATGAAACGCACGAGGATATGCGGCATACCGAAATAACCAAGTCCCCATGCCAATTGGGAAATCACAGAGATGAAGGTGAGCGGTTGTCCGTTTTCATCCATCAGCGCGTTCAAAAAAGTGGGGCTCACCTCACTTTGTAAACCCGAAAGCCCGCCGAGGGCGGCAAGTGCAAGCAGGGGCACGCTGAGGATGGCGATCAGCATCAGGGTGCCCTGCACCATGTCCGTCCAGCTCACCGCAGAAAAACCGCCCAAAAACGTGTAGACCAGGATGATGACCACACTGATCACTAAGGCGATCTGGTAGTCGATGCCAAACACCTGGGAAAAAAGTGTGCCGCCTGCCACAAAAGCAGAGGCCGTATACACAGTGAAAAAGATGGTGATGAAAATGCCTGCGGCCACCCGCAATATATGCGTATTGTCGTGGAACCTGTTTTCAAAATACTGGGGAATGGTAATGGCGTCTCCCGCCTTGATGGTGTACCGGCGCAGGCGTTTTGCCACCAAAAGCCAGTTCAGCGCCGTGCCAATGGCAAGGCCGACTGCAATCCACATCTGGCCTGTGCCGAAGGCATACACCGCCCCCGGAAGGCCCATGAGCAGCCAGCCCGACATGTCCGACGCCTGGGCGGAAAAAGCCGCCACCCAAGAATTCAGTTTGCGGCCGCCGAGAAAATAATCCGACAAATTGTTAGATTTTTTAAAGAAAAACCCACCGATGGCAATCATAACCCCCGCATAAAGGACAAAGGCGATCAGTACCCACACCACACTTGACATAGTTTCCTCCTCGAACGATTCGGCCCCTTTCGGCCTTATTTACAGTGCCCGATAATAGATGATAAGAGCACTCATCTGCCCGTTTCGCATCCGGAACGCGTTTGGCACTTCCCCAATTTTTTGAAACCCAAGCGAGCTCCAAAGACGGTTGGCGGCATGGTTTTTCGCCACGACAGCGTTGAACTGCATGCCGGTGAATCCAGTCTCCTTGGCCTTTTCCAGCGAGTGGAGCGCAAGGCGCTTTCCCACGCCTTCGCCCCTGCATTCGCCGGCCACCGCATAGCTGGCGTTTGCAATATGGCCGCTGCGGCCGGGAAAGTTTGGGTGGAGAATATAAAACCCCTTGACCTTATCACCCTCGGTGGCGCAGTATACCCCACTTTGGCTCTGCAGCATCTCTGTAAACTCGGCCATGCCAAAAGGCCGTTCAAACACAAACGCGTCGTCTTTTTCAATCACTTCATTCCAGATGGAACACAGTTGCTCAACATCTTTCTCCAGGTAGGGCAGGATGGTTTCCGTCTCTTTTGCCTGCGTTTTTTCCGTACCCATCATCAAAAGACCTCGTCCCCACGATCCCCCTCCGCGGCTGGCAGGGCCGGCCCCATAGCGGAATCTTTGAGCTTAAACTGCGCCAACATCTGTTTGAGCTGTTCCGCCTGTCCGCTCAGCTCCTCACTGGAAGCGGCGCTGTCCTGCGCGGAGTCACTGTTTTGCTGCACCACCTGGGTGATGCGGCCGATGTTGTCATACGTGCCGGAAATCGCCTCACTCTGCGCCTGGGAGGAATCGGCGATCGTGGAAATGATCTGTTCGCTTTCGCTGATGCCCTGCACGATTTTAGAGAACGCCTGCGATGTTTCGCTGGCAATGTTCACGCCTAGTGAAGCCTTTTCAAGTGAATTGTCGATCAATTTCTCCGTTTCAGCCGACGATGCAGCGCTCTTCGAGGCGAGATTTCTCACCTCGTCGGCCACAACGGCAAACCCTTTGCCATGCTGGCCTGCTCTTGCGGCCTCTACCGAGGCGTTGAGCGCCAGGATATTGGTCTGGAACGCGATATCGTCGATGGTTTTCATCACTTTTGCGATCTCTGTGCTGGCTTCGTCAATCTCCTTTACAGCCGACAACATGTTTTCCATCAGAACCGAGCCCTGCTGCGCGTTTTGTTTTACGCTGTGTACTAGCTCGGTGGCCTCGGTGGCCATTTCCACATTTTGCTGTGCTTTTTCGGCAACCCCATCCACAGAAGCCGCCAGCTGTTCCATCGTGTCGCTCTGCTCTCCCGCCCCTTGCGCAAGGCCTTGGGCCCCGTTGGCAATCTGGCTCGAAGCGCCTGAGAGCTGAAGCGCGCTGTTGCGAATGTTTTCGAAGACCCCATTGAGGTTGTCGGCGGTTCGAATCATCGCAAAGCTCATCTTGTCTTTGTCGCTGCGTGGTTCAATGGTCGTGCTCAGGTCCCCTTCGGCGATCTCCTCAAGCAATTCCACCTGGTGATGCGTGCTGTCCACCATGTTTCGGAAAGACTCCGCCAACTGTCCAATCTCGTCGCCGGAAGAGATATTCAGATCGATATCGAGGTCTCCCACGGCGATCTGTCCCGAAGCTTTCCTCAGCTGTTTGAGCGGACGTCCGATCATCTTCTTGATGATCACCTGGCTGATGATGACCGCTACAACCGCAGCAGCCAATACAATCAGCCCTGTTTCCAGGCCAAAGCGGTTTACGTCCTTCATCACGTCGTTCGCAGAGATATCGGCACCCACCACGCCCACCACTTCACCGTTTTGATTCCGCACGGCGGCAAACCCCGACACCATGTTGCCAAACTCGCCCGACTGATAGACATCCGTGAAGGCAGATTCTCCGGTATCGAGGGTGTGGAACATCTCTTCCGCATAGATTCCCGCATCTTCCTCGTCTCCAAGAAAATACTCCTCCAGTGCGGTTTCAGGGTTGTAGCCTTCCAAATAATAGGTAAAAGTGTCCGAATAATCCGCGCCCAAGACGTACAGATAGATGGTACCCGTTTGCACGGCCGTCTCATCGGCCATCTGTTTTTCCCTGTCATAGCTCCCGCTTGTCTGACCCGAACGCATAATTTGCACCATCTCATCGCCATCGATGCCCGCCGCGAGAGACTCTGCAATAGAAACGGCTTTTTCCCCATTCAGCCGGATACAATCCATGCGGTAGAGGATAAAACCCAATATGCCTACCGACACCGCGCTGACCAAAATCAATATGGCAACCAACAGAGACAACTTCCCCGAGAGCGATATACTGCGACTCTTTTTCAAAACACTACCTCCACTCAAGCCAATGCTGTTTCTCCCAGCCCACTGCTCTACAGCATTTTTGTATATACTTTGCCCCAATGGATCTTTTTATGCGATCCATTGGGACAATTCTTCACATTATGAACGCCGGACCCGAAATATTCCTTCGGGCCCAGCGCCTCGCTGGTGCAGATGTTCTTACAGCAACCATACCAAATAAAGCGAAAGAGCGATATAAAATAGGCAATATTCAGCAATATTAACCCTAAAAGAACCACGACTTTTGCCCCAAATCCGCAACTATTGGGGGCATTTGCCGCAAGCCAACCGCTTGCGGCTTTTTCATTTTATCACAATGCAACAGGAGGGTCAAATGAAAAACATATTCCACCCCGCCGCATTTCTGCCCAATGGCGAGATTGACCGCCAGCGCGTAGACCGGGCAGCATACAAGGCCATGGCTCCACTTGTGGAGGGCATCAGTGCAGCCATAAAACCTCCGGCCCCGGCAATGGAGTGGCTGCGCCATACAGTCAACGCCCTGTACAACATGGGCCATCCCACCGAATTTTCAGACGCAATAAAACTGCTGTATGCCCTCGCGCGGCAGGCCGCCCCACCCGATATGGAACCGTACTTGTGCCACCCAACCGCCGCAAACTATTTCATACTGTCATGCTTGGCCGTGGTGGAAAACATGACCGAAGAACCCGGCCCCGCCAGTGTGGATTGAACCCGAACAGCTTGCACAGGTGAAAATCATCGACCTGTATTCCTATCTGGCTGTAGCCGAACCGGGCAACCTAAAACGGTGTGGGCAAGACGAATACCGCCTCATAGACCATGACAGCCTAAAGGTGAGCGTGAGCATCGGGAAATGGAACTGGCGCTCGCAGGGCTTTGGCGGCACAACGGCGTTACAGTACCTCATTACCGTGCGGGGATTCTCATTGCCGCAGGCGGCGCAGATGGTATTGGAAAGCAAAGCCGCACCTTATTCCCCCCTTGCGGAGCCACCCCCAGCCCGACCTTTTTCCTTGCCAGAGAAGAACGATAGCGACAACCGTATGATTGACTATCTTTGCGGCAAGCGGGGCCTGTGCCGTGAGATTGTAGAGCATTACCGCACCCTTGGCACCCTCCACGAAAGCGCCCAATATCATAGCTGTGTATTTGTAGGGCGTGACGAGTGCGGAACGCCCCGCCATGCCGCCATACGTGCCACAGAGGGCGATTTCAAGCAAGATGTAGAAGGAAGTGACAAGCGGTATACCTTCGCCTTACAGGCGCAAAATGGGGCCTGTACAACGCTTTATGTATATGAATCCGCCATAGATGCGATGTCGGGGGCCAGCTTGTTTTTATTGGGCGGCCAGCCGTGGAAAGACCGGCATTACCTGTCGCTGGCGGGTGTTTCGCCGTTGCCCATTCTGCAATATTTGACCGTCTATCCCGAAATTAGAACGGTAGTTTTGTGCATGGACGATGACGAACCGGGGCGGCTTGCAGCCGAGCGGATAAAGGGCTTGTTGCACTTGTCAAGCCTCTCTTTGGATATTCGGATAGAACCGCCCAAAATCGGCTGTGACTACAACCAATACCTCTATATGCGCACCGCGCGGAACAGGGCAAGGCAAGCAAAAAAGTCAAAGGGTCGCACTGAACTGGCCGCCGTCCACCGCTGATTTTTCCACCTTGTCACATTAATGTTACAAGGTGGAATCTTTAGAATGAGATGGTTTCATTTTGTTGTCTTATGATGCAATGATCGGCAGGGATAAGGAGGTGATACACACCCTGCCGGGAGCGGCAAGCGCATGTGACAAGTGGGGATGGCACCCCACTCAAGGCGAAACGGAACCCGATAATGATACTTCCAAACGGCCCGCGTGAAGGGGGAAGTGGCGCATTGCGCCAGCTTATGAGGCAACAACCGGTTGCCGGTTGCCGAACCATCCAACGAACATATTTACGAGGTCGTGCCCTTTATGTGCGGCTCAGCCCCCTGCTATGGAGGTATGCTTTTGGTAGAATGCAAAACGTGCGACAAAACCCAACCAACAGGCGCCAGCGCAGAGCAACAGCCCTGCGCGCCTGTCACCTATACATTTGACAACCGGGCTTTTATTGTCCAGCCCATTTTCAAAGGCAATTCCAGCCACACCCTGCATGACGTGCTTTTGCGGCTGATGCGCGCGGAACTCGAACAAAGCTGATTCACTCCCCATCCGAAAAATGGGAGCCACGACATCGGCGGCCAAAACGAAAAATGAATCAGAGTGAATCAGAAACTTTGAACAGTTTGATTGGACTGTGCAAGGTTTTGGATCTTTCTATTTGTCACAAAACCTTCTTTCGGACTTTGCGACATTTTTGCGAGCGGGATATGTCTAATGCGCATTCGTTAAATAATGCGAAAACGTGAAATGGAAAATCAAAATGCACGGCTTCCGAACCCTATTGTCCAATTCTTACTATATTCCTCCATGCTCAGGCGAAAGTTCAACTTTGGTTTATTCATTCTTGTGGCATATCCAGATAGTTCACCACTTTGTTTCTTCCTGTGTTTTTGGCATTGTAAAGCGCCAAGTCAGCACTTTCTATAAATAACTGTAATGTCTCTTCATCTTTAGGCACATTCGACATCAGCCCGATACTGACGGTAAACGAGAACTCTGGATACTGTTCAAACCGGGCGCTTCTGAGTGCTTGCATGATGCGGCCGGCCACTTTTTCAGCCGCAACTCTCGACCCTTCCGCCAGGACAATGACGAATTCTTCGCCTCCATAGCGTGCGCACAAATCATGGGGGCGGACAGAGTTTTTTAAGATACTCGCCATTTGAACCAGCACGGTATCGCCAAATGCATGCCCATAATTGTCATTGACCTTTTTGAAGTGGTCGATATCTAAGAACATGACACATATGGGCTTTTCGTTCTGTTTACTGCTGTCAAACATGGCTTCCGCCTGTGGCAGGAAACTTGCTCTGTTCATCAGGCCGGTCAAGGCATCGGTTGCAGCAATCACCTCAATCTCCTGAAGATTCGCAGACAGGTTGCTTCGTATGATGGATTCTGCGATCATTAGGCTGCCGGAGCGGATAATATCCCGATCCCCCTCGTTAAAATGGAGCCCTTCGGTCTTATGGGCAATCCCCACAAATCCCCAAAAGTGCTCTTGAAGGGATAGGGGTTGTAGAAGCAGGTATTTGCCACCCTCCAGGATGCTCATACCCTGAAGGTTCTCATTCATCTCATCAAATAGGAATTCGATGTCATGCGGTGCGTTTTCGCCTCGCCATTCCGGAACATAATCATACAGCGGAATGGTTAGCGCATACTCGGAGTTTTTGAAAGACCGGCCTTTCTTCCAGCCAGGAAGCCGGTTGGCATACAGGATACCATCCTTCCCCTGGTGGATTTCCCATAACGAGGCACGGTCGCCCCCCACGCTCTCGCCAATTAGCTTAAGGGACTTTTGAATGACTCTTGGGAAATCCTCCCGTTCACTGGACAGAATCAGCTCGGCCACCCGGTTCACCGCTGAAAGCAGATTTTTGTTCTTGGTCAGCGCAATGTTGGTGTCGATCAGTTCCCTGGTGGTGGCGTTGCGGTGCAGGGCAGACGCGAGTATCGTACTGCCTGAGCGCAGGGCATGTTCTTCGGATTCAGTCAGTACTCGCACGTGGCGGTGATCCTCAAAACTTACAAAGCCCCATACCTTGTCGAGAATGGTGAGAGGGATAACGAGGATGGACTTTACTTCGAGATCCGCCAAAAGAACCTTCTCCGCATCGGGAAGGTCCTGCACGGGCCCGTTGATAATTCGGTTGTTGAAGATCATATCCTTCCAATAGGGCAGGTCATCATAATACTTCGTTTCATAGGATGAAGATGCCAGAGCCTGTGGCCAGCCGTGCACCAACTGATAACAGGACTTCCCGTTTTCCTCAGTATTTTTCCAGATGCGGACAGCGTCCACGTTGACGCTTTGTGCCAGGTACTTCATCGAGAGGGAAAGCTCTTGATCGATGTTAGATGGGTTTGCCGGCAACAGCCGTTCTGCAATCCTATTCACCGTTTCCAAAAGAAGGGTTTTTTGGTGCAACTCTCCCTCGGTCCTCTTTACCTGGCGCAGATCCCTGGTATAAGCACACACCAGATCCTCGTTTTCTTTCCAGTGCACATGCACCAGGATGATCTCTGCCGGAATCACATCGCCGCTTGGCATCTGGTGTGTCCAGTCAAACACGACATACCCTTCACTGAAAGCCCTGTCGATGAATCGGTTTGCCTTCTCCTTGCTGGGCTGGCCATCCAACTGGTAATCAGGGGAAAAATCTTCCAGGAATGAGTGGATCAGATGCTCTTTGTCCTTGGCCTGAAACATCCGCACCGCCTCCCGGTTGCAGTCCACCAGTTCATGGTTCCGTGCAATCAGGTATGAAGCCATGGGTAGCGTGTCCAGCATCAGGAGGGTGCGCTGCTCGGCCTCTTTTTTCTCAGATTCCGCCGCTTTCAATTCGCGCAGATCCCGCGAATAGGCCAGTATGCGGTATTCGTAATCCCAGTCCACCCGGATCAGAGTGGTTTCGGCGGGAAATGGCTGTCCACTTCGAGTGAGATATTCCCATTCGAATCGCTCTTGTCCTGTTTTCAGAACCTGCCTCAGCCACCGTATTGCTTTTGCCTTTGAGGGCTCTCCATCGGGTTGATAGGTTGGATTAAACTGAAAAAAATGGCCGATATATTCAGATTTGTCATCCATCCCCAGCAGCCGTACTGCCGCCAGATTACAGTCGATCATGGTCAATTGTTCATCCCACATTGAACAGATGAGCGGGTTGGAGTCCAGCATGACCTGAATCTGCTTTTCCGCGATTCTTCGCTTTTCCAGTTCATCAAACTCTCTGGTAAGACTTCGCCCATAGGCAGCTATGCGGAATCCCGTCTCCCAAGGGACACGCACCATGGAAACCTGCAGAGGGACAACTCTTCCATCCATGGTGGCGTGATTCCAGCGGAAACTTGCACTTCCCTTTTCAACTGCCTGTTCGAATTGGGCTTGCAAAAAATCTGCGCTTGCCTCGCCGTCCTCTTGGACTTCCGTTGCAAGGTCCATGAAATTTTCGATAAATGCTTCTTTCGACTCAAATCCGGAGTTGCGCAATGCGTATAGATTGCAATCCACAATTTTCCGGTTTTCATCAAGAAGGACACAGCTAAACGGTGTGGCATCCAGTAGCGTCTGTGCCTGCCTTCTCGCCATGATGATCTTTTCAATATCAGCGACCCGGATCATGGCGTTGCCAACGATATCCCCCAATATGGTGGCCAGGTGGATATGGGCATTCTCAATGGGTTTTACCTTTGCACAGGTTTCAAAACTGATAAATCGCGTGTCCGCAGCGTTCGTCCAGACCGGTACCGCCAAAAAACTTATGACACCATACTGTTCCAGCACCGCATATTTAGGCTCTTTAGCCACAATGTCACAGGTGATGTATTCCTTGTGCGATTTGCCATACCGGCCAAAATCAAGTTGTGGCGGTAACTCCTTGCGCGTATTATCTGGCTTGAACTTTTCACTCTTGAACCATGCGCATTCAATTGCCACGTCCTGACTACCCGGATTCTTTTTCAACAGAAGAATGCGGTCTATCTTCAAAAAGGCTCCGGTTATTTCGAAGGCATGGTGAATCTGTTCGTAGACATTGTCTTTTAACACAGCAAACTCACGGGCGATGGACGCCATAAGTTCATGCTGCGCTTTTTGCCTCGCAACTGACAACTCTTCTTCTTTTTCATGCGTAATATCTACAACCGACTGTATGTGGATCTGCTGGCCGTCATTCCAGTTGGTGAGGATGTCGGTATGGCGAAACCATTTCTTCACATTACGGTGATAACGCTCCCACATGATGGGTTGGCTCGGATTCTTTTTGAGCTGCTCCGACGGGCAAAAACTGCATTTGCGTGCCGGATCCTCACCATAGGCCGCGTAGCAGGTTTTTCCAGTGGGGCTTCCTTTCACCCCGTAGGACAGGTTCATGGCGTCGTTGGCAAACAGTATCTCGTCGCTATCCGGGTCAGTCACCAACAGTGCCACGCCCAAGTTGTCCAAAATGGAAAAACTGCTTT
>JAJDHT010000003.1 GCA_030266325.1 Ruminococcaceae bacterium OttesenSCG-928-I18
GAGGGGATGGGTT
Organism: Ruminococcaceae bacterium OttesenSCG-928-I18; assembly: GCA_030266325.1. Classification (GTDB taxonomy): domain Bacteria; phylum Bacillota; class Clostridia; order Oscillospirales; family Ruminococcaceae; genus JAAYCI01. The sequence continues at coordinate 14 of JAJDHT010000003.1, forward strand.
TTGATTTTTTCGATGAGTTTTTTTCGGCCGAGCAGGATGCCCGCCTGCGGGGCCCCAAACAGTTTGTCCCCGCTGAAACACAGAATGTCGACCCCGGTTTTCAGGCATTCGTGTACGCTGGGCTCGCCCTGGATACCCAAGGGTGTGAGGGGGAGGAAAGAACCGCTGCCAAGGTCGTAGAAAACCGGGAGATGGCGTTTGCGGCCAAGCTTGACAAGTTCATCCAGGGCCACCTCTTCGGTGAACCCCATGATTTTGAAGTTGCTGGTGTGCACTTTGAGCAGAGCCGCTGTCTCCTCGGGGCGGATCGCCGCCTCATAATCGGAGGCGCGCGTGCGGTTTGTGGTGCCCACCTCGATGAGGCTTGCGCCGCTCATGGCCATGATGTCGGGCACGCGGAAAGCGCCCCCGATCTCGACAAGTTCCCCGCGGGAGACGATGACCTACCCGCCCTTTGTGAGGGAGGACAGCAAAAGCAGCAAGGCGGCCGCATTGTTGTTGACGACGATGGCATCCTCGGCCCCCGTAAGCTCACACAACAGGCCCGAAACATGGCTATAGCGGCTGCCGCGTTCGCCTTTCGGCAAGTTATATTCAAGGTTTGTGTAGCCTGCGGCCACATTCCGGATGGCCTCTACGGCGCTTTCCGCCAGCGGGGCCCGCCCGAGGTTGGTGTGCAGAACGACGCCGGTGGCATTGATCAGCCTTTTCAGGTTTGGCCTTGCGTCCAGTTCCACCGAACGTGTGACCCGGCGCAAAAGGGCTTCTTTGTCCGGCACAGAAGTCTGTAAACCCTCGAGGATACTCTGCCGCAGTTCCTCCAGAACCTGTCTTGTGGCACGGGCCACGGCGGAGTGGCTGGCTCTTTGCGCGGCCTCGATAAGCGCCGGGCTGGCCAGCAATTCGTCCACCTTTGGGATGTTTCTCAGGAGATCACGATTCACGGCCATTTCCACACACTCCTCAAGTTTCTTCTCATCTTAATTATTCCCTTATATATTGTACCGAAAGCGCCTAAATAATCAAGTGCGGGATCAAGTGTATAGATTTTTTAAATGTTGCACAATATTTGCATAGATTTTTTGGATTGCAAATGTGATAAAATGGTTTACAAGCGGGTAGCCTTGTGATAGAATTAACACAAATAAAACAGAATGCGGACATAGCGCATTTTTCACTATAATCAATATCTTAGTTACCTTGGGAATGAAGATACCTCTGGGAATGACTGTTGTGGGAGAGTCTTACGAGACGCCGAAGGGGCAAGCAAACGGTTCGCCAAACCGTCCTGCGAAACTCTCAGGCCAACATACCACAATAAGACCCACCCTGGAAACAGATGACAGGGGCATGGCAAAGCTCTTTTTGCCGTGTCTTTTATTGCGCTTTTTTTGAGATGAGAATTTCGGATAAAAACGGGAGAATAGGCGATTCATGGCGAACTGTTACATCCTGAGCAACAACCCGCTTGCGAGCCAAAAATATGGGAGCTTGGTGAAAGTACAAAAGACGGATGTGATGGGAATTTACACGGCGGCACGGGATGCCATCCATCTCGGGGCAGTGCTGATCAACCACCCCCTTTCGGGTAGCGTAAAACCGAACGAAAGCCCCTACAGAAGTTTGGTTTTGTCCACACGGCAGGCGGAGGTGGACGAAAAGAGCTTGCAGCTGATCGAAGGGGCCATTGCGGTTTTAAAAAAGCTGGGGATAAAAGAGCGTGAGTACCCCGAAACGGTTCTTGATGATTTTCAGGTGATTGACCTCGACTTGCTGGATTCGGCCATGGGCGCGCTGCCCGCCGAGTATCACACCTAGAGAAAGCGGTTTATCAGGGGAGAGATTTACCCCTGATGGCATAAAAGCAAATTCATCCAAGAAAGGGAGAGGCAAGTATGTCGGAAGTGTATGATATTTTAGTTGTAGGCGGAGGTCCTGGTGGCCTGGCGGCAGGAATCTATGGCAGCCGTGCGCGCTTGAAGACCTCCATCGTGGAAAAGGGCCGCCCCGGCGGTCAGGCGGCCAGCACCATGGAGATGGAAAACTATCCCGGGACCTTCAGAGAATCCACGGGCCCTGGCATCATGAAAAACTTTACCGAGCATGCAGAGCACTTCGGAACAGAGATTTTTAAGGGTACGGTATCTGACGTAGACTTTACCGGCCCGATTAAAAAAGTGACGACCAAAGACGGAGAGACCTATGAGGCAAAATCCGTCATCCTTTCTCCCGGCGCCGAACCCCGGTCCCTGAACATCAAGGGCGAGGGCAAGTTGCGCGGCAAGGGCGTTTCCTATTGTGCCACCTGCGATGCCGACTTTTTTGAGGACCTGGATGTCATCGTCATCGGCAACGGCGACGCCGCCATCGAAGAGGCCATGTACCTGACCCGCTTCGCCGAGAGCGTCACCGTTATCGTTATCCACGACGAAGGCACGCTGGACTGCAACAAGGCCAGCAGCGAGAAAGCGTTCAAAAACGCAAAACTCAAATGGATTTGGAACTCGACGCTGGAAGAGATTGTGGGCGACGAGCTGGTGGAAAAAGTGGTTTTGAAAAACATCAAAACCGGCGAGCTGACCGAAATGGAAACGAATGGCGTTTTCTTCTTCGTGGGTACGGTGCCGAAGACCGATTTCCTCAAGGGCAAAATCGAGCTCAATGAGCAGGGGTATATCATCACCAACGACCTCATGGAGACGAATGTGCCCGGCGTGTACGGCGTGGGCGACGCGCGCGTGAAATACCTGCGCCAGGTGGTTACTGCCGCGGCCGACGGCGCCATCGCCGCCGTGGCGGCCGAAAAGTACCTCGACGAGATGGAGAGTTTCCGCGAGAACGTACTGGACAAGAAAGAACCCGTACTGCTGGCCTTCTGGGCGCCTCAGGTGGAAGCTTGCTTCGACGTGCTGGCCAACCTGGAAAAGAAGGTGGAGGAAAAGGGCGGCAAATTGTCGCTGGCAAAACTGGACACCTACCGCAACAAAAAGACCTCGGGCAGCTACAACGTGACAAAGGTGCCCACCGTGATCTTGTTTAAAGATGGCGAGCCCGTGGATCGCCTGGAGGGCGCGGAAGCCATCACCCCCGATGCGGTGGAGGCAATGGTGAAAAAGGTTCTGTAAACCGCGCATCACTCAAGATAAGCAGGGGGGATTTCCCCTCGCTTAGATACAACGCTAGGAAAGGAGAAAAATGCAATGGTTGAACTGAACAAAGAGAACTTCGACGCGGAGGTTCTGCAGGCCGATGGGCTTGTGTTTGTTGATTTTTGGAGCCCCAAGTGTGAGCCCTGCATGGCCCTGCTGCCCGAAGTGGAAGCGTTTGCAGAGAAAAACGAAGGCAAGGCCAAATTCTGCAAACTGGACACCGCAGGCAACAAACGCCTTGCCATCGCCCAAAAGGTGATGGGCATTCCCACCTTTGTATTCTACAAAGATGGCGAAAAGATAGAGGTGTTCGACAAAGAGGCCATCAACGAAGGCGGCATTGCTGCGGTTGAGGCAAAACTGAATGAGCTTGCCTAAAGACGGCAGTACATCCGTACGGCAAGCCCCAGTTTACTAAGGTTGGAAGGGTGGTCTTGAAAAGGCCGGCCTAGGTGGCAGCCACACCCGCCGGATTTACGGGTTCGCCCCGATCGAAGCGGCTTTGCGCCGTGGAGAGAAAGGCGAAAAGAGCACCGGTGGATAATCTGCCGCGTAAGCAGGCCCTACAGCCTCCCAATAATACATATGAACTGGAGGGATACTATGCGTTTGGAAATTGGCAACATCTTTATTAAAGACGTGCAATTCGGCGATAAAACCGAAGTGAAAAGCGGCACGTTATTTGTCAATAAAGATGAACTGGCCAAGATCGCCGGCGATGATGAACGAATCAAGTCCGTTGAAGTTTTCCTGGCCCGTCCGGGAGAATCGGTTCGCATCATTCCGGTGAAGGATGTCGTGGAGCCCCGCGTAAAAGTGAGCGGTGACGGCGGCATTTTCCCGGGCTTTATGACCGGGGTGGACCAGGTGGGAAGCGGACGCACACACGTGCTGAAAGGCGCGGCGGTCGTCACCACCGGCAAGATCGTTGGTTTCCAGGAAGGCATCATCGACATGAAGGGCGCGGGTGCGGAATACACCCCCTTCTCGAAAACCAACAACGTGGTTGTCAAGGTGGAGCCGCTCGATGATCTCAAGCAGCACGAGCACGAAGTGGTGGTCCGCCTGGCGGGCTTCCGCGCGGCAAACTATCTCGGCGAAGCGGGCAAAGACGTCAAAGTGGATGAGGAAAAAGTCTATGAGACCAAACCCATCCTCGAGCAGGTGAAGGAATACCCGAATCTGCCCAAAGTCGTCTATGCCTACATGCTGCAGACCCAGGGCCTACTGCACAACACCTATTACTATGGGGTGGACGTAAAACAGATCGTACCGACTTTCATGTACCCGACGGAGGCCTTTGACGGGGCCATCACGAGCGGCAACTGTGTGTCCGCCTGTGACAAAAACCCCACCTACGTGCATGAAAACAGCCCGGTGATCACCGACCTGTTTGAGCAGCATGGCAAGACCATCAACTTCCTCGGCTGTGTGGTGACCAACGAGAACGTCACGCTGATGGACAAAGAGCGTTCTTCGAACATGACCGCCAAACTCGTCGAGTTCCTCGGCGCCGACGCGGCTATCATTTCCGAAGAGGGCTTCGGCAACCCCGATGCGGACCTCGTTATGAACTGTAACAAGATCGAGGGCAAGGGCGTGAAGACCTGTCTGATCACCGACGAATATGCCGGTCAGGACGGCGCTTCCCAGTCCCTGGCGGACTCGACCCCCAAGGGCGACGCCTGCGTCACCGCCGGCAACGCCAATGTAGTGGTCACCCTGCCTGTGATGGACACCGTGATCGGCTACCCCGAAGTGGCCAATGTCATCGCGGGCGGCTGGGACGGCAGCTTGAATGCCGACGGCAGCATCACCGCGGAGATCCAGGTCATCACGGGTGCTACGAACGAGCTCGGCTTCAATTACCTCACGGCAAAGACCGTCTAAAACTTAGAAACAGTTTAGGACGGCGTACTAAAAATAATAAAAAAGGAGACATAGCGTTATGGGCATTCTTAACGGCAAAAAAGTCGCTATTCTGGGCGACCGCGACGGAATCCCTGGTCTGGCGATCGAAGAGTGCGTGAAGCCTGCCGGCGCAGAAGTGGTATTCAGCACAACCGAATGCTTCGTCTGAACCAGCGCAGGCGCCATGGACCTCGAGAATCAGGCTAGGATCAAAGATCTGGCAGAAAAATACGGCAACGAAGACTTTATCGTTCTTTTGGGTGGAGGCGAAGCGGAAGCTTCCGGCCTCGCCGCCGAAACCGTATCTGCCGGCGATCCTACCTTCGCAGGTCCTTTGGCTGGGGTCCCGTTGGGACTCAAAGCGTACCACATCCTTGAGCTCAAGGACGAGATTGATCCCGCAATCTACGAAGAGCAGATCTCCATGATGGAGATGGTGCTGGACGTGGACGCCATCAAAAAAGAGGTTGCGGAATATCGCGGCTAATCCAGCCGATACCAGAGTATATAGAAAAGGGGGAAATAAGATGAGCAAAACGAGAATCGTGCATTATATCAACCAATTCTATGCCGGTATCGGTGGCGAAGACAAAGCTGATGTGCCGCCCGAGAAACGCGACGGCATCGTTGGCCCTGGCATGGCTCTTTCAAAAGCCTTGGAAGACGTGGCGGAGATTGTAGGCACCGTGATCTGCGGTGACAGCTACTTTTCCGAGAACGAGGAGAGCGCATCTAAGGTGATCCTCGACATGATCAAGAGCTACGATCCCGAATTGGTTGTCGTCGGCCCTGCCTTTAACGCCGGACGTTACGGCGTGGCGGCCGGTGGCGTCGCCAAACTCGTAACCGAGAACCTGGAGCTGCCCGTAGTGGGCGGCATGTACATCGAGAACCCCGGTCTCGAGATGTACAAAAAGTACGGCTATTTCGTGGAGACGGGCAACTCTGCCGCCACCATGAAGAAAGCCATCCCCGACATGGTGGCTGTGATCAAACAGGTCATCGCAGGGGAAGAGGTTACCGGTTATGTGCCGAAGGGCATCCGTGTCAATTTCTTCGCTGAAGAGCGCGGCTCCAAGCGCGCGGTGGATATGCTGCTGAAGAAGATCAAGGGAGAGGAATTCCAGACGGAATATCCGATGCCTGTCTTCGACCGCGTCGATCCTCAGCCGGCGATCAAGGATATGAAGAAAGCCAAGATCGCGCTGGTCTCTTCCGGCGGCCCGGTGCCGAAAGGCAACCCAGACCATATCGAGTCTTCCAGTGCTTCCAAATTTGGAAAGTACAGCCTCAAGGATATCGATAATTTCGATTCCTCGAACGGCGAGACGGCCCACGGCGGTTACGACCCCGTGTACGCCAACGAAGACCTCGACCGTGTACTCCCGGTGGACGTCATCAAAGAGATGCTGAAAGCCGGCGAGATTGGCTCGCTGCATGATTATTGGTATGCGACGGTTGGCAACGGTACTTCGGTTGCCAATGCAAAGAAATTCGGAAAGGCAATTGCCGAGGAACTCAAAGCCGACGGTGTCGACGGCGTGATCCTCACCTCCACTTGAGGCACCTGTACACGTTGCGGTGCAACGATGGTGAAAGCAATTGAAGAAGAAGGATTCCCTGTAGTTCATATGTGTACTGTCGTGCCGATCTCCCTCACGGTGGGCGCGAACCGTATCGTCCCAACAGTGGCGATTCCTTATCCGCTGGGCAACCCCGCTCTTGACCCGGCCGACGAGAAAGAGCTGCGCCGGAAACTGGTCGAAAAGGCTTTGAAAGCCCTGCAGACTGAAGTGACCGAACAGACCGTGTTTAAAGATGAGTAATGTCTAACCTCAGGGAGAGCCGGAGAGGACCACTCTCCGGCTCTCTTTGAGGATATTTTCGGAGGTGAATCAATGAGCTTTCCTGTAATGAAAGGTGCCAGCTACGCCCTGGTTCAGTGCAACGATATGGTAATCCATCAGGGCAGCACCCAGACCAGCGAAATGCGCCTCAATCCCGATTCAGAGCACCTGAAAGAGCTGCCAAAGCACCTGCGCAGCTTCGAGGATTGTGTCGCTTACCCACCCAACCAGTCCTACATCGGCAACCTGCCCCCGCGCGAGATGAAAGAGATATCGCGCCCGTGGTATGAAAACCCCGTGAGTGGGGCAACACGAGAGGGAAAATACGGCGAGATCATGCCCCAGGACGAGTTTCTTGGCTGCATGAAGGCCGTGGATATGTTTGACCTGGTGGTCTTGGAAGAGAGCTTCCAGAGCGCCGTAAAAGAGAAGCTGACGGCCCACCCGGTCATTGGCAAATACTGGGTGACGCTCGGCACCCTCGATAAAAACCCCGGCACCACCGAGCAGATCAAGGAGCTGGTGGACGGCCACAAAGCCGAACCCATGTACCTTGACGACAAGCTCGTGGGCTGCGTGAAGAAAGCGCACGACTTTGACGCGGCGCTCTCTGAGCACGTGATGTTTGAAAACCTCGCGGGCAAGGCCTCGGCCGCGTTTGCGCTGGCGCTTCTGTTCGCCAAAACGGACCTCACGCCCGAGGGTGTGCAGTACATCATCGAGTGCAGCGAAGAGGCCTGCGGAGATATGAACCAGCGCGGCGGCGGCAACTTCGCCAAGGCGATTGGGGAAATCTGCGGCTGCAAGAACGCCACCGGCAGCGACACGCGCAGCTTCTGTGCGGGCCCGGCCCACGCGCTTGTGGAGGCCTCCGCCCTCGTGGGCGCCGGCGTCTATGAAGAGGTGGTGGTGCTGGCTGGCGGCGCCACGGCAAAGCTTGGCCTCAACGCCAAAGACCATGTGAAAAAGGGCCTGCCCGTCATCGAGGACTGCCTCGGTGCCTTCGCGGTCAACATCGGAGAAAACGACGGCAAGAGCCCTGTCATCCGCACCGACATCGTCGGCCGGCACACCATCGGCTCCGGCGCTTCGCCCCAGGCCGTCATGCAGGCCATCGTGGCAGATCCCCTGGACCGCGCCGGCATGACCCTCAAGGACGTGGACACCTATTCGGTGGAGATGCAGAACCCCGAGATCACCGAGCCCGCAGGCGCCGGCGACGTACCTTCGGCCAACTACAAGATGATCGCGGCTCTCGGCGTCATGAAAAAGGTGTTCGAGAAGAGCGAACTCAACAACGTGGTGGAGAGCATCGGCATGCCCGGTTTTGCCCCCACGCAGGGCCATATCCCGTCGGGCGTGCCCTTCCTGGGGTACTGCAAGGATATGATGCTCGAAGGAAAAGTCAACCGTGCGATGATCGTGGGCAAGGGCAGTCTGTTCCTTGGCCGTCTCACGAACCTTTTCGATGGTGTTTCGTTTATTGTGGAGAAAAACAACGGGGAAGCGGACAGCGGCGCCGGCGGCACGGACAAAGAGACCATCCGCCAGATGGTGGCCGAAGCGATGAAAGACTTCGCTGCTTCCTTGAAATAACAAGATCCATAATAGAGAGACCTCGGAAAGGAGGCTAGACCCTATGGAAGACAAATTGAAAGGCACCATAGCCGAAGTGTTTAACGAGATTGCAGAAGGCCTTTCGACCGGCAGTTTTGGTAAACGCGTGCGCGTTGGCTTGACACTGATGGGCAGCGAACACGGCGAAGAGGAGATGCTGCGCGGTGCCGAACAGGCTCAAAGTTCCGACTCATCCATCGAGGTCGTTGTCATCGGCTCCGCCCACGACACCGAGCTGGAACTGATTGAAGTGGCCACGCCCGAAGAAGGGCACGAAAAGATGGACGCGATGCTGGAAAGCGGGACGTTGGACGCCGCCGTGACCATGCATTACAGCTTCCCCATCGGCGTGTCCACCGTGGGACGTGTCATCACCCCGGGTAAGGGCCGCAGCATGTATGTGGCCAACACCACGGGTACCTCGGACACCGACCGCGTGAGCGCCATGCTGAAGAATGCCATCGCGGGCATCGCCGTTGCCAAGGCCTGCGGCAACAAAAACCCCACGGTGGGTATCCTCAATATCGAAGGGGCCCGCCAGCTGGAGCGCAGCCTGCTGAAACTCAAAGAGAACGGCTACGGCATCAACTTCACCCAGAGCGCCCGCGCCGACGGCGGCGTGACCATGCGCGGCAACGACCTGTTGCAGGGCGTGCCCGACATCATGGTCATGGACAGCCTGACCGGCAACGTCGTCATCAAGGTGATGAGTTCCTTCATGACCGGCGGCAGCTATGAGGGTATTGGCGACGCCTACGGCCCCGGTGTGGGCGAAGGGTACGACCGCATCATCAACATCATCTCCCGCGCTTCGGGCGGCCCGGTGGTGGCAGGCGCATTGCGCTATGCCGGCGCCTGTGCCCGCGGCAAAGTGCTGGACAAGGTGAACGAAGAGTTCAAGGCCGCCAAGAAGGCGGGCCTGAACGATATCCTTGACGGTTTTGCCAAAGCGGCCGAAGCTGGAAAAGGTGGCGGGGAAGAGGACGTAAAGCCGCCGCCTGAGAAGGTGACGACCGAAGAGCTGACCGGTGTGGAAATCCTGGTCTTGGAAGATGCAGTCAAAGTACTGTGGAAAAAGGGCATCTATGCCACGAGCGGCATGGGCTGCACCGGCCCTGTGATCATGGTGGCCGGCGAGGACGCCGAAGCCGCAGAGGCGGCGCTCAAAGAAGCAGATTTCCTCTAGAAGTAGCAGACCTTTCATTACACAAAGCGAAAACCTTCCATTGGCTAGCGCCAGTGGAAGGTTTTTTCTGTGCACATCATTCATGATTTCTATAGAAAATAACAATACATCGAAATAAACGATTTCCCTTTTTGCTTTTTGTGCGGTACAATTAATAAGGCACCGGGCCAAAAAAGAACAGAAGGAGAAAGAGAAAATGGCAGAACAGATGGGAAGCACCACAGAGCGTGTGGAGAGACTGAACGAGAGTTTAAAAGGGTATTGGGACGCTTCGCCCGAAGTGATTGGTGCGTTCAAGCAGCTGAGAAAAGCCGCTTGCAACGAAGAGGGCGCGCTGGATTTCAAGACGAAAGAGTGTATCGCTATAGCGGTCTCCATTGCGCGCAAGTGTGAGCCTTGCATCCTGTCGCATCTGGAGGTGGGCATAAAGGCGGGCGTCACGCGCGAGGAGCTGGTCGAGGCGGGAAACATTGCCGTGCTCTTGTGCGGAGGCCCAGGATATGCCTATGCCACCTTCGCGCTGGAGGCCTATGACGACCTGGTGGCGGGCAAGTAAAGAGAGAAAAACATAAAGGCGCCTTTCAGTGCGTTACGACCTCTTGGACAAAATGCCGGCCACCGCCGAGAGGCAGGCGTCGATCTCTTCTTCGGTGTTGAAATGGCTGGGAGAAAAACGCACGGTACCCTGGGGAAAGGTGCCCAGGGTCTTGTGTGCATTGGGCGCGCAGTGTAACCCGCAACGGGTGAGAATATTGTATTCGTCGGCCAGGCGGAAGGATATTTCGGCGTTGTCCAGCAGAGGAAAATCGACCGAGACGATCGGCGCACGGTTTTGCCAGTCGGAATGGCCGATTATGTTCGCCTGGGGCAGGGCACCCAGCCCCTCGCCAAGGCGCTGTGCCAGGGAGAGCTCGCGGCGCCGCAGGGCATCCATCCCCTTTTCTTCAAGGTAGGTCAGGGAGGCGTTCAATCCGTAGATCCCGGGCAGGTTCATGGTGCCCGGCTCATACCGGTCCGGCAGGAAGGCGGGTACACTTTCGGAATCGGAGATGCTGCCTGTGCCTCCCGAAAGCAGGGGCTGCACCTCTTCCGCCATTTCGTCCCGGATGACAAACCCGCCGATTCCCTGGGGCCCCAGCAAGCTTTTGTGGCCGGTGAAAGCGAGGGCGTCGATGTGCATTTCCTGCATATGCAGGGGGAAGACCCCGGCGGTTTGTGCCGCGTCCAGCACAAAAAACAGGCCATGCCGTTGGCAGATTTTCCCAAGCTCTGTGATGGGCAGTAAGGTACCGCAGACATTTGACGCATGCAGGACAAAAAGGGCCTTCGTCGCCGGTTCTATGTTGTTTGTCACCTGATCCAATAAAAGTCGGCCTTCGTTGTCACAGGGCAGGCGGGTAAAGCGGACACCCTGGCTTTCCATCTGCACCAAAGGGCGCATCAGGCCGTTGTGTTCCATGCTGCTCACCAGGACATGGTCGCCCGGCCGCAGGAGGCCTTTGATCAAGAGGTTCAGTGAGGTGGTGACGTTGGGCGTGAAGATCACATTTTTGCTTTTGGGAAACCCGAACAATTTCGCCAGCTTCTCTCTGGTTTCAATCACGACGCCGGCGGCTGAGTACGCGCCTTCATAGCTTCCCCGGTTGACGTTGCAGCCGATGTCCTCGATGAAAAAACGCATGGCATCCACCACGCCGGGCGCTTTGGGAAAAGAGGTGCTCGCATTGTCCAGATAGATTTGCTCTCTCATAGTGTCCTCGGTTTTCAGTGATTTTTGTTTAGTTGAAGTCGCTATGTATCTTATTGTACACGGGACCTCTTGTTCATGCTACCGCTATAGATAAAAACGATAAAAGTACATGCTCCATTGAGAATATCTATTTCCCTTTTGGCCGTGGTTTCGCTATCATGGTAAAGGTGGTTTGGCACAATTAGGATTGGCTACGCTTGGTGCTAAGCGGCCTTTTATGGGTATTGTATTGGGAGGAAAAAAGATGTCGACAAGAAATCAGAGAATTTTACTGCTCGTGACGGGGCTGGTTATCGGGGCGATTGCGGTGGCCCTGGTTTGGTTCGGAAACCCCAAGAACATGGGGTTTTGCATCGCCTGTTTCATAAGGGATATTGCCGGGGGCATCGGTCTGCACCGTGCCGAGCCCGTGCAGTACATCCGGCCTGAAATCATCGGTATGGTTTTGGGTACCTTCCTGGTTGCGGCCGGGGCCAAAGAGTTCAAGGTGCGCGGAGGTTCCTCTCCGGTTTTGCGCTTTGTGCTTGGGTTTGTCATGATGGTGGGGGCCTTGATGTTCCTTGGATGCCCGCTGAGAATGATTCTCAGGCTGGCCGGGGGCGACATGAATGCCCTGTTCGGGCTGGCCGGATTTGTGGGCGGTATTCTGGTGGGAATTTTCTTCCTGAACCGGGGTTTTACCCTGAAGCGTACCTATACCATGCCCGTTCTGGAAGGGTTTGCCCTGCCCGCGGGCGTGGTGGCGCTTTTGCTCTTCCTGGTTGCGGGGGCCAGTTTCCTGTTTTTCAGCGTTGAGGGCCCCGGTTCAATGCATGCGCCGGTTGCCATTGCCCTGGTTGCAGGGCTTGTGGTGGGTGCGTTGGCACAGCGTTCTCGTCTTTGCATGGCGGGGGGCATACGTGACGTTTTGCTGTTTAAAGACCCCACCCTGCTTTTGGGTTTCCTGGGAATCTTTGCGGCCGCACTCGTCGGTAACCTGGCACTGGGATATTTCAATCTCGGCTTTGCAGACCAGCCGGTAGCACACACCGATGGCGTGTGGAATTTCCTCGGCATGGTGGTTGTGGGCTTCGCCGCTGTATTGCTGGGCGGCTGCCCGCTGCGCCAGTTGGTTTTGGCGGGGGAGGGCAACTCCGATTCTGTGCTCACGGTACTGGGTATGCTGGTGGGCGCGGCCTGCTGCCACAACTTTAAGCTCGCCTCTTCGGCCGAGGGCCCCACGCCGAACGGAAAAATTGCGGTTATCATCGGTCTGGTGATCCTGGTGCTGGTAGCCGTTTTGAACTCAGAACTTCTGAAGAAAAAAGTGGGCGCCTCTTCCGGGAAAGGGGCGGCGCAGGCCGAATGAAGCACATTGCCTGCAGCGAGTTACGGGGTAGTAGACCCCCTACTGGCGGGATAGAAAAACGATAAAAAGCAGTGAGAAAGGACGAGTGAGATGGCGGAAGTGATTGATGCGCGTGGGCGTTCCTGCCCCGAGCCGGTGTTGCTGACAAAAAAAGCCGTGGCGACAAAGCAGGACAGTTACGAGGTGCTTGTGGACAGCCGCACGGCGATGCAAAATGTGACGCGGTTTGCCACGAGTGTGGGATATAAGGTGGATGTCACGCAGCAGGACGACGATTATCGGCTTGTGCTGCGTGCAGAAGGGTAAACCAGATGACGGATACGTATGTCGCCACCTTCTTTTCCCATTATGACGCCGTCCGGTTTTCCAAAAATGCGCAGGACATGGGCATCCGGGTCAAACTGATGCCGGTGCCCCGAAAAGTGAGCTCTTCCTGTGGAACGGGAGCGGTATTCGAGACGGATCAAACGGATTACGCAAGTTTCGCACAGGAGGGCGTGGATAAAATTTATCTTTTTCGCGAAGAAACCTATACTCTGGTTTTTGAAACTGAGTGATTGCGCGGCAGGGAACAGAAGAACAAACGGTAAGAAGGCAGCTCAAAAGAGAAGGCAGCTCAAAAGCTGCCTTCTTACCGTTTGCTGGGAAAACCCGGGTATGCGTAACCCGGTACCTCTTGTCATGTGCCGTCCCCAAAAACTATTTCACCAGTTCCACCCAGAATTCGAACAGCAGGTCGGTTTTTCCATCCAAAACCGGCCAGATAGTGTAGTCAGACCAGGGTTTTTCATTGGCATTGTACCAATCGATCAGTTGGGCGAAACTCTCTTCGGTGAACGTGTGGTAGTGGATGTCGGGCCCATGGCCGTCGAGGAAGGCTTCGTATTTTTGCCGGCTGTTGTGCCAATTGTGCGCCGTTTCGTAGAGTTCGTCAGAAAAGATGGCGTATTCGCTGAAGTCCATCAGGTCGAACACATAGCGCTCATAGTTGTACTGGCGGTAATCCTCCACCAAATGCCGGAGGCTGGTGGTGGCACGGGGCTTGTCCAGGGTGTACTCCTTGTGAGGCACAACGAGGAAAAATCGGCCCCCGGGCTTCAACTTCCGGTATGCGAGGGAGAGCACTCCTATGGGGTCGTAGGTGTGCTCGATGGAGTGGGCGCTCGCCAGAAAATCATACGCTTCGTCGGGCAGGCCCTGCATGTGGTTTAAATCGGTTTGGTAATGAACGGGAACAAATTCCCCCTCGTAGCCGGTGGTGCAGCCTTCTCCGACTTTAAAAGGGTCGGCATACGTTAAGTGGCAACCCAAGGGGAAGGGCATGGGCTGCGCGGCAGCGCCGAATTCCACCCCTTTTCCCCGGTAATGCTGGAGCAGGTAAGCCCTTGCCTCACTGAAATTGTTTGTGTCCTCAAGCCGGCCCGGCGGGTAACACAGCGGGTAGGAAAGAGGCAGAGAGGCGGTTTCTTCGGCATTCACGGTCTCTACGAGGGACGCGTCGAAAAGCCCGTTTGAGTAAAACTCAATCGAGGCAATCCAGTGTTTTTCCCCATTGCGCACGAAATAGTTCTGCCCGTTGTAGGGTGGCTCGTTGCAACACAAAAGACGATCCGAAGAGGGGTGAAATAAAGCGTCCAAAGAAAAGCCTCCTTAGGGCCATAAACCCCTGGTTTTTTGGGCTTCGACAACACGTTTGATGGCGATGAGGTAGGCCCCGGTGCGCATGGGAACCCCTTTTTCTTTCGAGATATCCCACACCTCCTCAAAAGAGCGGTTCATGATGGGCTCCATACGGGCATTGACCTCTTCCTCGGTCCAATACATCGATTGGATATTCTGCACCCACTCGAAGTAGGAGACGACGACACCGCCGGCGTTGGCGAGGATGTCGGGCACGATGGTCACGCCCTTTTTCTCGAGGATGGCGTCACTCTCGACGGTGGTGGGGCCATTGGCAGCTTCCACAATGATTTTTGCCTTGACATTGTCCACGGTTTTGTCGTTGATCTGATTTTCGAGCGCGGCGGGAATCAGCACGGTACAGTCTACGCCCAACAGCTCCTCATTGCCGATGTGCTTTACCCCTTCCTGTTCGTACCCTTCCAGCAGCTTTCCGCCGGAGGTAAACTCCAAGATGCGTGGGATGTCCAGTCCTTCGGCGCAGTACAAACCGCCGGAAACATCGCTCGCTGCGACGATTTTGGCGCCCTTTTCATGCAGCAATTTGGAGGTGATGCTGCCCACATTGCCAAACCCCTGCACGGCCACGCTGACACCGTTTACGGGCATGTCCATCTTTTTGAGGATGTTGAGCGTGGAGAGCATGACGCCGCGCCCTGTGGCCTCGTTACGGCCGGGCGCCCCGCCCACGGAAAGGGGTTTGCCGGTGACCACACCCGGGACACAATGGCCGCGAAGCATGCTGTAGGTATCCATAATCCAGCCCATGACTTCGGCATTCGTACCCACATCCGGTGCGGGAATGTCTGAATCCGGCCCGATCACCGGGGCAATCATGGAAGTGAAGCGGCGGGTCAGCCGGCGAAGCTCCCCTTTCGAGAGCTTGAAAGGATCTACCACCACGCCGCCTTTGGCACCGCCGTAAGGGATGTTGACGACGGCACATTTGAAGGTCATCCAGGCGGCGAGCGCTTTCACCTCGTCTTTGTTGACGTTCGGATGATAACGCAGGCCGCCCTTGGCCGGGCCTCGCAGGGTGGAGTGCTGTACACGGTATCCATCGAACACCCGGACGCTGCCGTCATCCATTTCCACAGGCACCGAGACCTGCAGCTCCCTCTCAGGGTATTTGATCATCTCATAGTCCTGGGGGGGATACCCCAAAAGGGATGCCGCGTTATCCACTACTTTCAGAACATTCTCGAACGGATTGTACTCTGCCAATTTTATCAGCCTCATTTCTATAAAGTGACACAATGGGTTTTTTGTTTTTTTGCATACAATAACCTGTCAGCATAGGATGATGCTGACAGGCAGGTGTGTGTGCTATTTTCCGAACGTGTCCGTGATGATCGAGACAATCTCGCTGCCGATGCGCTGCTGGGCCTCCTTGGTGGATGCGCCGATATGCGGGGTGAGTGAGATTTTCGGATGGGTGTAGAGTTTTTCGTTCTTCGAAGGTTCTTCGGCGTACACGTCGATGGCTGCTGCCGCCACCTTGCCCGAATCAAGCGCCTCGATCAGCGCGTCTTCGGCAACCAGGCCGCCACGTGCGGTATTTACGACGTAGACACCGTCTTTCATCTTGGCAAATTCGGCCTTGTCGACAATGGGCTTGTCACTCTTGGGCACATGCAGGGAGATGAAATCCGATTTGCTGAGAACCTCGTCCGAAGAGACGCAACGCAGGGGCTCATTTTCAGGCAGGGGCCCAAGGGGATCGGTGTAGATGACATCCATGCCGAGCGCCAGGGCTTTTTTACCCACACTGCGGCCGATGCGCCCGCAGCCGATCAGGCCAAGGGTCTTGCCAGCCAGCTCAATGCCGCCTGCATACTGTTTTTTCTCCCACTTGCCTTCGCGCATGGTCACGTTGGCGATGTAGATGAAGCGGGCAAGGCTGAACATATGCCCGATGGCCAGCTCCGCCACGGCGTCGGAGGAGGCGTTGGGTGTGTTGGTCACATCAATGCCCTTGCTTTTTGCGTACTCCACGTCGATGTTGTCAACGCCCACACCGCCGCGGATGATCAGTTTGAGCCGGCCGCCTTCGACGGCGGCGTCGATGATGGGCTGCCGCACTTTGGTGGCGCTGCGCACGACGAGTACGTCAAATTCCTTCACCTGTTTGGCGAGCTCATCGGGCTCGTAAAATTGCTGGACCACTTCATAGCCAGACTCCGTCAGTTTGGCAACGGCCGATTTATCCATGCCGTCGCTGGCAAGAACTCTTGTCATGAAAAACCCTCTTTTCCTTGTTTAATCTACTTGTGACCGCCCTGGGAAAGGCTCCCCACGGCGAAACCGGAGAAAACAGGCCCGTTTAGCCGTTTTCTTTTGCAAACTTCTCCATGAAATCGACGAGATGCTGGACACCCTCTTTGGGCATTGCGTTGTAGATGGAAGCGCGCAGGCCGCCCACCGAACGGTGGCCCTTGAGGTTCGACATGTTGTTTTGCGCGCTCTCTTTGACGAACTTTGCGTCCAAATCTTCGTTTGGTGTTTTGAAGGTGACGTTCATCATCGAGCGGTAGTCCTTCTCCACAGCGGTCGAGTAGAAGCTGGAGGAATCGAGGTAGTCGTACAGAATACCCGCTTTCTCTTGGTTGAACTTTTTACGCTGCTCGAGGCCGCCCGTTTTCTCGATCCACTCCAGCACCAGCATGGCCATATAGATGGAATAGGTGGGCGGGGTGTTGTACATCGAGTCTTTTTCGGCCATGGTCTTGTAGTTCAGCATGGTGGGAGTGCCGGGCAGTGGGTCGTGCAGCAGGTCTTTTTTGATGATGACCACGGTGAGGCCGGCCGGGGCGATGTTCTTCTGGGCGCCGGCGTAAATGAGGCCGTATTTCGAGACGTCGACGGGCTCGGACAAAATGCAGGAGGACATGTCCGAAACGATGGGCACGCTGCCGGTGTCGGGCAGATAGTTCCAGCGGCTGCCTACGATCGTGTTGTTCTGGCACATGTGGAAATAGTCGGCCTTTGCGTCCAGCGTCAAATCGTTCTGCTGGGGGATGCGTACAAAGTTGACATCTTTCGTGGAGCCGGCGACGTTGATGGTTTTTCCCTCAAATTTCTGCGCCTCTTTGTAGGCGTTGGTAGAGAAGGTGCCCGTCAGGGTGTAGTCGGCAATGCCGTTTCCAGCCAGCAGGTTCATGGGCACCATGGCGAACTGCATGGTGGCGCCGCCCTGCAAAAACAGCACCTTGTAGTCGTCGGGGATGTTCATCACCTTGTGGAACATCTCTTCGGTGTGCACGATGATCTCGTCGTACACTTTCGAGCGGTGGCTCATCTCCATGACGGACATGCCGCTGCCCTTGTAATCCATCAGTTCGTCACGGGCCTGCTCCAGCACCGGCACGGGCAGGATGGAAGGCCCCGCGGAAAAATTGTAAAGTCTTGGCATTGTGTTCTCCTCCTAAATCTGCTTTCCTCTGAACTTACTATATGAATGATATCTGCAACTAAGCTTTTTGCGCGCCGTACAACGGGAACTGGCCGCACAGGCTCGAAACGGCTCCGCGCAGTTCTTCGGCGCTGCCTTCGAAATCTGCGGCGGCCTTTTTGATGAAGCCGGCAATCTGCTTCATCTCGTTTTCCTTCATGCCGCGGGTGGTGACGGCCGGGGTGCCGATGCGCACGCCGCTGGTGACGAAGGGACTTTGCGGTTCATTGGGGATGGTGTTCTTGTTCACGGTGATATACACTTCATCCAGCCGTGCCTGCATCTCTTTGCCGGTCAAGTCAAAGCTGCGCAGGTCAACGAGCATCAGATGGTTGTCCGTGCCGCCGGAGACGAGGCTGAAGCCTTCGTCCATAAGCGCTTTTGCCAGGGTGGCGGAGTTGTTGATGACCTGCTGCTGATAGGTTTTGAATTCGGGCTTCAGTGCCTCGCCGAAGCAGACGGCTTTGGCGGCGATGACATGCTCCAGCGGGCCGCCCTGGATGCCGGGGAAGACGGCTTTGTTGAATTGTTTGCCGTACTCGGCATCTTTGCAGAGGATCATACCGCCGCGGGGCCCGCGCAGAGTCTTGTGGGTGGTCGTGGTCACGACGTCGGCATAATCCAGCGGGTTCTGGTGCAGCCCTACGGCCACAAGCCCGGCGATATGAGCCATGTCCACAAAGAGGATGGCGCCCACCTCTTTGGCGATGTCCGCAAAGACGTCGAATTTGATGGCGCGGGGATAGGCCGAGGCGCCGGCGACAATCATCTTCGGCTTGTGTTCCTTGGCCAGTGCGCGCAGGCTGTCATAGTTGATCTGCTGGGTTTCGTCGTCGACGCTGTAGGGGATAAAGTTGTAGTATTTGCCAGAGATATTGACCGGGCTGCCGTGCGTGAGATGGCCGCCATTGTTGAGGTCCATACCGAGCACGGTGTCGCCGGGCTGCAACAGGGCAAAGTAGACGGCGGTGTTGGCCTGGGCGCCCGAATGGGGCTGCACGTTGGCGTAGCCTGCGCCAAACAGCTTGCAGGCGCGTTCGATGGCCAAATTTTCGATGACGTCTACACATTCGCACCCGCCGTAGTAGCGTTTGCCGGGGTATCCCTCGGCATACTTGTTGGTTGCCACGTTGGCCACCGCCGCCAAAACGGCTGCGGAAACGATATTTTCCGACGCGATGAGTTCAAGGTTCCTCTGCTGCCTGTCATACTCACACTGGATGGCTTTTCCCAGTTCGGGGTCGGCGTCTGCCACAAATCGCATAATCTCTTCTACCATAAAAGTCTGTGCCTCCTGTTTGTTTGTCTTTTCCCACTTATGCTTGTTCTTCCACCAGCGCCGTATACGCGGCAGAATCCAAAAACTCTTCCTTTTCGGTGATGCCGTTCACTTCCACAAGCCATGCGCCATAGGGGTCGTCGTTGATTTTTTCGGGCGCGTCCAGCAGTTCTTCGTTAATGGAGACGACGGTGCCGCTGACAGGGGAGACGACGTCGGAAACGGCCTTGACACTCTCCACATCCCCCAAATTGTCGCCCACCGAAAGGCTGTCCCCCTCTTCGGGCAGGTTGATGAAAACAAGGCTCCCGAGGGAATCCTGGGCGTAGTCGGTCAACCCGATGCGGGCGGTGTCGTCCGCGGTGAATTGAACCCATTCATGCGATTTCGTGTACTTGAGCTCAGACGGTGCATTCATGGCTTTTCTCTCCTTTGTTTGTCAATGTGTGTTCTCAAAAGCATAGCTACAGCATTTGCCGGGCATTAGGAATGTTTGTAGAAGGGAAGAGGCACGATTTCCGCGCTTACCTTCTTGCCGCGGATCTCCACTTCGAGTTCGGTTCCCACTTCCGTGTGGTTTTTGTCTACGAGCGCCATGGCATAGGCCCCCCCGAGGTAAGGGCAGTGTGTGCCGGAGGTGGTGTGCCCAATTTTGCTGCCGTCCAGGTAGACCTCATTGTGCTCTCTGGCAATGCCGCGCCCCGTCATCTTGAGGCCGATGCGGGCGATCTTGGGCTCGCCGCGCTCCACCAGTGCCTTCTTGCCAATGAAATCTTCCTTTGTCATCTTGACGGCAAAGTCGAGCCCGGTTTCAAGCGGGGTGATCTCCTCATCCATCTCGTGCCCATAGAGGGGCATGGCGGCCTCAAGACGCAGTGTGTCCCGCGCGCCCAGCCCACAGGGCATCAGGCCCTCGGGTTTTCCCGCCGCCAGCAATGCGTCCCACAATGTGCCCGCGTCTTCGGGTTTGCAGTACAGTTCGTAGCCGTGCTCGCCGGTGTAGCCGGTTTGGGAGAGCAGGCAAGGCACGCCGGCCACCTGCACATCCTTTGTGAAAGAATAGTACTTTTCGGGGATGTCCGTTTCACTGCATACCTTTGCCAGTATCTCACGCGACAGCGGCCCCTGCAGGGCAATCTGTGCATAGTCGTCGGATTGATCGGTCAGTTTCGCGTCCCCAAACAGATGCTCTTTCATCCAAGCCACATCTTTTTCCCGGTTGGCGGCATTGACCACAACGAGATAGTGGTTTTCGTCGAAGCGGTAGATCAGCAGGTCGTCCACCGTGCCGCCCTGCTCGTTGCACATGGGGCTATAGCGCACCCGCCCGTCTGCCAGCTTCATGAAAGCATTGGTGTACAAATTCATGAGGTTGGCCAGTGCATCGGGCCCTTCGATCAACACCTCGCCCATGTGCGAGACGTCAAACAAACCCGCTTTCTGCCGTACGGCCATGTGTTCTTCAATGACACCTACATACTGAACCGGCAGCTGGTAACCCGCAAAAGGTACCATCTTGCCGCCGGCTGCCAGGTGTTTTTCATATAAAGGTGTTTTCTTGTCGGCTCCACTCTGATCCATCTTGTCATAACCCCCTCTTGTCATTTCATAAAGTAAATGCGGATATTGGCATTAATCTTTTTTTGTACAGAAGTGTGGTGAAATGGGTCTGACAAAAAAAGAGACGCACCGAAAAAAGCGCGTCTCCGTATGGTGACCTGAAAGTTTCTTCCCAAAGGGTGTGGGAATTGCTTCTTCGGTGCCAACAAGCGGGTTGGCTCTCCAGAGTTTTCGTCCAAATCCGGTCCTTTTGCCTGAGAGTTTTCTACGCATTCTCCTTCGGCGCACCTATGGAGTCAATCCATCGGTTCTCTCCCGGATTCTTCGCCCGAAAATTATTCTATTTAGACAAATACTATCATTCAATTTTCACATCCGTCAATTGGCAATATGCACAAAGAAAGCTCGATTTATGTATCTGTTTTGCACATTGCAAAAAGAGAGGGCAAAAGGCCCGTTTTTCACACAAGAAAGAATGAAATTAAAGGTGTTTTGACAACTATAAAAATGCCCGTTGTATGCGCCGAATATTTTCTTTGTGTTTTCTTTTTGAAACAGTTATAATGAAGTGAAACTTTACTGAGGAGATACAAAATGAAAACGCACACCCAAAAACTTGTGACGACGGGGGCGCTGCTGGCCGTTGGGCTGGTGCTCCCCATGTTTTTCCACATGTTCGGGGCGGGAGGGGTCATGTTGCCGCTGCATATCCCAGTTTTGCTCTGTGGCCTTGTCTGCGGGGCGCCCTACGGTGCGGCCTGTGGCTTGATCCTTCCCTTTTTGTCTTCGGTGCTCACGGGTATGCCCCCTCTTTTTCCAACCGCCATTGCGATGTCGCTGGAACTGTGCACCTACGGTATCGTGACGGGAGTATTGTACAGAACGTATGCCAACAATATTTATCTTTCCCTGGTGGTGGGTATGCTGGCGGGACGCGTTGTTTCAGGCGTTGCCCATGCGGTACTACTGGGCTTTTCAGGCGGGGAGTACAGCCTGCAGATCTTTTTGACAGCGGCCTTCATCACGGGTTTGCCGGGCATCATCATTCAGCTTCTGTTCATCCCCGTGCTTGTCATGCTGCTCACGAAGGCAAGGCTTCTGGATAAACCCAAAAGAAGAGTGCGGGAAGGGTGAGGAGATGCGGGGCATAGAGGACGCGGCGGCCCTTTCCCAGAAGGGACAAGGCGCTGTGGAGGAGGCCAGGGCAGAGATACGGAAAGGGGAATATACTTGCATTCTCATAAAGGGCGATCAGGTTGTCTACCGTGGCGAGGGCCGTGGTGTGGCGCCAATACGCAGGTTGTATGAAGATACGAATGGAAAAAAGATGCTGCAGGGCAGCATTCTGGTAGATAAGATCATAGGCAAAGCGGCGGCCGTGCTGCTTGTCTTGGGGCAGGTGGCCCGGGCCCACGCGCAAACCATCAGCGGGGAGGCGGTGCGTTACCTTGAAAAACAGGGGATCCCGTTCACCTTCGAGAAACAAGTGGATTACATACAGAACCGGGACGGCGATGGGCTCTGCCCCATAGAACAGTCGGTGCTGGGAATCGATGACCCGGCACAGGCGTATCAGGCCATCACGGAGACCATTGACCAACTGATGAAAAAGCAAACCCCGTAAAGGAGTGTTGAGTATGCCTATGAGTTTGAGTGGCCGGTCTTTCCTCACCTTACTGGATTATACCCCCGAGGAAATGCGCTATCTGCTGGATCTGTCTACAGAGTTTAAAAGACTCAAGCGCAACGGGGTGCTGCACAGGCATCTGACCGGAAAAAACATCGTGTTGTTGTTTGAAAAAACCTCCACACGCACCCGTTGTTCCTTCGAAGTAGCCGGGGCGGATCTGGGGCTTTCGGTGACCTATCTGGACGCGGCGAGTTCCCAGATGGGGAAAAAGGAGAGCATTGCAGACACGGCGAGGGTGTTGGGTGGCCTATATGACGGGATCGAGTACCGGGGCTTCCGCCAGGAAACCGTTGAGCTGCTTGCCGAACAATCGGGGGTGCCCGTCTGGAATGGTCTGACGGACGAATTCCACCCCACGCAGGCCCTGGCCGACCTGATGACGATAGAAGAACAATTTGGCCGCCTCAAGGGCATGCACGTCACCTATATGGGAGACGCGCGCAACAATGTGGCAAACTCCCTGATGATCGGCTGCGCCAAGATGGGTGTGCATTTCACCGCCTGCGCGCCCAAAGACCTTTTGCCCGCGGCGGGGCTGGTGAAACGCTGCGAGGAGATGGCCGCACAGCAGGGCGGCAGTGTGCGCCTGACGGAGGATGTCGACGAAGGCGGCAAAAACGCCGACGCACTGTATACCGATGTCTGGGTCTCTATGGGGGAACCCGAGCAGGTGTGGGAAACGAGGATCAAGCTCCTGAAACCCTACCAGGTGAACCGTGCGGTCATAGATAATGCCAATGACGATGTTATTTTCCTGCACTGCCTGCCCTCTTTCCACGACCGGAATACCTCGATAGGGGAGGATATCTACGCAAAATTCGGCCTCGAAGAGATGGAAGTGACAGACGAGGTATTTGGCTCGCGCCATTCGAAAGTTTTCGAGCAGGCGGAAAACCGGATGCACACCATCAAAGCACTGATGTATGCCACGCTTTCCTGATTTTTCTTGGGGTAAACCCGATAAAGCACCTCTGTCTGTTTGCAGTTTTCTGTAAACAGACGGGGGTTTTTTGATAAAAGCGAGAGATCTCAAAAACATAAGCGTGCATTTTGCTTGACAAATGTTCAAAAAAGTTGTTATATACAACTAGAAGGTAGGATAGGGGTGTATGTCATGGAAACCACATTTTATGTGTTCATCGCAAGGGGAGTGTCCAGTTTTCGTGTGATGTTGCCCGAGGGGGCATGGCAGCATTGGCAGGGGCAGTTTCACGGGCAGTACCCGCCCTCACAGCAGATGCGTTTTGCTTTGATTGAGGAAACGGGCTGGCAATATCCCGCGGTGGGTAATGTGGCAGACTACCGTACCCCTTCGCAGCTTGAGCCGTTTTTCGCGGCGATCGAACAGTATCTGACGGGTGTGGCGGGTTTGACTGCCGAAGCGGCTGGGGCGGCGCTTGCCGCGACACGGCGGCAAATGCTGGTGCAAATCGGTGCGGCCGACAACACGCTGGCTTTCGGGGTACCCGTTGGCCTGTCCGTATACAGTACGGGACCATCGACAGTGTACCAGCAGAACCCGCCTTTCGTTTCGCCGCCCAAACAAGGCAGGAACCCTCTGCCGCCGGCCCAGGTTATGGCGTCGGTCAAGGTGAAACCGACCGCATTTCTCTACTTTATCCCCAGTTTTTTTCTGTTGGGTGGCCTGGCCCTGATCATTGTCTCTGGAATTTTCCTGCAGGGGAACCCCTCCCAAAGGTTTTTTCTGCTGACATTACTTGTCTGTGGCATATCCTGTTCCGTGTCGGGGGTGATTTTCTACCTGTCCATTGCGGTGAGGCGCCACAAGTATAAGAAGACCATCGATTACAATCATTTTGACCCTGTCTATGTCTCCACGCGGTCCAAAATGACGGCTGTGGTGCTGTGTGCAGTGGGTTTTAGCGGGTTTGCGGGGCTCCACAGGATCTACACAGGTAAAGTGGTTTCGGGTATTTTATGCTTTTTGACGGCGGGAGGCTGTTATGTTTGGACGGCTATCGACCTGTTTGCCCTTTTGGACAACCAGTTTTTAGACAGACAAAACCGCTTGCCACTGCCGAAAAACAGATGACTTAGGACGAGAACCAGTCATGAAGAACCAGAATCGACAGGAACCTTCATGCCAGTCCATGCGGCCCCCTGCGAGTCATCGAGGGGCGCCAGGGGCATTACCCATCGCGTTGTTTACCGAGTAAATTTCACGTGCCCTCCCCCGCCTTCGGCGGGGGAGGGCACAAACTTTCTGTATTTATCATTCCCCACTTGTGGGGAATGATATCCTACTCCTTGGATCGGACTTATCGCTCCATTAAAACGCGCTATAAACGCACTTGTTGTCCTCCCGGGCCGTCATAGCGGAGTGTGTATCAGCTTTTCTGTCCGGTTTTGATGGTGCCGATGTCGACCATGGTGCAGTCTTCCAAAGTGGTGCCGCGCAGCAGGCAGTTGGCAAGTGCATTGGCGGTGTCGAGGCTTGTCAGTGTGGCGATGTTGCGCTCAATGGCGCGGCGGCGCAGCTGGGTGGAGAGACGGGCAGGTTTGCGGCCAATGCGGCTGGTGCTGACGACGAAATCCACTTCTCCCGTGTCGAACAGCGCCTTTGTGCTCTCAGGGGCGTCGTCACTGAGCTCCACCACCCGGGAGATGATGCCGTGTTCGCGCAGTTTGGCGGCCGTTTGTGGGGTGGCGGAGATGGAGTAGCCGAGTTTTACAAATTTCCCGGCCAAAGGCACGGCCTCTTCCTTGTCCTCATCGCGCACGGCGAACAGCACGGTACTGCCCACCTTGTGCAGTTCATACCCTGCGGCGAGCAGGCCTTTGAACAGGGCGTTTTCCAGATGGTAGTCGATGCCCATAACCTCACCCGTGCTCTTCATCTCAGGGCCAAGATGGGTGTCGGCATCTTGCAGCTTGGGGAAGCTGAAAACGGGCACTTTTACGGCCACCATGCCATTTTCGGCACCGAGGCCGGTACCCCAGCCCATGTCCTTCAGTTTTTCCCCCAGCAGGGCCCGGGTGGCAAGGTCGACGGCAGGGATGCCCGTCACCTTGCTGATAAAAGGTACGGTGCGCGAGGCGCGCGGGTTCACTTCGATGACGTAAACTTTTTCTTTGTGCAGGACATACTGGATATTCATCAGCCCCACGACGCCCAGTTCTCTCACAAACCGGCCGGTGTACTCAACGACGGTATCCAGGACGGTTTGGGGCAGGTTTTGAGGCGGCCACAGGCTGATGGAATCCCCCGAATGGATGCCCGCGCGCTCGATGTGTTCCATAATGCCGGGGATCAGGAAGTCTTCTCCGTCGCAGATGGCGTCTACCTCCACCTCGGTCCCCGTAAGGTACTGGTCGATGAGGATAGGGGAGCTCGGGCGTTCGCCACCGGTGATGATATCCATATATTCCCGCACATCGCTTTCGCTGTTTGCGATGATCATGTTTTGCCCGCCCAACACATAGCTGGGGCGTAACAGCACGGGGTATCCCAGTGCCCCGGCGGCACGGACGGCCTCTTCCTTGGTGTATACGGTCTCCCCTTTGGGCCGCGGGATGTGCAGCCGCTCCGTCAAAGCGTCGAACCGTTCGCGGTCCTCCGCCTCATCCACTGCGTCTGCGCTTGTGCCAAAGATGGGAACCCCGGTTTTCTGCATATGTTTTGCCAGCCGGATGGCCGTTTGACCGCCAAACTGCACAACTACACCGTCGGGCTGTTCTGTGGCAAGCACGGCGTTGACGTCGTCGGGAGTCAGGGGTTCGAAATAAAGCCGGTCACTCATATCGAAATCGGTGGAGACGGTTTCGGGGTTGTTGTTGATGAGGATGGCCTCATGTCCCATGGAGCGCAGTTGTTGCACACAGCGTACACTGCAGTAATCAAACTCTACCCCCTGCCCAATGCGGATGGGGCCGGAGCCGAAGACAACCAGCTTCTTGCCCTTTTTTGGGTGGCTTTGGATAAATTCGGAGGCCTCGTTCTCCCTGTCACAACTCGAGTAGAAGTAAGGGGTTTCCGCCTCATACTCGGCCGCGCAGGTGTCTACCATTTTAAAACCGACAGGTAAAGGGTTTTCGGGAGAAGCACCACAATAACGCTCGATCAGCCCGTCCGTGAAACCTGCGCGGCGGGCGGTCTCGTATCGCTCTTCATCCAAGGGCCCCTGCGCCAGGGCTTTCTCTAC
This sequence comes from Ruminococcaceae bacterium OttesenSCG-928-I18, assembly GCA_030266325.1. Classification (GTDB taxonomy): domain Bacteria; phylum Bacillota; class Clostridia; order Oscillospirales; family Ruminococcaceae; genus JAAYCI01. The sequence continues at coordinate 26,645 of JAJDHT010000003.1, forward strand.
CTCTGCAATATGCAGCATTTTGTGGGTAAAAAAGGGGTCCACACCGGTCAGCTGAAAAATCTGTTCGGGGGAGACCCCCTTTTTCAGCGCCGCGTAGATCAGGAAAAACCGCTCATCGGTCGCCTCAGAGAGCATCTCAAGCAGTTTGTCCTGCGGGGTATCGGAAAGGCCCGGAAGGTTGAGGTCGTCCATGCCCTGCTCGAGGCACCTCACGGCTTTCATCAGGGCCTCCTCCAGGCTTTGGCCGATGGCCATCACCTCGCCGGTTGCCTTCATCTGGGTGCCCAGTTCCCGGTTGGCATAGACAAATTTGTCGAAGGGCCAGCGGGGGAACTTGAGCACAATATAGTCGATGGAAGGTTCAAAACAGGCCTTTGTTTTGCCGGTGACGGCATTCGGTATTTCGTCCAGGGTGTAGCCAATGGAAATCAGGCTGGCCACCTTGGCAATGGGGTAGCCCGTCGCCTTGGAGGCCAGCGCCGAGGAGCGGGACACCCGGGGGTTCACCTCTATGACACCGTACTCAAAACTGTCTGGGCGCAGCGCATACTGGATGTTGCACCCGCCTTCGATGCCAAGGGCCTGCGCGATGCGCATGGCCGAAGAACGCAGCATTTGGAATTCCTTGTCGGCCAGGGTGAGGGCGGGGGCCACAACGACCGAGTCTCCGGTATGAACACCCACGGGGTCCAGGTTTTCCATGCTGCAAACCGTGATGATGTTACCCGCAGAGTCTCGCATGAGCTCGAACTCGATCTCTTTCCATCCGCTGACGCTTTTCTCGACAAGCACCTGGCGGATGGGTGACAGGGAGAGGCCTTTCTCTGCGATGGAGCGGAGTTCAACCTCATTTTTTGCCATGCCTCCGCCGGTGCCTCCCAGCGTGTAGGCGGGGCGCACGATGACGGGGTATCCAATTTCTTGGGCGATCACAAGCGCCGCATCCAGCGTGTTTGCGATGTCGCTTGGGATGGCCGGTTCACCCACACTCTCCAGCATGTCTTTAAAAAGCTGCCGGTCTTCGGCTTTATCAATCGTGTCCAGCCTGGCGCCCAGAAGCCGGACATTTTGTGCTTCTAAAAACCCACTTTTCGCGAGCTGCATCGCAAGGGTCAGGCCGGTCTGCCCGCCCATGGTGGAGAGCAGCGAGTCCGGTTTCGTCTCTTTTATAATCCTTTTGAGAACAGGCAGGGTCAACGGTTCGATGTACACTTCGGTTGCCATCTGTTTGTCGGTCATGATGGTAGCGGGGTTTGAATTGACCAAGATCACCTCGAGCCCGGCTGCCATCAAAGCCCGGCACACCTGGCTGCCGGCATAGTCGAACTCGGCCGCCTGGCCAATGACGATGGGCCCGGAACCGATCACAAGAACCCGTTTGATTTCCTTACGAAGCGGCATATAGTTTCCTCCGAATGGCATAGGTAAAGGGGTCTTTTTTCATCTGTTTTCCATCATCTGGATGAAATCATCGAACAAAAAGAGGGTGTCTTCAGGACCGGCGCACGCCTCTGCATGGAACTGGACAGAAAAAGCGCTGAGGGCAGGGTAACGGATTCCCTCGACGCTGCCGTCGTTTGCGTTGAGGTGGCTGACCTGGCCGGCCCGTATGCTTTCGGCCAAGACCGAATGGCTGTGGCCCTGGCTTGTGATATAGGTGCGGCCGCGCTGCAGGTCTGTCACAGGCTGGTTTTCCCCGTGGTGGCCGAAGGGGAGTTTTTCGCTTTTTGCGCCCAGGGCAAGGGCGAGCAGCTGGTGGCCAAGGTCGATGCCAAATAGAGGAAGCCCAAACGTGGTGAGCTTTTGTATGTTGCCAAACAACGCGGACAGTTCCTCCGCGTCGCCAGGTCCGTTGGAGAGCAGAAGCCCGTCCGGGGACAACACCGCCGCTTTGTCGGCGGGATAATCGAAGGGTACGGCCACCACTTCACAGCCTCGCAGGCAGAGCTGCCGGATCACGGAATTTTTCACGCCAAAATCATAGAGCACAACCTTGTGTTTCCGTACTCCCTCGGCGGGAAAGCCCGTGGGCTCCTTGCGGCTGACATGGCGCACGGCGTTCCGCAGTGGCCGCTCTTTTTGCAGCCCGGCACAAAATTGCCGGAGATCTTCGGGAAGCGTGTGCACCAGAGCACCGACGAGTGTACCCTTTTGGCGCAGGTGTCTTGTGAGGCTACGCGTGTCGATGCCGGCAAGGCCGGGCACCCCGTGATCCCGCAGAAAGAGGTCGAGGTTCACTTCGCTTCGAAAGTTGCTGGGATGGGCACACCACTCCCGCGTCACATAACCGGCAGGCCATACACGGGACGACTCGGAATCGAGGGAATTGAGACCATAATTGCCGGCGGAGGGGAAGGTTTGGCACAAGATGGTGCCGATGTTACCCGGGTCGGTCAAGCTCTCCTGATAGCCACTCATCGAAGTGGTGAAAACCACCTCGCCGATGGTGTCGGTCTCTGCCCCGAAAGCATGTCCGGGATAGACGGTTTCGTCTGCAAGAATCAGATAGGCTTTGTTATTCGGCATGGAAGTCTCCTGTAATGAACATAGGGTGTCAGCTGAGTTTTTCGAGGACAGTTTGTAAGATGGAGAGCCCCTCTTTGAGCTCTTCCTTGCTGATGATGAGCGGCGGCAGCAGCCGAAGGCGACTTTTTGCAAGCAGGCAGAGCAGACCGCGGTTTTGGGCTTCCTCGCGCACGGACGCCGCCGTGATGGGAGGGGCAAAGCTGAGCCCCCACATGAGGCCTGCGCCGCTCACCTGTGTCACAGAGGGCAGGGCGGCAAGCTGCTTATGAAACCACTGGCCCTTCTCCGCAACATCCTCCAAAAAGGCTTCATCCAGGCGGTCCATAACCACGTTGGCGCCGGCGCAGCAGATGGGGTTCATGCCGAAGGTGGTGCCGTGTTCCCCTTTACCAAGGCTGTCGCTGCAGGTGTCGCGGAACAGCACGGCCCCGATGGGCAGGCCGCTGCCAAGCCCCTTTGCCAGGGTGACGATGTCAGGGTGCAGCCCATAGAGGCTGCTTGCGAGGAAATGCCCCGTGCGCCCAACGCCTGTTTGAATTTCGTCTGCGATGATCAGGATGTCTCTGGGGCGGCAGACCGACTCGATCATCTCCATATATTCTTTGTCGAAAGGAAGCACCCCCCCTTCCCCCTGAATCGGCTCGATCATCAGCGCACACACGTCCGGCCCCAATGCGGTGGCCAAAGCCGTGGCGTCCCCCGCGGGGATGTGCCGAAAACCAGGCACCATCGGGTCAAAGTCCTTTTGCAGTTCGGTTTGGCCGGTGGCGCTCAGGGCAGCCATCGTACGCCCATGGAAGGAATTGGTGATGCTGAGGATGGTGCTGCGGTCCTTCCCGTATTTTTTTCTGGAGTATTTCCTGGCGGCCTTGATCGCTCCCTCGTTTGCCTCGGCACCGCTGTTGGCAAAAAAGACCTTGTCCATACCCGTGCGCTCGCACAGTTTTTTTGCCAGGAGGGCGCCCGGCTGTGTATAGAAGAGGTTGGAGGTGTGCTGCAAAAGCCCAGCCTGTTTACACACGGCCGCCGCCCATTCATCGTCACACCAGCCAAGGCTGTTCACCCCGATACCCGCGGTGAAATCGAGATAGGTTTTGCCCTCGGCATCCTTGACACGGCAGCCTTTGCCCTCGGTGAGGCACAGGCCGAACCGCCCATAGGTGGGCATAATATATTGTTCATCCAGATGTTTGGTTTCCGCAAAAGTCATTATGGACTCCTCCTATTTCAGGTCCTTGGCAGCATAGAACAATGTACCGCTGCCGCGTACAGAGAATATTTCCAAAAGAATCGAGTGTGGGATGCGACCGTCGATGATGACAGCTTCGCCCACCCCTTTCGTCAGCGCCTCCACACAACCCATAATTTTGGGGATCATACCCCCCTCGATCACACCCATTTCGATGAGATCGGGCACTTCCCCCACCTCCACGTTTGTGATGAGCGAAGAAGGGTCGTTTTTGTTCATTAAGAGCCCCGCCACGTCGGTCATGTTGACCAGCTTTGTGGCCCCGAGCGCGATGGCGATTTTGCAGGCGGCCGTGTCGGCATTGACATTGTAGGGGGTGCCGTCTTCCCCCACGCCGATGGTGGCAATGACAGGGATAAAGCCGGAATCGAGCGCAAAGCGGAGCAGAGTGGTGCGCACCTTGACGATTTCACCCACATAACCAAGGTCTTTTTGGGGGTCCTGGCTCTCCAGCTTGCGGCAGGACAGGATGGCCCCGTCGATGCCGCAGAGGCCGATGCCGCGGCCCTTCAAAAGGGCGACAAGGTCTTTGTTTACCTTCCCGGCGAGCACCTGCTGCACCACGGCCATCGTCTCTTCGTCCGTGACGCGAAGCCCCTCGATAAAGCGGCTCTCTTTCCCGATGCGGTCCAGGCCCTCTGATATTTCAGGGCCGCCCCCGTGGACGAGCACCACCCTCACACCGATCAAACTCAGCAGCGTCAGGTCGCTCATGACGGCGTCCTTGAGCTCGGCACTTGTCATGGCGCTTCCGCCATATTTCACGACGATGGTCTTGCCCTTATATTTTTGTATGTAGGGCATGGCCTCCTGCATTACCTCGGCCATGACGCCGATTCTGGGTTCTTCCATAGCGCGGTTCTCTCCTTATCGTGGCAGGGGGTGTTTAGGTCCGGTAGTCCCCGTTGATTTTCACATAGTCATAGGTCAGGTCGCATCCCCAGGCGGTGCCGCTCTCCGTTCCGGATTGCAGGTCGATGAGCAGCTGCAACTCGTCTTCGGCAAGGATACGAGAGGCCTCTTCCTCGCTGAAAGGGCGGTGGGTGGCGTTTTCGCAGACAAGCACCTCCCCCGCGCTGCTTTTCAGAATCAGCGAGACTTTGTCCACGGGGAAATCCCCCTCGGTGTAGCCGATGGCGCAGAGAACCCGCCCCCAATTGGCATCTTCGCCAAACATGGCGGTCTTGCAAAGGTCGCTTGAGACGACCGTCTTTGCAACGCGCCTGGCGATCTCACCGCTGGGGGCACCGTTCACATGACACTCCAGCAGCTTCGTAGCTCCTTCGCCGTCTGCGGCGAGGGCACGGCACATCTTTACACAGATTGTGTGCAGCACCTCACGGAAGGTTTGATACTCACCGCTTGTCTCTTCGATGGGCTGGTTGCCCGCAAGGCCGCTGGCAAGAATGCTGACCATGTCATTCGTGGAGGTATCCCCGTCGATATAAAGCTGGTTAAAACTGTGGAGGATCTCCGCCTGCAGGGCCTGTTCCAGCAGGTCGCTGCCGATGGCCACGTCGGTGGTGAGGAAGACAAGCATGGTGGCCATGTTCGGGTTGATCATGCCACTGCCCTTGCCAATGGCGCCGATGTGGCAGGTTTTCCCCCCGAGGGAAAATTCGTAGGCAAACTCCTTGTGTTTTGTGTCGGTCGTCAGGATGGCGTCTGCCGCGTCGGTGCTGCCCTCCCGGCGGAGAGCGGCGGCCAGCTTCGGCAGCCCCTTTTCGAACGGGGCGGTGGAAAGGGGCTGGCCGATGACCCCTGTGGAGGCGATGATAAAGTCTTCGGGCCGCAGGCCGGTTGCCTCGGCGGCCAGGTTACAGCAGGTTTGCGCGATGGCGGGGCCGTCGGGGTTACAGGTGTTCGCGTTGCCGCTGTTGCAGAGGATGGCCTTGGCTTTGCCGTCGGCCAGATGTTTCTGCGTGAGGTGGATCGGCGCGCCTTTCACCTTGTTTTGTGTATAGACAGCGGCGGCGTGGCACGCTACGGAGCTCACAATGAGGGCGATGTCCGGTTTACTAGTGTTGTTCCGAATGCCGCAGTGCGCACCCGAGGCCATAAACCCTTCGGCGGCGCAGATACCGCCGGGTATTTTTTTATATTTCATCAGAAAAGAGATCCTTTCATTTTGTATATTTATACAGAGACTATCCGGTCGATGTTTAGAGCACAAGCCCCGAGGTCTCGGGCAGGCCCAGCATGAGGTTCATGCACTGAATTGCCGCCCCGCTGGCCCCCTTGCCCAGATTGTCAAAACGGGCGGCAAGCAGGATTTGCTCTGGATTACCCAGCGTGAATATTTCCAGCGTGTCCCGCCCGGCCATCCCTTTGGCGCTGAGCGTGCCGTCTTCGGGTAATTCACCGGCTTCGTGTACGGTAAACAGGGGCTCGTCGGCATAGTATTGGGCATAAAGGGCGGCGAGGTCCTCGCCGCTTCGGTGCCTCGCGGAGAAACTGTGCATCGGAAGGGAGAGGTAAACCAGCATCCCGCAATAATAATCATCAACGACGGGGCAAAAAAGTGGGGGAGAAGGCAGCTTTGCAACGGCCTGCATTTCGGGGAGGTGCTTGTGCTGCAACCCGAGGGCATAGAGGCGGGGCGCGTTGTAGCTTTCGGGTTTGTCCGGCCCCTCGTAGGCGGCAATCATTTTCTTCCCGCCGCCCGAATAGCCCGTAAGGGAGTGGCACACAAGCGGTACATTTTTGGGCAGAACCCCCTGCTCCACCAAGGGCACGGTAAGCGCCAGAAAACCGGTTGCGTGGCAGCCGGGCACACAGACGCGCGAGGCAGCATGAACTTCTTTTCTTCGCGCAGACAGTTCGGGAAAGCCATACACCCAGTCCGGGTGGGTTCTGTAGGCGGTGCTTGTGTCGCATATGCGGGTGTGGGGGCTTGCCAGCTCCACGATTTCCCTGGAGGCGTGGTCGGGCAGGCAAAGGATGGACAGGTCGGCTTCCTCCATGGCGTGCAGGCGGGAGGGCAGGTCTTTTCTCTGCGCTTCGCCCAGCGTGAGGATGCTCAGATCCTGCCGGTCGGCCAGGCGCTCACGGATGCGCAGCCCCGTGGTGCCTTCGGCACCATCGATAAACACCTTTTTTTCCGCCACATGGCTCACCTCCTGTTGGAATTATACAAGTATTTGTATATTATACAGAATTGGTTGCATAAAAGCAAGCGATTATTGAATATTTATTAATTGTGAAAAAAACATAATGAAAGCGCCAGCCGGGCAAACCTGCCCGCCGGCGCTTCCAAAACCTTATTTCATGAATCCGTTTCGCAGGTGGCGGACATCGTTCACCGTGATTAAGGCGGTGGGACACAGGTTTTTGATCAGGCTGATGGCCTCCTGCTGACATTTGCGTTTGAGGAAAATCATCAGCACATTGACAGGCCCGTCTTTACCCTCGCCGTGCATGGTCGTGACGCCAAAACCCTGCTCGCGCATCTCGTGGCTGACTTCTTCCGTTTTGCTTTCACCGACGACAACCTGGATGCAAGCCATGCCGATGGCCAGTTTGTTTTCGAGAATGACGCCGCAATAGTTGCCGAGGGCATAGGCCAGGCAATATACCACCACCTTGATGGGGTCCTCTGTGATGGTTTGCAGCACGTTGCTGACGACCAGAATCCACAGCAGTACCTCGAAAAAGGCGATGAAAGCGCCTTTGGCCTTCTCGCCTCGCACGATGAGAACATTTCGGACCGTGGCGAGAGATACCTCTACCAGCTTTGCGGTAAAGATAAGAAAATAACCCAAAATTGCCATAATATCGCCTCTCCTAAAGCCTGGATGGCTGGGGCGAACCCCCGGCCAAAATGTGAATGCTTAAGTTCAGTATAGAACCGAAGCAGGCAAATGACAACGGTGCAAATGAGAGGTTTTTAACACATTTTCCTCTTCTTTTCTGTCTATAATGAAAAGAAAAGACGCCTCTGCAAGAGGCGCCCTTTGGCAAGCATTTTTAAACAAGCAAGTCGAGGACAAAGATTTTAAGAAGGAAGAGAATGCCCAGAACCCACATGAGAGCCGAAACATCCTTGAACTTTGCCTTGGTGATTTTAACGAGCAGATAGCTGAGGATACCCCACATAAGACCGGCGCTGATAGAGTAGCCCATCACCATAAAGGCCATGGTGATGACGGCAGGCACAAGATGTTCGGGGTTCTTGAATTCGAGGTCTTTGAGTGGTTCGAACATCATGATGCCGACCATGACAAGCGCACAGGTGGTTGCAAAGCCGGGGATGGCCCCTACAATGGGGAAGAGGAAGATGGAAAGCAAAAAGCACAGCGCCGTAGTCAGGCCGGTGAGGCCGCTGCGTCCGCCTTCCTCCACGCCGGCAGAGGACTCGACAAAGGTGGTGACCGTAGAGGTGCCGAGGATGGCGCCCGCCGAGGTGGCAATGGCGTCGGCGGTAAGGGCACCCTTGATGCCAGGCAGCTGGCCTTTTTCATCCAGCATATTGGCTTTGGTGGCCACGCCCGAGAGTGTGCCGAGCGTATCGAAAATGTCCACATAGAGGAAAGTGAGGACGACCACGACGAAACGCCCGATGTTTTCAGGGCTGGAAAAAGCGTCGGCAAAACCGCCAAAGCACATACCGAGGGTAGGCATAATGCTGGGAGGCGTGCTGATGATGCCCGAGGGGAAGAGGGAGAAGAAACCCGCTTCAATGTCCACTCTGTACCATCCGATGAGCTGTGCCAGCATACCCAGCGCCCAGGTGGCCAGGATGCCGATCAGTAAAGCGCCCTTCACCTTGCGCAGGTAGAGCACAATGGTGATGGCAAGGCCGATGACCGCGAGCGCAACGGCAGCCCCGCTGAGATCGGGGTTGATGGCCACGAGGGTGGCGGGGTCGGCCACAATAAACCCGGCGTTCTGCAGGCCGATAAACATGATAAACAGGCCGATGCCCGCCGAAACCGCCACTTTTAACTCCCTGGGGATGGCGTTAAAGAGAGCCGTACGGATGCCGGTGAGGCTGAGGGCGATGAAAACGAGACCCTCTACAAGCACGGCGGCAAGGGCAAAAGCGGGTGTTTCTCCCATGCCAAGCACCACCGTATAGGCGAAAAAGGCGTTGAGACCCATGCCGGGTGCAAGCGCGAAGGGCAATTTGGCCAGCAAAGCCATCAAAACGGTACCCAGTACGGCAGAGAGAGCCGTTGCCATGAAAACGGCGCCTCCGTCCATGCCAGCGGCGGACAGGATAGACATATTGACCGGCAATATGTAAGCCATGGTGGCAAATGTAGTCAGCCCGGCGCGGATTTCCGTGCCAAACGTAGAACCCCGTTTGCTGTATCCAAAAAATTTATCAAGCGCAGTAGAACCGTCTGAACCACTCAATGTGATTCCCCCTTTCCAAAATGTACTACCTGTATTATATGAACATGCCCTGATGCAAACCCCCATCAGAACATGCGAAAGCGCGGTGTTTCGCTTTAGATATTTTCGCCGAAAACACGACAGGATCTTTTCGAAAAACACAAAATATGGTATAATATAAGGTGAGACAAGGAAAAAGATACAAATGTATCCTGACTGGAAAAGAGGTGAGTGTTTTGAAACTAATCTTGGCGGAAGAGCTGGAAAGCGGCATGACTTTGGCCCAGGACCTGTTTCTTTCGGAAGACGACGCCTCGCCTTTTATTAGCCGCGGAATCATACTGAATGACTATGTGATAGAGAAAATCAAAAAAAGAGGGTTTCGAAACGCCTACGTAGAGAACGCCTCCGGCGAAAAGGAAGAGAGAGCAAGCACTCCTCAATCACTGCCGGTTTTAGACCCCGAACTGCGGGATGAAGCGCTGGACACCCTGGAGGACATGTTCACGACGTTCAGCAGTGAAGATGTGCATGAGGCAGCGGTACAGGTGGTGAAACGTCTGGACAAAGTGGTGGACCAGATGGTGGATTCCATCCTGAGCGAACGCAACGCCCTTGTCAACATCAATGATCTGAAAAGCTACGACGACTACACCTATCACCATTCGCTGAGCGTCGCCGTGTTGGCGCTTTCTATGGGACATCGCCTGGGATATAACCACAAAAGGCTGAACGAGCTTGGCATGTGTGCGATGATGCACGATATTGGAAAAACGGCCATTCCCGTTGAAATCATCCGCAAAACCACGCGCCTTGACAGCAACGAACTCAATTTGATTAAAACGCACTCGACGGCGGGGTACAGCTACCTGACGAAAGCCAATATTGGAAACGAGGACATTTGGCAGGGAGTCCTGGGCCACCACGAGAAGATGGACGGCACGGGGTATCCCTATGGCTTAAAGGGCAAAGATATCTCCGAATGGAGCCGGATCATCTCTGTTGCCGATGTCTATGACGCGCTGACCTCGAACCGTCCTTACCGCAAACCCATGGAACCTGCAGAAGCGATCGAGTATATCATGGGGGGTTCGGGTTCATCTTTTGATTTTGACATGGTACAGGCATTGGTGAAAAAAATCGACCTCTATCCGGTGGGAAGCAGGGTAGAGCTCTCAAATGGAAAATTTGCGGAAGTGGTGGACAATGAAAACCAGATGAGACCGATCATCCGCATAGAGGATACGGGGGAGGTGCTGGATCTGTTCCGAGACCGCAGCTGCCTGTCCATTGTGATCAAGAGAATTGTGGATGAGACCGTTCTCTCTTAACACAAAACAGTATACCATATTTAGTGGGTCTCGTCTAGAAATATCCGGAAAAAACAAACGAATGTAAAGGTATTTTTGGTTGCATCTGCAGAATGCAAAGAACTGGTTATCTATAAAATCAAAACGCGCCGCACAACGGTTTGGCTCCGTTATGCGGCATTTTTTTCTGTGATATGGCTACAGGTTGCCAAAGACAAGGTCGCCCTCTTTATTCATATAAACCGTGGTATTGTACCGGGTCTCTGTACAACTGATGTTAAGGGTTCCAATATTGATCCTCGTGGGTGGATAGAGTGTCTTTGCGGAAACGGTGGAATTGCCCGAAGCGTTCATTTTGTCTTCGATCTCTTTTATGGCGGCGGTCAGTTGCTCCCGCTTCTTTTCGGTGATGGGAAGAGTGAGTTTTGTACGCTGCAGCAACTGGATCCTCTCCTGAGGGATCTCGCGTTCCTGCGCAATCATCTTTTCTATATACACAGTATTCTTCTGCATTTCATCGATGTGCTTCGTCACGTCCGTCAGCTGGTCCACATATTTTTTTCGCTCCTTTAAAAGACTTGGGGTAATACCCACAGTGATGTTGGTGGGCGTGTTGGATTCATTGCCGATGACTTTTGCCTTGACGGAGCCGAGCGCGGTTACCTTGCCGCCGCAGATGATCCCGTGCTTTTCGGTGACGAGAATATCACCTTCGCATTCGACGGTGCTGTTGATGATAGAACCCGAGGTGATGTTTTCTCCCGCACGCACAATGCTATTTTCGATAAACCCGGCCTCGATGGATTTTCCGGCAGTGACCTCGGCCTTGCCGGTGCCGTTGATCCCTTTTTCAATCGTAATATTGCCCTTGGCCTCCAAAACGACATTGCCTACCCGGCCGTGCAGAAAAATATTACCTCCCGAGTGAATTTCAAAACCGTCCGCCATATCGCCGTTGACCTGTACGTCGCCAGAAAAGGCGATGTTGCCGACATCATAATCGATGTCCTGCACACGATACACGGTGTCCACGGTGAAATGTCCGTTTCGGAAAACCAGGTTGCCGCCAACGGTGGTCTCCACCTTTTTTCCGTCAGGGGACAACCGGGTGCCCTCCCCAATGGGTGGGACGGCCCTCTGCCCCGAGCGGGGTTTCAGTGTTTTGCCTTGCACGCTGGTGCCTGGCATGCCCTCGCTGGGAGGATAGACCTCACAGATAACGGTTCCTGCCGGGAGGTCCGTGATGAGCCCCAGCTCCTTGTAGTCAACGGTTCCGTCTTCGTTTTCCAGCACGGTTGCTTCCATGGTGCGCGGGTATAACTCTTTACAAACCCCATCCTGCCCATCGCGTGGGGGAATGCCGCGCGCAATGACGATACTCTTGTCATAGGTGGGTTTCAGTAACTCTTCCAGTCCCTCTTCTTTGATGCCAAACGAGATACCTGCCTTGGCAATTGCTTCACTCAGCATCTCTTTGCTCAGAGGTTGACCTTCCCCACTGGGGGCTTCTACAAGAATTTCAGCAGACAGTTGGGTCACATCAATCTGGACAAGAACTCTTGCGTCCCGGTTCTCCGTCTTTTCGCTGGAGGGCGCAACATTTTGCATATTTTCGCTGTCATTTGCGGACAGATGGTCGGTTCCGGTGGCAAATGGATTGTCAGGTTTTGCGGCAGAGGAAGGTTCTGCCGGTGGGCTGACCGCGTCTTCTGCGGTGTCATCGGCAGCGTCGGTTTTCTCATAAATGCCCTTTTGCTTCAAAGGTTTTGAAAATATGCTTTCCTGTAGGTTGGAAAACAGGCCTCCCTTTTTTTCTTCACTCATGTACGTCCCCTTTGGTTGCGAAAAATCTCCCGATTCAAAAAAGGCCTTATTACTGCAAACAAACAAAAGAAATGAGAAACTGCAATAATCTGGAGAAATAAGAAGGAAAGAGCACCCGTTCCCGCCGGATGCTCCCTTTCGGCAGGCCCCTTACCTAACCGGTCCAAACGCCGCGCTTTGGGCTGCGGATGGTCATCATGAAATCGTCTGCATTAAAATAGAGCGTGCGGCCATAGTTTTCCCCCGTATCCGCTGTGATGATGGGAATGCGCAGACGCTGCAGCGTTGCCTTCACGGCTTCTACGTTTCTCGCGCCGATGTTGGCGATAGAGGCATTGCTCATAGAGGCAAACATCTGCGCGCCCCCGGCAATTTTTGCTTTCATGCGCGAGGGGTTTGCCCCAAGCGCCTCCATTTTCTTTACAAGCATGGGGATGGCGGTATCTGCAAATTTCATAGGGGTATTGTTTCCCGGTATCTGTGCAGAATTGGGCAGAAGAATATGGGAAAGCCCGGCCGCTTTTACGTTGGGGTCAAACAGACAGATGCCTACACAGGACCCAAGCGCAAAAGTGACAAGCGTATCCGGAGAACGCACCACATTTAAATCGGCTATACCTACGGAAACGGTGTTACTCATACGCCTAACCCCAGTTTATCAATCAACCTGTCAAGAGAATCCACATCGGGTATAAGTAAAATATTACTGGCTTCGTCGGCTCCGGTACCTTCGAACTCATCTTCGATAAAAATAACCTTATCGCTGATGTTGGCAAAATGGATAGCGGGTACACTTAAGATCGAGCCGATCATATCGATACAAATGTCAGGCGGAGAAATTTCGATGGTCATGCCCGAGATTTGGCTGATGGCGTTCACATAAGAAGCGGCCATGATGTTTCCAATTTCCTGCATAGCGGACAAACCCATGTCGTCCACCTCGGTGAAGCTGGCAAAACTTTGGCCAAGCAGAGAGTTGAGTACCATGTGGGAAAACTCTTCCTTCATCAGGAACATCATCATGCCGTTGACGTCCTGTGAAAGAGTGAGCATCATACCAACCATCAGGGACTCGGGTCCGCCCAGTTCCTGGGTTACGGTGTCATAATCGAGAAAACGGATTTTAGGTACCTGAATGTTGATGGGTTTCTGCAGCATGGCCGCAAGCGACGTTGCCGCATTACCCGTGCCGATGTTGGCAATTTCCCGCAGCATATCAACCTGCATGTTATTGAGGTCGTCATATGTTTGGATAGGCATACTATCAATCTCCCAACCTTTTTCTATCCCCCGTCGAGCATACGATCCCTTGCCACCACTTTTTTATGGTCCTCCAAAAGTGCGGCCAGGCATCAAACTCCGGCCAAGCCGGAAGTTTAACTGTATTAGCGCAAGTTGTTTAATTCCTCATTGATTTGGTCGTTGGTTTGCACAACCCGGCTGTTCATCTGGAAAGCGCGCTGTGCCTGGATCACCTCGACCATCTCCCGAGACAGATCGACCGAAGAAAACTCCAGATAGAACTGGCGAACCTCGTAGGTGCGCGCATTTGCGCCTCCCTGGCCCAGCAAAATAGGATCGCCGGAGTTTTCGCTGACGGTGTAGCGGGCATTGTTTTGCGACTCCAGGCCGTACTGGTTTTCGAACCCCCAGACACCCAGGCGCTCGGCCAAGCCCTCCGTGTTGAGCGAACCGTTTTCAAAGGGGAGAACGATGTGCTGGCCGTTGCGGTCTAAAACATAGTGGCCGTCGTTGGTCACCAGCGCCGCCCCATTCCCCTCCACAGACAGGTTGAAGGCTCCGTTGCGGGTGTATTCACGCTGTCCACCCCCCACATCGATGCCGAAAAAACCTTCGCCGTTCAATGCGAAATCCAGTTCATAGCCAGTCTCGTTCAGGGCAGACTGACCCATGATGTTGTCCACATATTCCTGCTTGACGCCATGCCCTACCAAATGGTTTCCATCCACATTCGTGTTGATACGGCTACGAAGCAGATCGTCAAAAGAGGCACGACGCGTTTTATAACCGGTCGTGTTCACATTGGCAATATTGTGGGCAACGACATCCAGCTTGCTTTGGAACGCTTTCATGCCCGTGGCGCCTGTCCAAAATCCGATATTACTCATCTTGCTTTCCTTCCGCGCATAAAGTACGTATTTTCAGTATAACATAAATGGAAATAGATTTGCACCCTAAAAAAGTGGGTTATGCGTAAGTTGGCGAGTCAATTTTTTGCTGCAAAAAAGCCCTTGTGTGATTGCCCTTAGAGCGCGGCAATATTGACGGCCTTAGCATAGGTGGCGTCGATAAACTGCAGCGCCTGAGAGGCGGAGGAGAAGTTCCGCTGTGCCATCATCATGGCGGTCATTTCATCTGTCATATTTACATTGCTGTTTTCGTAGGCACCTTGCACAAGCTGCGGGTCCTCGGCCGGAGCTCCCGGCCCTCCAGCCACCGAAAACAGGCCGTTTGCATTCTGTTCGACGTCGGCGTCATCTGCGGGAACGGTGATGGCAAGGGTGCCCAGCGCCGCCCCGGTCAGGCTGTTTGTGATCTGCCCGTTCGCGTCGACCGCGATATCGCTTGTGTTGATTTGAAGTGGCCCTCCCTGGCCGAGCACGCGCCCCCGGCCACGCAGAACCAGATACCCTTCATCGTCGAGGTCAAACTGGCCGTCCCGCGTGAGATAGGTCTGGCCGTCCTCTCCCTGGATATTGAAAAAACCATAACCGGTGAGGGCCATATCGAAGGGCCTTGTGGTTTCCGTCAGGCCGCCGGCGGTGAAGATATCCGGCACCTCACTGACAATCCGTGCAGGGTCTCCGGTGCCAACCCCGTTTGTGTTGTAACGCTCAAGCCGGGTGAGGAAGTTTTGCTCAAAAGTACTGGAAAGCAAACGGCTTGTCTTAAAACCGGGTGTCTGCAGGTTTCCAATATTGTGAGAGATCACATTCAAACTGCGCTGCTGCATGAACATGCCGGAAGCGGCGGTATAAAAACCCTGTAGCATGTTTGTTTTCTCCTTTCACCTACGGGACTGTTTATAAGCAGAACTCAGAGGCTCAGATAACTGGAGAGCCTTTGTTTCATCTTCAATATGGCCTTCGAATGCGTCTGGCTGACACGGGATTCGGAAACGCCCATCACTTTGGCAATTTCGTGCAGTTTCAGGTGTTCGTAATAGTAAAGCGATACAACAAGACGCTCCTTCTCCGTCAGGGCCTCGATCGACTCTTTGAGCTGTTCTCGCATTTCCTGCTGCATCAAACCCTTTTCGGGCAAGCTTTCCTCATCGGGGCTCACAAGCCCCGGCGGTTCGGAGGAACCCGGCAAAGCGTTCTGCAGCAGGTCTTCAAAACTCATGACGGCGCCGGCATTCATCTCGGAAAAATGTTTGTTGACCGCATCCTCGCTGAGGCCCATGTAGTCCGCCAGCTCCTTGGTGGAGGGTTCACGCATCAGTTCTGTGGAGAGGGCGTTGTACGCTTCGCTGACCTCCCTCGCGGTGCGGCGCACACGCCGGGGAACCCAGTCCTGTTTCCTCACGAAATCGATATTTGCATTCCGGATACGCATATAGGCATAGTTTTCAAATTTCATGCCCTTATCCGGGGTGTATTTGTCGAGGCAATCCATCAAAGTGAGGACCCCTTCGTTGACGACGTCCTCTACCTGCGCGTACCCGGAGGTGATGCCACGCATCTGCACGGCCACGCTTTTGGCGATGTAACTGTAATGCATAACCAGCTGGTTCCGCAACTCAAAGTCGCCCGTTTTTTGGTATTCGGCCAATACGTCAGCGGGGTTTTCCAGTTTGAATTTTACGTCGGGCTCAGCCACTGGCAGCCCCCTTTTCTAGTTGATCTCACCGATTGGTGGAATGAAGCGTGTTCCCCGCAGTTGGGTCACGGGGGATCGGCGCCACGGACCGACAAGTCCGCCCCAATGAGCGGGGTATTAGACCCCACAAGTGGGGAATGAAACCCTGTGTTCCACCAATTATACGCTGAAAAAGTGATAAAGGTATGAGGAAAGACCGAATTAAACGGCCACATTGGCCTGGCCGATGGCGATATTGCCAAGGGCCTGTATCTGAATATCCGTGTCGATCTCGTTGAAGCTGAGAACGACGACACGAGGATAAAATTG
Organism: Ruminococcaceae bacterium OttesenSCG-928-I18; assembly: GCA_030266325.1. Classification (GTDB taxonomy): domain Bacteria; phylum Bacillota; class Clostridia; order Oscillospirales; family Ruminococcaceae; genus JAAYCI01. Next base: position 43,043 of record JAJDHT010000003.1, read on the forward strand.
ATCGATGAGTTTTTTGAAATAGATGCGCACGATGGGGCTGGTGAGCACGATGAGGTTCTGGACAAGGTCACGGACCCGTTCAAACTGCTCGTTCGAGGCCGTGACGATGGACTGGATCACGTCGGGCTCCAGCGCGAGGTAGCTGCCGCCGTCCATTTTCTTGACGGCATTCATGATCAGGTTTTCCACCTCGGCGTCCAGGGTGATCACCTTGAGCTGGCCCGCGTCGGCAAAGCGGTGCGAAATCGTGCGCCGCAGCGCCTGGCGCACATACTCTGTCAGCATGTCCGTGTCTTTGACGGCGGAGGCATAGTCACCCAGTGTTTCCAGAATGCTCTCAAGATCCCGAACGGGGATGCCTTCCCGCAGAAGATTCGAGAGGACTTTTTGCAGATCGCCAATGGCGAGCATGCCGGGAATGGTGTCTTCGACAATGGTGGGGTTGGTTTTCTTGAGGTTTTCGAGCATGTTGCCCACCTCTTGCCGCGTGAGAAGCTCGTGGGCATGCTGACGGATGATCTCGGCAAGGTGGGTGATGATCACGCTGGTGGGGTCGACAAGGGTATATCCGGCCAGTTCCGCTTTGGGTTTTTTGTCCTCACTGATCCATTTGGCGGGAATGCCGAAAGCCGGCTCAATCGCGTCGATGCCGTCTACGGGTTCGGCGCTGTCCCCGGGGGCAAGCGCAAGATAGTGGTCGATCAGAACGTCGCCCATGGCCACCTGCTCGCCCTTAAAGCGAATGGTATACTGGTTCGGGTTGAGCTGGCCGGAGTCTTTGAGGCGGACCGAGGGGACAACCATACCCATCTCCTGGGCAAACTGCTTTCGGAACATGACCACACGATCCACAAAACTGCCGCCGCTGGCTTCATCTACCAGTGGGAGCAGCGAATAACCGAACTCCATTTCGATCTGTTCCACATTGAGAAGAGAATAGACATTGTCGATGTTACGATAGTAAGAGGCCTCACTTGTCACCTCTTCCATGGGCATCTCCTCTTCGGGAAGCTGCCCGTCGGCCAGCACGGGGGCCGCCTGCCTCGAACGCCTCAGCAGAAGGAAACCAAAGGCGATGAGCAAAGCACTGGTGATGACAACTTGAACGGGCGGGAAGTTGACAAAGATGAGCAGCAGCATGATAAAGCCGGTGATGATCAGGGCGATGGGCTGGCCGATAAACTGCTGGGCAATCGCTTTGTTCAGGCTGTCGTCGTTGCCGCTGCGGGTAACCACCATGCCGGTAGCCACCGAGATGAGCAGGGAGGGGATCTGGCTCATCAGGCCATTGCCGATGGTGGCGGTGGCGAAGATATCCATGATGGCGTTAAAATCGCCCAAGCCGTTGACAAAACCCATGGCGATGCCGCCCACGAAGTTGATGAGTACGATGACGATAGAGATGATCGAGTCGCCCTTAACAAACTTCGTTGCGCCGTCCATCGAACCGAAGAAGTCCGCCTCGCTCTGTACTTTTTGGCGGCGCGCCCGCGCTTCTTCTTCGTCAATCAGGCCCGAGTTCAGGTCGGCGTCGATGGCCATCTGCTTGCCGGGCATGGCGTCCAGGGTGAAGCGGGCGCTTACCTCAGCCACGCGCTCGGAGCCCTTGGTGATGACCATGAACTGAGCCAGCACCAAAATGAGGAAGATGACAATACCGACGATATAGTTGTTTTGGATGATAAAGCTGCCAAACGCACGGATGACCTGCCCGGCGTCACCGTTGTAGAACAGGATGCGCTTGGTGGCCGCGACGTTCAGCGAAAGGCGGAACACCGTGGTGACAAGGAGGATGGAGGGGAAGATGGAAAACTCCAGCGGCTCCTTGATGTACATGGTGATGAGCAGGATGATAAAACTGATGGCAAGGTTCAGGATAAAAAAGAGGTCGAGCACACCCGCGGGCAGGGGAATAATGAGAAGGAGAACCACCGCAACGACAATAATCGCTACGGCATTCGTCATAGGATTGAATCTCTTCACGCTCTCCTACTCCTCAATGGTTTGCTGTGGATGGTCGAACGGAATGTTCCTGAAAACATATTTATGATGGCGGAACATCCGTATGGTTTTTACCCTCCCCGCCGCCGGGCGGTTCCACGGGTTCCTCCGGCCGGTAAGAGGAGGGGTCGATGTTGAGCTTTTTATCTTTCACACTGTAGACAAAGGCCAGCACCTCGGCCACGGCCCCGTAAAACTCCGCGGGGATTTCGGTATCAAGAGGGGCATTGTCGTACAGGCTGCGCGCCAGCGGTTTGTTTTCCACCAGCATGATGTTGCTCTCTTCGGCGAGTTTGATGATGCGCAGGGCCATGAGGTCGGCCCCCTTGGCGAGCACAATGGGGGCGTTGTCGATGCCGGCGGCGTATTTGATGGCCACCGCATAGTGGGTGGGGTTTCGGATGACAACGTCCGCTTCGGGCACGCTCTGCATCATACGCGCCTGGCTCATTTCACGCTGTTTCTGCTTGATTTTGCCCTTGATCTGCGGGTCACCTTCGGTCTGTTTGTACTCTTCCTTCACCTCTTGCTTAGACATTCTCATGTCTTTTTCATACTGCCACCGCTGGAACAGGAAATCGCCTGCGGCCAGAAAAGCAAAGATGATCGCCACGGTGGTTACAACGTCCATGAGGAAATCGGCGCCATAGTAGAGGACATTGATAAAGTCCATCTCCATAAGGCGGGGAAGCTCCCCAACCCGCTCGAGGTACTTGGAGTAGATGACATACCCGAGGATCGTGATTTTGAGGATGGATTTCAGCAGCTCGACGACACCACGCATGCTGAAAATCTTTTTGAGCCCCTGCTTTGGGGACATCCGGCTGAATTTTGGCTTCAAAGCATCGGTGGAGAAGTTCATGCGGGTTTGTGCCAGGGTGACGGCAATGACGGCCAAACCGGCCACAATCAGGCAGGGAACAGCGGCCACGGCATAGACCCCTGCGCACTGGATGAAAATTTTGCGCACATCGCCCAGTGCCAGAACCTGCACGACGCTTGCCTGGTTCCAAAAGCGATCCACACTGCCCATAAGCGCCGTCAGGATGATGTTGCCTACAAACTGTAAGGTGTAAAACACAGCGAGGAGGCTTGCCAGTGTCACGATTTCCTGGCTTTTAAAAACATTACCCTTTTTGCGTTCGTCGTTTTTTCTCTTCGGTGTCGCTTGCTCGGTTTTCTCATCGCCCGGCAAGATGTTCCCCCCTTTTGGGCAGTGGGTGAGTAATCAGACAGATCAGGTTGTGTCCATACCGCCGGACATCACTTCGGTGGTGCCAAGTAAGTTGTCCATCATCACGGTGAGGTAATTGTCGATAAACTGGCCGATGTAGGGGGCCAATAAAAATAACAGCAGAACACCAAGCAAAATGCGCAACTGGAAGTTGATAACAAATACGGTGATCTGCGGGATAAACTTCATCAGAATGCCCATTGAGGCCTGCAGGATAAACTCGGCCACCATCAGAGGGGCAACAAGGCGGATCGCCAGCATAAACACAGAGACGAAAAGCTCCATGATGAACGCCGAGATGCTGAGGGAGAGCGTGGAGGCCCCCAGAGGGATGTAGGAAAAGGAATCGGCGTACATGCGAATCAGAGCCAGGTGGGTGCCCGAGGCAAAGAGGTACATCACGAAGAACATCGTGACAAGCTGGCCTGAAAAAGAAACTTGGATCTGTGTGGCGGGGTCGAAACTTTTGGCCATGGCCAGGCCGATATCGGTGTCCATGATATCGCCCGCATAAAAAAGAAGGTAATAGAAAATGATAAAGACGTAGCCGTAAATGGCACCCACGAACAACTCCCGCAGCAACGAGAACGCATATTCCAAATCCCCCATGGCAAGGACAGCATCCATTGGTTGCATGGGGGCAATCAGCAGGGTGAGACCAATCACAAGCCCCATACGGGCCATTTGAGGTATGTTGTTGCGGGCAAAGAGCGGGTTGAGCAAGATCATGCCGGCAATACGGGCGAAAACGAGCAAATAGACCAGCAAGCCCGAAAAATTGATCTCAATGCTCATGCAACGCTCCGTTCCATGTCCGCGGCATCAGAAAGCCGTCATCAGGTCAAACACTTCAAAGGTGAAATTGCTGATCGTCGAGTAGATCCAAGAGCCCATAATCAGCAGCATCAAAGCGATGACAAGCAACTTCGGAACAAAGGTAAGGGTTTGTTCATGAATTTGGGTGGCGGCCTGGAATACGGCGATGATCAGGCCGATGATGATGCTGCCTATGAGAATGGGGCCGGCAATTTGAATACATACAATGAGCATTTGCCGCATGACATCGAGAACTTGACCGCTGCTTAACAAAAAACTGAACCCCTTTCCGCTGTGATCATGTGCCGAACGAATTGACAAGTGTTCCCATCATCAAACTCCATCCGTCCACCATGACAAACAAAAGCAACTTGAAGGGCAGGGAGATCATGGCGGGGGGCAGCATAACCATACCCATGCTCATCAAAATGCTGCCAACAACCAGGTCGATAATCAAGAAAGGCAAAAAAATCAAAAAGCCCATCATGAACGCCCGGGAGAGCTCACTTGTTAAAAAAGCCGGTGTGATGACCGTGAGTGGAAGCTCCGCAAGCTCTACGGGGTCACTCGGGTCTTCAATTTCCGGGGGTTCTATGTCGCCAAGATCCAGGAACATGTCAAGTGATTCCTGTGTGGTTTGCGTCAACATGAACTTTTTAATGGGTTCGGCCGCGGCCTGCAGCGCTTCGGTGCTCGTCAGTTCCCCCTCTTTATAGGGCTGATACGCCACCTCATTCATCTCGTCGATGGTGGGCTGCATGATGAACAATGTGAGGAAAACCGCCAGCCCAATCAGGATCATGTTGGGCGGCGACTGGGCCGTGCCCATGGCATTGCGCAGAAAACTCAGTACGATGACGATGCGTGTGAAGCTTGTCATCATCAGTACCACAGAGGGCAACAGCGCCAAAAAGGCGAAGATGACAATGACTTCGAGGGCGCCAAGGTTTCCCTCGGTATCGCTGGCGTCCACGTCAATGGTGACGCCGGCGGCCTGTGCCGTTATGCCCAAAAAACTGACAAGCACGAGGCAGAGAAGCCCAGAGAGAAGGAAGACGCGCAATAACTTCTTGACCTGTTGCTTCTGCCCACCTGGGAGGGATTTGTTCATAAAGTTCCTCCCGGTCCGTCATCGCTCGGTTTTTTCAGTTTGGATACCGCTTGTTTCAACGCGTCGGAAAAAGGGAGGGCTTCGCCTTGCTCGGGCAATTTCATCTCTTCGTCGGGGTCGTCAAACTCATGAACTGCTTGAATGGCATGTTCACTCATGGCCACAAGGAACACCTTGTTTTGCACCCGTACGAGCAATAGGCTGCTGTTTTTCCCAAAGCTCACCCGGTCTAAGATATTGATCAGCCGGCCGCCGCCACCCGGCATACCGGGCACGCGCTTGTTGAGCCAACGCAGGGTGAACCAGGCAAGAAACAGCACCACAGCAAGGGCTACAATCGCACCAAGAATCCTTAAGATGATCTCTCCAAAACCCAAAAGGCATTAGCCCCCCTGCTTGTGGATATGCATAACAAACCGGTGGTGCGCCTGTGCAGACGACCACGGGTACATACTCTATTAACCGAGGATTTTTTCGACAGTTTGCAAGATGCGGTCCGGCTTAAAGGGTTTCACGATGAAGTCCAGTGCACCATAGCGAATCGCGTCCACCACCATCGACTCCTGCCCCATGGCCGAGCACATGACGATTTTTGCATTGGGGTCGGCAGACTTAATGGCCTGCAAGGCTTCCAAACCGTCCATATTAGGCATGGTGATGTCCATTATGACGAGGTCTGGTTTCTCTGCAAGATAGGTATCGAGCGCAATTTTGCCGTCGGCGGCCTCGAGCAGGTTGCTGAATCCCTGGCCGGTCAGACTGTTTTTGATCATCATACGCATGAACGCGGCGTCGTCTACAATCAAAATCTTTTTGTTTTCCATAACTATGATATCCCTTTCCATTTCAAATTGGTGACCATGCTAGGTGATTTTTAACTTTGTGATATTTATCCTCCCTGTTTTGGCTGTTCACTCAGGGAGTTGATCAGTTCCTTGGTACCGATGATTTCGGTGATACGTACCCCGAAATTGTCATCGATGACTACGACGTCCCCATGGGCAATGAGCTGTCCGTTGACAACAATGTCGATCGGGGCACCGGCCTGCTTATCCAGTTCTACCACAGTTCCGGAAGTGAAGTTCATGATATCACGGATTTTTTTCTTCGTTGTGCCAATCTCTATCGAGACATTCAGGGGCACATTCATAATGAGATCAAGGTTATTACCCATAACAGGAGTACCATCGGCATAAGCGCCTTGGGGGAAATCCGGGAATTCGACACTGCGCACGTCCACCTGTGGTGGAGCCGGCGCGGCATAAGCTTGCGGGTAGGCGTACGCCTGTGGGGGGTATGCGGCAGCGGGTGGCGGCGCAGCCGGGTAGGCATAGGGCTGTGCGGCCGCGGCCGGGTCTTGCGCCGCCGGTGCGGCGGGCTGTGCCGGCGGGGGAGGTGGCGGTGCCGCAGCCGTGGCGGGCGGCGCTTGGGCTGCCGCAGGCTCGGACGGCGGGGGAGGCGGCGGTGCCGCAGCGGCCGCCAGGTCAGAGGGGGCCGCGGGGGCAGGTTCGGCCGGTGCCGCCGCCGGTTCAGACGGGGTGGCGGCTTCTACCTCGGGTTGCTGCACATCGCCATCTTGTCCTATAAAAGGAGTGATGATCTCCTTGACAAGGTCCACCGTCATGACACTGATGAACTCCGAATCCAGCATGTCCTTAATGGTGAGCCGGAAGGTAATCGCAACGACATCAGCGTCAGGGGCAAGGTCAATGGCCTCCGCAAAGGTGCTGTCCTCCATGACACTGGCTGTCGGGGTCGATATGTCGATTCTCTTGTTCAGAAAATCCGCCAGCGCTGTAGATGAGGAACCCATCATCTGGTTCATCACTTCACAGGCGGCTGAAATAGACAGTTCGTCAAAGACAAAATCGTCGCTGGGCGGGTCGGGAATACCCATCAGGGTGTTTAGGATCATCTGCATATCATGCTGGCGGAACACCATGACATTCGAACCGTCCAAGCCAACGGTATAAACAATTTTAACGAGCAGAGCAGGCTCGAATTGTTCATAGGTGACATCAGACAATTTCTGGGTATTCACAGTGGGGGTGGTAATTTCAACCTGCTTGTCAAGCATCTGGGAAACCGCCGTGGCGGCAGACCCCATGCTGATATTCATTACTTCCCCGATGGCATCCATTTCGAGCGGCGAGAGGATCATCTCCTCCGCACCATCTGCCGGATTTGTCCCCATGGTATCCTCCTAATGGCAAAAGTGACGGTCGTAACCACGCTATAACATTACTAGTATAACATATTTTCCTTAACTAACGGAATCTCCTACAGGAACTTCTCCCGCAACCACCCCTGTCATCTCGGGGGAGCCGGTGGGAGGTGAGGGATCCGTCTCCATAAAGGGCTCTGCGTTTACGGCAGCAGGCTCGTTCATGTCCGAAGATTCATCTTCGGGCACGGCCTTCACTACGGAAGGCAGGTTCATGTCCATTTCCTGTGCTTGAAAAGCAGTGGTATTGTCCTTGGTATCCCCCTGGACGATCTCCAGTATCTTGATCGCTTTCCAGTTGCGGCTAGAGCCTAGCTGTGCAGTGAACCAAGGGGTGTTATCCACGGCCACCTTGACGATTCCATCCAAAGGCTTTGTAAGTGGGATGATGTCGTTGGGGCGAAGGCGCAGTGCTTCGCGAATCTCCATCGTAGTCTCATCAAAGATGGCCGTTAAAGTGAGATCTGTATCCGAGAGCGAGTCCTTGATCATCGCGCGCCGCATAGATTCAAGACGCTCGTTTGTAATCTTGTGGGAAATCCTCGCGTATTTCGAGGTGAACTCGCTGAGGTAGTTTTCCAGCCCCATGGCGGGGATACATACAGAAAGGGTGCCTTCCGTATCCCTCAATTTCACATTGAGAACACAGATGACGACGATATCCTCGGGGGCGTAGACCTGAATCAGGCGGGGATTGGTTTCCAGACTGGACAACTCGCCCTCTACATCCAGGTGGTCCTTCCAAGACTCGATGACAAAATCCGTCACGCGCAGGTAGATGTCATCCATGATGGCCAATTCTATGTCCGTAAAATCCCGGTTGAGCACGGCGCCGGAGCCCGGCCCTCCCAACAGGCGGTCTATCAGGAAATAGGAGAGGTTGTTTGACATGTCCAACATCAATGTGGAGTCGGGAAGGTTAATGTTATTGGGTTTCAGGTCGATTAAACCGATAAGGGCGGTGTCGGGCAGCGCGTTGTTGTATTCATAATAACGCTGCTCTTCTACCTGGATTACTTCGGCCTCGCAGAAGACGCGCAGGATACCCGAAAGGTAGGAAGAGAGCAAACGGCCAATATTCTCATGCAGGCTGTCAATGGTGCGAAGCTGCTCTTTGGTGAATTTTTTCGGCGAATAGAAATCATAATCCTTGACCCGGTCGGCCTCAGACTCCTCCGCTTTTTCCACCGTTTCTCCGGAGCTGATGCTGTTGAGCAAAGCGTCAATCTGGCTTTGGTTCAGTACTTCGGCCACTGTCTTCCACCCCCTTTATGTCCCGTATTTTTTGGAAATGAGCTTTTTCCTACAGGTCGTCATGCGTCTGGTACAGTGCCGTTGTTGAGTATGTCGTTGACCTCTTCCTCCGTAAGCCCTGCCCCAGGCATGGTGGGATCGATGTTGTCAATCATGTTGTCGGGCAAATCTGCCGGGTTGCCCTCGAAGAAATCCGTCGGGTCGCTTGGGAAGTAGACGCGCATGGCATCCATCAGCGTCATTTCCATAAGGTTGGCATCATTGCCAAGAACGATGATATCCACCCTGCGGTTGCTGGCGCGCCCTTCCGTGGTGCCGTTGTCTGCTATGGGATAGTTGCGGCCATAACCGATGGGCTGTACCTTGAAACGGTTGAACTGGCCATCGTTGGCGATGAAACTTGCCACCGAACCCGCACGTTCGGCCGAAAGCAACCAGTCATTCACCGAACTACCGGCAATGGATGCCGTGTGCCCGTTGAACTTCACCTGTAATATTTCTCTTTCTACCGCGTTAAAGGCGCCGGAGAGGAAATTCAGAAAATCGGTTGTCTCAGGGCGCAAGGTCGCGGAGTCTCCGTCAAAAAGCAGGTTGTTGGAAAGGCGTATGAAAACCGCGCCGCTTTCGCTACGCTCCACACTGACTTCCCCCTGCATCTGGTTTTCTTCAATGTATTGTTCGATCGCCTGTTCCAGCTGCGAGAGGTCCTCGGGAAGGGTTTCATCCACCTGTGCCATTTCCCCGGTGGGAGGGGCGTCGTCATAGTCGGTTCCGGAGGGGACGGAGATGTCTTCCTCGATAAAGGAGAGGTTGGTGGGCTGAGTGCTAAAGCGGGCAGAGAGCGCCTCTACAAAAGCGTTGTATCGAACCTCTTCCACCGTAGACATGGCGAACAGCAAAACGAAGAAGCAGAGAAGCAGGGTAACAAGGTCACCATAGGTGTCCATGTAATTGTACTTCTTGCCTTCTCTTTTCTTCTTAGCCAGTGTAGTTCACCATCCTTTCCTGCCAGATGGGCGATTTGAGAAAGGGTGGTGTTATTCGGCTTCGGAGTCGCCGCCCTTGCCCTTTTTGCCTTTTTTCTTCTTCTGCAGAATCAGCATATTCAGCTTTTCCTCGATGAACTTGGGGTTTTCACCCGCCTGGATGGCCTCTACCCCTTCGCAGATCAACTCTCGGCAGAGATATTCCTCATCGTGCCTAAGGGAAAGCTTGTTCGCTATAGGGCTGAACACAAGGTTTGCCAGCATCGAGCCGTACATCGTGGTCAACAGGGCCACCGCCATGGCGGGGCCGATGGAGGAAGGGTCATCCATGTCGCCGAGCATCTTGATGAGACCGATCAGCGTACCAATCATGCCGAAGCCGGGTGCGTAAGCGCCGCCATTTTCAAAAAAGCCCCGTCCTTGGCCGTGCCGCTCGTCCAGTTTTCCAAGTTCCGCCTGCAGCAGGTTGTGTACCTTTTCGGGTTCGACCGAGTCTACTACAAGCATTAAACTGGACTTCAAGAAAGGGTCCTGCGCCTCATTCAGTTTGTCCTCCAGGGAGAGCAAACCTTTGACACGGGCCTCTTTCGCGAAATCCACGATTTGTTCTATATAGTCTTGTGGGTCGTACTTGTTGGGCAAGAAAGCAATTTTAAGCAGCTTCGGCACCTTGCTTACGATGGAGAGAGGATAGGCGATCATCAAAGCGCCAAAGGTGCCGCCAATAACAATGGCAATCGAGGGGACGTCGATGAAACTGTCTGTGATGATCCACGGACGAATGGGTCCCCCCTCTTGCTCAAACTTGGCAAGATCTTCTTCGTATTTCACTTCCGCGGCGGCAAATTCTTCGTCGGTCATCCGGTCGTTCATCTGTGGCTCTTTGGGTGGGGCATTAAAAACAATGCCGAATACAATCAGGCCCAGACCGGCAATCAAACCGATCACCGTCAGAATATCAAAAGAAGTTTTGCCGCCTTTTTTCTTTTTCTTTCCGCCATCTTCGTTCAAGTGTCATCCCTCCTTAACAAACCGGTAAACAGATTTTGTTTATACCGGATGGTCGCATCCACCACTTCATCCACACTTTCTTTTACGATGTAAATGTTTCCTGTAGTGAGGCGGATGGTTGTATCGGGATTCTCCTGAACGGTTTCGATCAGGTCGCAATTGAGCACAAACTCGGTGTCATTTAGCCGGGTCAATGTGATCATACAGGCAGTTCCTCCCTTAGAAATTCCGCACCAATGAGAACTGGGTTTCTGCCACGGGCAAGGCGGGCGAGCATGCTCGTCCGCCTTGCCCGTGGCAGTAAGCCTTGCTTACCGCCATGGGATTTATAATGTTTTTGCGTTGTTTTTAACGTTTCAGGTTGATGAGTTCCTCCAGCATTGTATCCGACACGGTGATGATGCGGCTGTTGGCCTGGTAACCGCGCTGGGTGGTGATCATGTCGGAAAACTCACGGGAAAGGTCGACGTTCGAGAGCTCAAGCGTGCCGCCTACCAGTTTGCCCGCGCCGCCTTCACCAGGCTGGCTGAGTACCGGGCGGCCGGAGTTCTGGCTCTCCATGTAGTTCGAGGTGCCACTCTGGGTCAAACCACTCTGGTTGGCGAAGGTGGCAAGGTCGATCCGGCCGATGGTCACTTCGGTGCCCTGGCTGTCCAGGCCGATGATGATGCCGTTCGGTGCGATGGCGATGCCGGTCATGTCGGCCAGGCCCTGCGGGCCGCCCTCGGTGCCGCCCCTGAGGGCGAAAGCCGTGCCGGACAGGCCCATCTCGCGGCTGGCCTCGGAAGCGGAGACCCTCGGAGGCTGGCCCGCGCCGGTGCCAAGGCCCGTGTCGGCCGGGATGTTGTAGGGATAGGTACCACCGCTCAAAGTGTCCAGATTGGTTTTCAGAGTTTCGAAGTCGGGGCGCTGCATGATGAAGTAATCCCCGGAGTCATTGGTGGTGATGTTTTTCATCTGGAAGCTGCCAGTGCTGCCGGCATTGGCATCCACAACACCCTCATAGGTTTGGCCGGCGATGGTCATGGTGAAGGTGAATTTATCCGGCGGGCCGGCTGCGAATGCAACGCCGAGGTTTCCCATATCCGCCTCGGTGACGCCACCGGCCCAATGCTGACCAAAGGTGGAACCGACGGAACCGGTGGGACGGACGCCCCCGGCCACAGTGGCCGCGTTGCCTGAAGTAAATTTTGCACTTCCGTACTTGGTGCCGTAGTTCGTGCCGCAGATGTCGCTGGCCTTGAGGCCGCCGGCGAGCGGGTCGGTGCCCGAACCGGTGTAGCTGATGGTGAAAGTGCCACCCGGATGCTCGCGGTTGTTGTTGGCGCGCACGATCGCGTCGTTCATCGCGGCGTTGAAGGTGCCCCAGTCGGAATACACGGTATCGGGGTGCATTTTAATGATAATACCCGTGGTGGAGACCGTGGCCTCCATCGTGTTGTCGGGCAAAGAGGAGTCGGTGGTAAAGTTGATGGAGACGTTGCTGTCTTTGGTGTTGTTCGAGGCCTGGATTGTGTACTCCTGGCCGTTGATGGTCTGGATTACCTCACCGGCTTTGGGGTTGACGGCCGGCAGGTTGATCTGGATGCGCTCGCTGCCGGGGGCGCGGCCGGTCGGGTCGCCGTTGATGCCCAGAACGTAGTTGCCCTGCATGTCCACAAGGTTTCCGGCGGCATCGAAGTTCAGCATGCCGGCGCGGGTGTAAAAGGTGTTGCCCGCGGCGTCCTGCACCTGGAAAAAGCCGTCGCCGTCAATCGCAAGGTCCATGGTTTGGTCGGTCATCGAGAAGGTCGAACGGCTCATCATGAGGTCTATACCGCCCACCTGGGAGCCGTAACCCACCTGGGTGGGGTTGGTGCCGCCCTGGGCGGCCGTCGGCGCGCTGGCCGATTTCAGGTTCTGGTAGTAGATGTCGCGGAAGGTGGTGCGGGCCGATTTAAAGCCGTAGGTGTTGACGTTGGCGATGTTGTTGCCGATTGTGTCCATACGGGTTTGGTGGGTGCGAAGGCCCGAAACGCCCGAATACATAGAACGTACCATATCAAATCTCCTTTTGTCATGTAGATATTTTCGTGAAACACCCGTTTTGAACTGCACATTGCACGCGCAATGCGGGGAAAAAGATGTTTCGTTGTGAGAGGTTTGATACCGTTTTTGGAAAGGGAACCCTTCAGTCAGTTGGGGTTCCGAAAGCTTCCTGCATTAGGGCCAGCTTTCTATATGATAACGGTACCATCGATGTTGGTGAATACACTGCCTTTGTTTGCCTCGCCGTCTACGGTGATCACCTTTCCGTTTGCGGCGTTCACGATGTAAGCGTTTTCATCGATGAGGATGAGTGCTTCCCGCAGCCCTTTTTCCTGGGCCAGTTTCATACCCTCGTCAAGCCGTTCCAGGTTTTGGGAGGATACATCAATCTGTCGTTCGTGCACTCTGGAGACAGCGTGCTTGGAGAAAGCGATGTTGCTGCCCTCTTCCAATTGCCTTTGCAGCACGTTTAGGAAGGAATTGGCGCCCTCCTGGGGACTTTGTGTGGCCGGGGTGCCTGCCTGGGGCGCGACGGCCGGAGTGCCGGTGACAATCGGTCGGGTCAGCCGGTTGATCTGGTCCATGCTGAACCTCCTTAGTCAGGCTTGGCTATTCTTTTGTAACGACGGTGGCTTTCTGGTAGATGGCCTCGTCCCCGTTGCCGTTGCGTACAACCACGTTGACATAGTAGGTGGTACCGGGTGCCAGGTCCGTCAGTTCGTAGTTCGGCTCCATCAGGCCGGTGGCCGCGGCTTTGCCTTTTTTCACGCCGTTGAGGTCGCTGAAATCGAGGCTCGGGTCGGTGGTGTAGTACACATCGTAACGCAGGCCCTCTTTTTCGGCTTCGTCTGTGGTGGGCGCGTCCCAGCGGAATTTGAAGCTGTTGTTGGTTGTCTCCATGTTGATCAGAGCAATTTTGTTGGCTTCTTCCAGCACGTTCTTGGAAGCGGCGGAGTTCGTGTCGTTTACAGTCATGATCTGGCTGAGCTGGAACTCTTTTCCGTTCACCGAGATGGTGAATTCGTCGCCCGAGAAATTGACTTTGGTGACGATGCCGGTCTCTTTGTTCACCGTACCACCGATGCCGTAGGAAGCGGCCGTCACTGTTTTTCCAACCAGACTTGAGACATAGTTCGTCTGAGAGTAGTGGGAAAGTTCCTGCATGGACTGCATCGTGGCAAACTGAGCGAGCTGGGTGACATACTGGGTGTCGTCCACAGGGTTCATAAAATCCTGGTTCGTCAGCTGCGCGATCATGAGCTGCAGAAAATCCTCTACCTTGACGCCGGCGTCTTTGTTGTTCTCATAAGGTGTGTTGACGGTGATGCCGCCCACCTGTGTTGAGCCGTCGCTGAGTTGGCGTACAGGATCACTCATTTTGTCTCCTCCTTTCTTACCGTTTTTCTTGACGATTCATTGTACCCTCGTCATTTGAGGGAAATGTGATAAATTTGATCTTTTGTCGTGAAACTGTGCCTTGGATCAGATGTAGGTGTCCAGCGCATTGGCCGTGAGTACCGGCTCGGGCTGTGGTTCTTCTTCGGCCTCTTCTCCCAGAGGTTCGTCGCCGTAGTAAGCGGCGCCGTGCATCTCCTGCCAGTTTTGGCGGTTTTGCCCAAAGAAGAAATTCTGCTGGCCGTTCAGAAGGGCCTCCTGGCGGCTGGTCATGATCTCCTGCACTTCGATCTTCATGGGGCGCAAACTGTCGCGCAGTTGGTCAATCTCGGCCGCGAGCATCTTTTGCGTGTCCGCACGGTGGGTCACCAGTGTCATGATCATGCCTTCGTCGGAGGGCGTCAACCTTACGGTCACTTCTCCAAGTCCCTCGGGCATCAGCTTGATACTGAACTCCTGTTGGCCGCTCTGCAGCCCGGTTTGGATCCCCTGTTGCATTTGGGTTACGAAGGGAACCTGCACCTGTGTGGTTCCGCTGGGGCCCGCTGTACCGGTTGTGATGACCGTGCCGCGAACCGCCGTGTTGTTGTTGGCCTGCTGCTGCAAACTTTCGATGTCGGTAAGGGGTTTTTGCTCTCCGGCCGGCTTTTCGCCGCTCTCAAGTTGCTGCTTTGCGGTTTGTACGGCGTTTTGGAACAAGGTCTGCGGGTCTTGTGCTTTGAGCACGGGCTGACTCTGTACCTCCACCACCGGAAGTTCGGCTTGCATCGTCTGGCCGGCGGCCGCTTGCGGTGTCGTATTGCCCTGCGTTTTGCCCGCCATCGCCTGCATGGTTTGCAGGTGCTGGGTAAACGCCTCCAGCTTTGCCTGTCCCTCAGGGGTGCCTTTCAGCATTTGCAGAATGTCTTCGGGCTGTGCCGTCATCAGCATTTGTAGAATGTTTTGGCTCTGGGGAAGGGTGAGGCTGAGTGTGCCGTCCGCGTTTTGAGTAGGCGTAAGTTGCTGCCCGGAAATCTGTGCCATCAGCACCAGAAGCTGCTGTCCCATGGCGGTCTGTCCATCTTCCGTCTGCATCTGTTGCAGCTGCTTTTGCAGTTGCTCAATCAGCAGCAGCATCTCTTCGGCCGTCTCGCCGCCCTCTTCATCCGATACTCCGGAAGTCGCCTCGTCCATCATCATTTTCATGATTTTGGAGACCAAATCATCCAGGGAGAAAAAGGTGGGGTCTGACTGGGTGAGCACACCGAGATTTTGATATCCCTGTGTATAGGCCTGCATTTCGCGCCAACCCATACCGCTTTCGCCACTTTGTCCGTTTGCCGAGGGGTTCATTCCATTGAGATTGTACAGTATTTCGGCAAAACTGATGCCCGATGAGGACTCCTGTGCCGAACCCTGCAGCCCCTGGGCCGTTTGTACGGCTGCGGTTGCGCTTTGGATTGCTGTGTCCATTTTTTGTCACCTCCTTTTTAATGGTTTCATGTGCTCTGAACCTTTATACAAAATCCGTCGATGCGGAGTTGTATACCCTAGAGTGAGGCGGCTTGTTCCGCCTGCCGTTCGGCCAGTTCCTCCAGTGCCTCTTCGTTCTTGGTTTCCAGGTATTTGAAACTGACCAGTTCCAAAATTCGTTCCTTTTCTTCCCGGTTGGATTCGGCCACGTACTCTTCCCACTGTTTTTCTTTCAGCTTTTCCAGACCCTTGACGTCTTTGTCCAGTTGGATGACAATGGCCAGCTGCTTTTCGATTTCGATCTCTTTGGCGGCGATCTGCTCTTTGAGCGCGATCACGAGTTTTTCGGAGTTTTCCCGAAAGTAGGCGATACGCTGCACCTCTTCCATGCGAACCCCATGGGCCGCCTTTTGCTGGAACTCCACTTCTTTTTCGTGCAGCTGCTGCTGCACCGCTTCGAGTTTCTGTTCCAGTTCCACGCGTTCACGCCGCAGCCGTCCCAGTTCGTTGCGTTCTCTCTCATACAGGCTGCTTTTGTAGTTGAGCATCTTTTCAAGGGTAAATGCAAATCTTCTCATAGCCACCCCTGGTTATTTGGCTGTTTCCAGCATGAGCTGCTTGGTCTGTTCATAGGTGTATTTTTCTTCCACCTGCTGTTGCAGCAGGGTATTGATGCTGTGGATGTGTGCGATGGCGTCGTCGAGCTCAGGGTTGGTTCCGCTTTTGTATGCGCCGATGGCGATCAGGTCTTCGTTGGCCTGGTAGGTGGCCAGCAGGTTGCGCAGCCGGCCCGCGGCGGCCTTTTGTTCGGGTTCCACGATGTCGTTCATCACACGGCTGATGCTGGAGAGAACGTCAATGGCGGGGTAGTGGTTTTTATGGGCCACCTTGCGCGAGAGCATGATGTGCCCGTCTATGATGCTTCGCACGGTATCGGAAATCGGTTCGTTCATGTCGTCGCCTTCCACGAGAACCGTGTAAATACCGGTGATTGAACCCTTTTCAAAATTGCCGCTGCGCTCTAGCAGTTTCGGCAGGGTGGAATAGATCGAAGGGGTATATCCACGTGCCACGGGGGCCTCCCCAACGGCCAGCCCGATGTCGCGCTGGGCCATACAGTAGCGGGTCAGCGAGTCCATCATGAGCAGTACGTCTTTGCCCTGATCGCGGAAGTACTCCGCTACGGCCGTGGCGCTCATCGCGCATTTGTTGCGGATCATGGCCGGCTGGTCCGAGGTGGCCACAACCACCACGCTGCGTGCGGCACCCTCTTCGCCGAGGTCGCGCTCGAGGAACTCCACCACCTCACGTCCACGTTCTCCCACAAGGGCGATGACGTTGACATCGGCCTTGACGTTGCGCGCCAGCATGCCCATCAGGGTCGATTTCCCCACGCCGGAACCGGCGAAAATGCCCATCCTCTGCCCTTTTCCAATGGTCAAAAACCCGTCGATGGCCTTGACGCCCATCTCGATAGGGCTGTTGATGCGGGGGCGATCCATGGGGTTTGCGGCCTCGCCCACCACGCTGTAGGGGATACCCGTGTCGGGCAGGGGGCCTTTCCCGTCCATCGGACGGCCAAGAGCGTCGATGGTGCGTCCGATCATCTCGTCACAAATTTTGATTTCGAGCTTGCGCCCGGTGTTGATTACGGTGGAACCGTACCCAATGCCCTCGGTGTCCTCATAGGGCATCAGCAGTACCTTGCTCTCTTTAAACCCAACAACCTCCGCCAGGACTTCGCGCCCATCCGAGAGGCCGATGCGGCATACATCGCCAACACTGCTGGTGGGGCCGGTCGCCTCCACCGTCATCCCCACCAATTTGTCGATCTTCCCCATATGGGTGCACAGATCGTCAACATTGAGCATTTGCAGGAATGCGGCTTGGTTCGTAGCCTCCACCTCCTTTTCTCAAAATAGTGCGTTCCCTTTTCGTTTTGGGAACCCATTGCAGTGTAAAACAAAACTGTGAGACTTGTGTGTCAATCTGAGGAATTTTGATTAAGCCCAAAGACACTTTATTATACTATATTTCTATGCATTTGGGAACAATGAAAGGCTCAGTTTGGGAACACCATACTACATTTTGGAACATTATTCGACAGATTTTTGAAAGTAGATTTTCAAGTTTTCCAGCTGCGTTTTGAGGGAAGCGTCTATAACACCAGACGCTGTTTCGATTAAAATAGTGCCGGAGTCCGCCGGTATGGCACTGATGTCCACCTGCTCGCTCCCATCATATAAGTCTTGCAGGGTACCGATCAGGCGGGTCATATCCTGCGCCACTTCCACACGGATCCATGACTCGTTTTTCATGCCGTCGATCATGTGGCCCACCATGTCTTTCAGTACGGCGTCGTCTTCGCTCACCTTTTTGGCCAGAACCTTGGAGGCAATTTCCAATGCCATCCACTGCAGTTGCTGCTCATATTCAGCTTCAAACCCGGCCAGTTCGCCCTCCATACGGGACAGAGAGGACTCCAGTTCGTCCGCTGTTCGCTGGACGGTAGCCACCACGGTGTCATAACCCTCTTGATGTCCCTGCGCGATAGCCTCCTGCTTCAGTTGATCGATTTCTGTCATCGCGTCTGCCATCAGGGCGTCGCGCTCCGCCTGCGCCTCTTCCGCAGCGCGTGCTTTGATCTGCTCCGCCTCCTGCAGGGCATTCTGTAAAAGCTCTCCGCGCATCGGGCCAAGAGCGTCCGCCTCAAGGTCGGATGCGTTTTCAGGCAAAGATTCCTCTTCGTTCAGGTCGAACACATCCATGATGACCACGCGGGTGTCGTCGCCATCGTTTTCTTCCACGAAGAGCTTTTGTTCCACTTTCACCCGAGAGGGGAAGATATCCTCTATCTTCACGACGTCTTCGGTCAGGTGGACGCCACGCGCGCTGACAATGTTAGGCAATCACCTCATCCTTTCCGCCCTTGGATATGACAAGTTCGCCTTCGTCTTCCAGACGGCGAATGGTATCTACAATGCGCTGCTGTGCCTCTTCCACGTCACGCATACGCACATTGTGCAGATACTCGATGTCGGTGGCGATCGTTTCTTGTGACCGCTTTGACATGTTTTGGAAAATCACACGCGACACTTCCGGATTTGCAGCCTTGAGGGCCACGGCGAGGTCCTTGGTATCGATGTCGCGCAGGAAACGCTGAATGGAGATGTCGTCGAGGTAGACAATATCCTCGAAAACAAACATGAGCTTGCGGATGTTTTCGGCAAGTTCGGGATCCTTGACACCGAGTTCGTCGAAGATATGTTTTTCCGTACTGCGATCCACATTGTTCATGATCTCGGCCACGTACGGTACACCGCCAAGTTCCATCAAATCGACCGAAACGATGGAGCCGAACTTCTTCTCCAATGTGGATTCCACGACGTTGATTACGTCGGGGCTTGCCCTGTCCAAATTGGCGATGCGCTCTACCACTTCGATGCTGGTCTCTTGCGGAAGCTCCGCCAGAATCTGACTGGCCTGTTCCGCTCTTGCGTAGCTTAGGATCAGGGCAATGGTCTGAGGGTGTTCGTTTTGCAAGATGGAAAGCAGGTTTTTGTAGTCGGCTTTCCGTACGAAATCGAAGGCCTTGGTGCGCAAACTCTTGGTGACGCGTTCCATAAGGCTGGCGGCCTGCTGCGGGCCGAAGGCCTTCTCAAGGACATCGCGGGCATAATCCACACCGCCTTCGGCGATGACCTTTTGCGTGACACACAACCCGTAAAAATCGTCAATGATTTCATTGAGTTCCTCGGGCGGCAGGGCCTCCATCTTTGCCACTTCCAAAGAGAGTTGTTCGATCTCCTCTTCGCGCAAATATTTATAGACCTCAGCCGCCTCTTCCGTGCCAAGCGTGACGATGACAGCTGCCGCTTTTGTTCTGTTGGAAATTTTACCGCTTCCCAAAGCCATTATGCTTCACCCTCCCTCAGCCAATTTCGAAGGAGGTTTGCAGTGATTTCAGGATTTGTCTTGGCGAATTCACGCACCTCATTGGTAATTGCATTTTCGTTTTGTTCGTTCATGGCAGCACTCTTCAACTGCTTCTTGCGCTCCTCGATCTCCTGTTGTACCCTCAGGGCTTCCTCTTCTTCAGCCGCCGCAGCCGCCTCCGCCTCCGCAAGCCTCTTCTTCTGTGCCCGCCTGCGCAGCACCAGGATCAAAATGATGGCGATAATCATGGCCACGAGCACAGCGGCCGCAATATACACAAAGAGAGCGGGAAGGCCGAAGATCAGGTTCGCTTCTTCCTCTTCTTCGGGCGCGGCATCCAGCATACCTTGTACGGTTACATTTTCAATGGGCACATTCGTCGCCGCGGCAATAAGCTCCCTCAAGGTCTGGCGGGTGTCGTTGTTCAAGGTGCCGCGGATCATGACGCCGACGGAGACTTCTTCCAGGGTGGCGCCGTCCTTCTCGATCTGCTGCTTCATGTAGCTGACCAAAAAATCACGGTTGTGATAATAGTCCACGGTGTCCATCTCACCGTCACCATCAAGGTCGGCGTAAACGGGAACGTCGGTGTTGTCGGTTTCCCCTACAACGCCTTCGGCGAACTCCCCAGCACCCATGACGGCCTGCATATCCTCATGGTTCATCACACCCTGTTCTGTGCCTTCCAAAGGGGTGTACTCCATGATTTCTGTAATCATTGCATCCCAGTCCAGCTGGGCAGTGATGGAAATACGGTAATCATCGCTTTCGGGGTAGGGAAGAGAGAGGATATTGGCTGTTTTTTCATACAGCCGTTTCTCCACATCCGCCTCAAACCCTTGCCTTTGCAGGAACTGTGTGGTGGCGGCATATTCTGCGTCATACCCTTCTCCGGCCGCAGCCAAGGTGACCCCTGTGCTGTCAATCACAGCCACTTGATCGGCGTCAATGCCGGCGGCCGGCCCCACAAGAAACCGGATTCCCGAAACCTGACCGGCGGTGAGCACCTGGCCACCACGCATCTCCACTTTTACACTGGCCGTGTTGGGTGTGGAACCTGCGTTCCAAACACGGTTGGAACGATCCTCAATATTCAGGGTGACGTAGGCATTTTGTACACCGTCATAGGTACGGATAATGTCTTGCAACCGATCCTGCATCTGGTTGATCTGGTATTGCTGTTTTTCAAAATCGGTCGTTGTGAGGCCGCCAGCTTGTTGGAAGATATCATACTCCAGAGTGGAAGAGGGGATTCCCACGGTGGCCAGCTGTGCCATGGCGGCGTTTTCCTGGTTGGCCGAGACCTCCAATTCGCCATTGGTGTTGATTCGGCCGGATATACCCGCTTCCTCAAGCGCGGCCAAACCCTGTACACTTTCCTCCTGTGGCAGGCCGGGGTATAAAACGATGTAACGAGCAGAACGTACATTTAAAAACACAACAAGGCCCACTGCCAAAGCGAGGACCACTGCTGTGAGTATAATGAGAAGCCTTTTTCGCGCTGGCTCCAGATTTTGCCAAGTTTCCTTTAAGCGAACAAAAGCTTGTTTAATCTGGTCCAGCAAAGATTGCATTCGTCCGGCCATTACACCAACCCTTAATTCAACACTTTGCCTAACTTGCTCGGCGGGACATTTAGATGCCGCCGCTTTCTCTCATTCAAATTAGATCTGCATTCGCATGAGTTCGTTATAGGAACGAATGGCCGTGCTCACCAGAGAAGAGGTGAAATTGATGGAAGTTGAGGACTTGACAGCTGCAATGGCGCCTGTGTGGAGATCGTCGGTGTCACCCAGCGCCAAGCCATACATTGTCGACCGTGCGCTCTCTCCAGTTTGGTTCAAATCGCCCACCGCTTTTTGCAGAAAATCAGAAAAAGGAATATCTTCACCAGAGGAAGCTTGTACATTCTGCCCAGGTTTCGCAAGGGAACTAATGGAAGGCAGGTTACTCATCGGAACGATAAAAGAACTCATAAACATCCTCCATATTTAGGTTTCCAGATAAAAATAGCTAAAAACGTACAACCCACACTATAAGTGAGTCTTAGGTTATTTCAATATCTCCGATGCTTTCATCGCCATCGCTTTGATAACATTGACCGTGGTGATATTTGCATTGTAGCTGTGTGTTGCCGCCATAAGGTCCACATTTTCCTCGGCCCTGTCGACATTTGGCATCAGCACATACCCATCTTCATCTGCGTCTGGGTGAGAGGGATTGTACACAGGGATGAAATCACTTTCGTCCTCAATTACCTCTTCCACGCGGACGCCACCACCCGGGACACGGTCTTTTTGGTTCACATAATTGTACCTCTGTGCCGCTTTGTCCAGCTGAGATTGAAAGGTCAATCCCCGTTCTTGGAAAACAACAAGTTTTCTCCTGTAGGGGCCGCCTTCTTCCGTACGAGTTGTATCAATATTGGCAATGTTTTGCGCAATGATATCCATGCGGAACCGCTCGGCGGTCAAAGAAGAGGCAGAGATATCCAATGTATTCAAGAAAGACATTGCACGGGCTCCTTTCATAATGTAAAAGTAGTTACGCGAAAATATATTTGCTACTATACGCGGGAGTTACTGATGGCGGAGTTGATACTGTTATAATGCCCAGAGACACGATCCAGCAGATAGCTGTATTGCGCATAGGCCTTCCACAGCTCCGTCTGCTCTTTTTCCAAACTCACATTGTTGCCGTCAATGCGCACATTGGTGCTGTCGTTCTGGGTGACATTTGTGCGGTAGAAAGAACGGGCCCCGCGGTTTCCCATATTGGCATTGTTTGCGTCAACAGCCTGCGGATCCCCATTAGAGGAATTGCCAGCCTGCATCTGGTTTGCGTCCGTATTCTGTCTCTGATTGTCATCATTATAAGGAGAACGAGCGGCAAGACTTTCGCTTTTATTCCGAAGTACCTGCTCAAACCCCACACTCGAAGCTTTGAAGCCAGGAGTGTCAACATTGGCAAGATTATTGGAGATCACCTTGGTTTTAAGCCAGAGTGAATCCAAACTGGCCTCAGCGGCCCGAGTTGAATAATTGTCGAATAACATAATCAGTATCCTTTTTGTCAAAAGAAAACATAAAATAACACTCGGTAAAGACCCTACCACAAGATATAGTAATTCACATTACACACTCATGTCACTCATAATAGCACTCTTTTTTGCAAAATACAATACCCAAAAGAATCAAACCTAGGAAAAAATGACAATTTAAAGCGATACCTGTTTGCGCGGGGAACCACCCCCTTTCTGGGGAAGCCATTTGGGCAGGAAAGAAGAATAAATATCGATAGTGCGAGTCAATAGTAGATGGATATATAATATGACATATGTCCATAATAGAAATTTGCACCTTGATTACTCTAATACTACAGATAGTGAATCCTGTGCAGCTTATTTTGTGTAAAGCAGACAAAAAAAGGATGAATAAACAAAGAAGGTCTCCACCATTTGTGGTGGAGACCTTAAAAGGTAAATATTTGCTCTAACAGGAATGCGTCAAAAAACGAGCAATTTAGACAACGTTCCCCGCTGTTTGAGAAGTTCTGTTTCCGCGCTCGATTTTGTCACATTGTTCAAAAGTATTGCGTAGATCCGAAATCAAAGGGCGTATATCGTCAAGAGGTTTTACATCTTTCTTGACACTGGCGGTCATGAGTTCCGATCCAAAAAAATCGTAGAGTTTAGCAAGGTTGCCGGCAACGGAATATCGAAAATCGAGGTTGCCACGCAGATAACGTATAATTTTCTGCGCCTTGGCAATCGCTTTATCCATCTCTGCAATTTCTTGGGTCTGGATATACTGACGTGCCAAGTCGATCTGACGCAAGGTTTCATCATAGAGTTTTAGCAGCATTTCGCCCTGCGTCATCGTGGTCAACATCTTCTGTTGGTACTGTTCATAAGGATTCATTG
Organism: Ruminococcaceae bacterium OttesenSCG-928-I18; assembly: GCA_030266325.1. Taxonomy (GTDB): domain Bacteria; phylum Bacillota; class Clostridia; order Oscillospirales; family Ruminococcaceae; genus JAAYCI01. The sequence goes on from JAJDHT010000003.1 coordinate 66,413, forward strand.
TCGCAACCCTTTCAATAAAGTAGTATTATGATATGATTTTTTTAACTGGCAAACATATTGGCCAACCAGGAACTCTGTTGGTTCATCTGCTGGATCATCTGCTCCATCGAGTTGAATTGCTTCCAATAACGATCGTATTCTTTCCAGTAGCGGTTTTCCAATGTGATCATCTGTTCGTCGATCTGTGAAATCTGTTTGTAGATGTTGGAGGAAGTATCCAAGCTATTGGCGCCGGCCTCCCGGGTTAAGTAGCCGGGGTTGGCAATGCCCGAACGCGTCGCCTCAGTGATGGAGTTGTTTACAAGCTCCATGATGCCACCGGGGCCTGCAAACAGCTTCATGACGGCGTCAGGGTCCTGCTCGAGGAGAGCCTTCAAATCATCTTCACTGGTGAGTTCGAAATTGCCCTCGTTGCTGTAGTAGCTGGTGTCGATGCCCAGGTCATATATTGCGATTGAACTGCCCTCAGGACGAGTGTACATCGAACTGCGCAGAGCCTGCAAAATCCGGCCGAGATTGCTGTCGTTACGCAGCAGACCTTCTTTGGATTTTTCTTCCCAAGCTTTGATTTCGCTCTCCGACATCGCCGCTTTTTGTTCTTCGGTCAAAGGTGCATAATCCTTGTAGGTAGGATCTGCTTTATAAAGCTCATTGAGGAAATCGATCGTCTCATTGTAGACTTTCAGGTATTCTTTGATGCCGTCTACGATGGTCTGGGTATCGCGGGCGATGACAACTTCAGTCGCTTCCATGTCGGCCACGTTGGCGACATTCTTATTATACTCCGAATGTAAAGTAAATGTGAGGCCATTATAATCAAAGGAATTGCTGGAGCGTTCGATTGTGGTTCCATCAATGATCGCTTTGGCGTTTTGGCCATCGGTCGCCACATAGTAACCGGCCTGTGCCGCCTGTTTCAGTTGCACATGGTCGCTTCCGAAAAGATTTTCGAGATTTTCGCTGTCCGAACCGGAATTGATGACGATTTCCATTGGGACGTCGACACCGAGCACCCGGAAGGCGGCTGTGTTTTTGTCGAAAACTACGCTGACGTCGTCGTTGCCCTGTTTTGTACGCATGGCAGTCTGTATGGCATTGGCAAGCTCGTCCATACTCATGTCCGCAACGGTGGCACCCTGCAGGACGATCGGGCTGCCGTCAGAGGCATCCGTCTGGATGGTGATGTTCCCCGAACCCAGGACAATGCCGATATCGCTCATTTTCGTGCTGCCGTCGGTCACCACGGTGGATGCCGACTTGGAAAAACCGAGGTCATATGGGTTTTTATCTACATCGTAAGCGGAGGTCTTGACAACAAGGTCCTTGTTGTTGGCCTGGATAAAAAACTTGCCATCGTCGCCAAGCTTAAATTCGACGGACTGTGTCCCGTCGGGCATGGTTCCAAAGTTACTGCGGAACTGCCGGTTCATTGCCTCGGAGAAGGTTTTTGCAGAATAGTAATGGCCGTCGGGTAATTTGGGAATATTGAAGCTGTAATCCCGGCCATTGACATTGAACATGTAGTTGCCGCCGTTGTAGTAGTTTGCATTACTTACCGCAGTGTCCGCCTTCATGGTTTGGGAGACGGCGAAGCCCGAATAATCTGAACCAGACTCCACACCGAACAGGGCACTTAAGAGATTACCCTCGCTCTGCCCCCAATTGATGACCTGGTTTTGGGCGGTTTCTTCGGTAAACCCGGTTTCCGAGCGTGCAATTGTGAAACGGTCTTCGGCTTCCAGATAGGTGATTTTCACGCCTGCCTTGCTCGCATTGATATCATTGATGATGGTGGAAAGCGCAGTGTCGGCGGAATAGGAAAAGTCCACACCGTTGATCGTAAAGCTGTGGTGATTTCCTTGCAGCGCGATGCCAAAATTCAAATCTTTTAAGGCCATCGAGGAATTCAGTTTGTTGGAAATACCGCTCTTAAGGCCCAAAGCAGCCAGATTGGAAGAGTTGCCGGTGATGGTCAACTTGTTGCTGCTGCCGGTGGTAAACTCGAAACCAACCACCTTGCCGTTTTCGCTGGTTGTGTGCAACTGCACGCCGGTGCCGAATGCCTGCTGCAGGGATTCCTGCAATCTCTGGGCGAGCAAAGCGCCGTCCCCGTCGGTCGCCAGTTTGCTTATTCCTTCGAGGTCCAGGTAAATGTCCTGTTGCCGGCCGTCCAGGTTCACGGTGATACTGGGCTGATATTTATCGGTGTCAACCGTGGCGGAGAATGTGCCCTTTCCACTGAGAGAGCTGACCTCGCCAAACATTTTCATCGCCAGCGTTTTGTTGACGGCCGAGTCACTCTTATTGCCGTGAATGGTAATATAGGTTTCAGGGTCATCTGCGGTGATGGTAAGTTTGTTGTTCACAAACCGAGCAGATGCATTGATATTGGCCGTCTCGAATGCCTTATTGATCTCATCAATCACGAAAGAGGTGCTTTTTCCCCCAAAGAATTCGGGCGCATTGTCAAACTGGATATGCTTGTCGCCAACCTCAATCACCAAACGGGCATCCGCTGCATTTCCGTTGCCCCGGTAGGCATCCAGCAGCTTTTCGGCCACCGCCTGGTTGAGCTCTCCGTCTACCTTGCCTGTGGCAGCTTCTGTGGTTTTGCGCGTGTACGCGGTGGCCAACTGGGAAATCTGCTGCAGGCGATAGGTTCCGGTCGTCGCACTGGTGGTGGCGGTCACCGAAAAAGCCGCACTGGTCCCCGTGGGGGGTTTGAGGGCAGCTGTCATGTTGTTGAAAAAAGAACTGGAGAGCAGATTGGTCTTGGACGTAAAGCTCATGAAACTGGTTTGCAAGGTTTTCAGCTTCGAGGCCACTTCACGATACATTTGCTGTTTGTACAGCAAGGTGGTTTTTCTTTGAGATGCTTTGTCAATTTTTGACTGGGTACCGGACAAAAGTTTCTGGACGACCTCTTCGGTATTAATGCCCGAGACCAGACCAGCCATGCCGCGGCTTGCGGCGCTGAGCGAATTAATGGCCATAACACTTAATCCTCCTTGATACGTATACTCGATCCCTCATACTTTATATTCGGCAAAAGGAGGGAAAAATGAAGGGTATATCTAAAAAAAGATGGAAAATTACGCTTTTCCATTTGTCAAATTCCCATCGGTGGGTTGGTCGCCTAAATCACTGAGATATTTTTTGATTTTAGGCAGGTTTTGATTTTCGCGAATCTTGCTGCGGGCCTCCTCTTTCAAGGATTCCAGCCGTTCCAAAACCTGTTTTTCGCTTTGGAGGATGCGGTTTGCCACGCTGCGTACCTGCTGCCCTGCCTCAAAAACCGGGTGCAGCTCGGGGGGGACTTCGTCGTAATTGATCTTGGAAGAAGCGGTGCGAAAAAAAACGTCTCCGTTTGCTTCCCCATCGCAAATACGACCAATTTCCTCGGTTAACTCGTCGATCTCAGTTGCTATTTCCGCACGCTGTGTGATATAATTTTCTATATCATCGGCGCCGCAGTGCAGCATTTCCAAAGTATATTTTTCATAGTCGTTGAATTTCTCTTTTTTCTTTTCCAGCAGCACACAAATCTGTCCTATGGTGTCCATAAGGGCTCCTTCCCGGCCTGCGGTGAGAATGGTAAAGTTTGGTTATTTTAGGTTTTACACAGTAAATCAACAAATCGAGAAACTGGAATACGCAATAGATGGAGAGATAATGGAATTTTATCCTTTTCCAGCCGTTTTACGTACCGAGTACAATGACATTTGTGAGCATGGAACGGCCCAAATCACAAAAACGGGCGATGCGATCAATTTCTTTGGGGAGTTTGTCCCTTTGGTACCGCTGGGCCAGCCGGCGGTTGTGGAGTGGATTCTAGGGGAAAAGACCCTGGCCACTTTCGAGGGTAAGGTCTATCTCTCCAGCGCCCAGATGCTGCAGATCATCGAAGTAAATGAAGAAAAACTCCGCACCGCCAAAACACTCTTTTTGGTCAATACTTCCATTCCGGCCACGGTGGTGCCCGCACAGAACCCCAAAGCACAGCCCTTACCGGTGGAGATTTTGTTCCTCTCCATGGGGCTACTTAAGCTTTTGGTGAGGGAAAACATTGAAGAGGGCACAGAGCTCAAGCTGTATGCCCATATTGAATTTCTCACCCTGCGGGATTTGGAACTGAAGGTGAGAAAACGAATTCTATTTCACAAGGAAGAAACTGTATTGCTCTGTGAGATAGAAGGAGTCAGCAGGGAAAATTATATCGCGTTGTCTACGTACATTGCCAAACTGGAAAAAAGAAAGCAGGGCGAGGAAGAATAGTCCTTTTGCTCACCGTTCAGTTTTGTCTTTCGTCAACCCGCCTTGTGCGGGTTTTTCCTTTTGCTTGCCCAGGCCGCCGTCGGCCTTTAGGCCCATGGCAAGTGCGCGGATCGCTTCACTGCTGGCGGGACCTGCGGCCTGTACGTTTTGTTCAACCGTCTGGGTCAGCTCGCTGCGCAGGATCTTGATTTCCTTCGGGGCATTGATCCCGACTCTCACCTTGTCACCCGATATCTCGGTGATGGTGATCTCGACATCCTCGCCGATCGTAAATCCCTGTCCGGCCTTCCGTGTCAAGATCAGCATGTTGCCTCCTCCTGTGCGCCAAACAGCCGCATACGGATGGGTTGGTCCTCGTCTAGGATCACCTGTGCTGCCAGCCTTTTTTCCGTATTGATTACGATGGGGCTTTTCAGGTTCACGGTTGTGTCGTGGAAGTTTTCTGGTACGACGGCAATAAGCCGGAAGACAATAGACTCTTCCCCTCCGAGCAATTCGGTCACTTCGCTTGGCAGGGAAGGGTGATAAGGCAATCCCACTTCCTCGGGGTCCAACAAGATAAAACAGATCTCCGGGTCGTCGACGGACTGCAGCCAGGAGATGCCGTCCCCCGTGGTTTCAAAAGTAAGCAAAGCATACTGGCTTAGCTCCTCATAGCCGTAAATAGGTGAACGAAATGTCAGCAGCTCATTTTCGTCCAGTTCCATCACGCCAAAGTCTCTCGTTTGGATCGTCATACACAGCCTCTTTCTTTTGTAAACTTAGTCAAACGGAAAGGCACGGCTATGCGGCTTCACCGCATAGCCGTAGCTTTAGTGATCTGTTCTTGTTTAAGCCTCCGCCACGAAATTTGGGTCGGCGCTGGGCGGCACATACAGAGGGCCACCCGTATATTCAATGTTGATGGAAGCATATTGTGTAAAATTAAGCGAGAAAGAGGGAGGCACGAAATTGAGTTTTGCCCTTCCAATATTCCAATCGGCATGCATCTGCCCCGGCTGGAAATCTGTCTGCAGGCTGGCGGGGATATAATGAATATCCACCGGCGAAACCGGGACAAGAACCAAATTTCCTTGGTTGTGCTTCATTGACTGGCCCCACAGGGTATCGGGAATATTGGCACCATGTGCAATATTGGCCAGTTGGTTGCCGATTTCGGCATAATCCCCCGTTTTTTCCAACGCGGTTTGTCTTCCAAGGTCAGCCTCATAATTGGCACGGTCGACAACGCCTTTGAACCCCATATCGCTGCGGCGACGCACCGAATTCATTTCCAGCCTGCCGGCCTGCTGGCGCATATTCAAAGACGCACGCTGTGTTCTACGATCAACCTTTGGAGCTTCCTGGCTGATTTCCAATCTGGCCCTCGTAATCTGGTATTCATACTGTGGGGGCGTCGTGGTAATCTCCAGCAACGGCCTGATCATTGTTTTTCACCCCTTGTTGAACTGAAAATCAGAAATTCATCGGACAATTGATGTAGTAGACGTCAAGCAGAGTGATTTATCGGATAAAATCAAAGATTGTCTGAGGCAGAATCTTGCTGCCGAGCTGCAGCGTGATCAGCCAACTCATCTCATAGTCTTTATTGTATATGATTTCTTCGGCCACATCAATGCTTTCTACATTTTTTAGTGCGTCTGCCAAATTTTCATACTCATTTTCCAAACGTGCCGCGGTGTTGTCCAGCGTCACGGTACGGGCCCCAATTTCGGTGATAGAAGTAAGCATAAACTCCATAGATCCCGAGATGGCATCGAGATCCTGGCCCAATCTATCCAGATTGCCGCCGCGCAAACTGTTTACCATATCACCGAGCAAGCTCCAGGCGTTGATGGGGATATCGTCCTCATTTTTGCCGTATCCGAAGCATTCCACGCCGGAATAAGTGTCTTTAAAAGCGGTATCGGGGTCAACATAGCCATTTTTGTCTTTGTAGCCAAAACCGATGTCCACGTAGTTCGGCGTGTTGAACTGGATTTCGTTACCGCCGTGGGTGATGACTCCATTGACTTTTGCCATTTCGTCCACAGGTGTGCCGTTGTAAGTCAACTGGCCACCCACCACAGCGAAAGGCGCTTTTCCAGGGGCATCCGAACCGGCGGCGGCAAAAATATGGTTTCCATTGTAGGTGTTGTTCATCACCTGCAGAACTTCTTCCTGCATTTTTTCCAGTTCGATGGCAATCTTATCACGGTCACTCTCGGACATAGTGCCGTTCAGCCCTTGCACGACCAGCTCTTCGGTACGGATCATCAGGCTGTTCACCGTACGGATGTTGTCTTCGGCCGCTTCCGCACGGCCTTTCACATCGCGGATGGTTGTCTGATAACGCGTATTATCCACCGTCAGCTTGCGAAGGCGCAGGGCCTTTCCGGCGTCTGAAACATTCTCATACCCCTTGTTAAACTTGCGCTGGCTGGAAAGTTTCTCATTGGAATGAGTCAAGTTATTCAGATTTGTGTTCATCCGCTTGATATAGTTGCGGCTGAGCATTTGGTGTGTAACACGCATCAGCGAACCCTCCAATTATGATAGTACCCATGTTGTATATGTACTTGGGCAAATTTGTTTTTCGGTCTAGCGTCCCACAACGCCGGTTCCGTTGATCAACTTATCCAACATTTCGTCCAGTGTGGTAAATACCCGGGAAACAGCATCGTAGGCCTTTTTATACATCAGCATATCCACGCCCTCTTCCTCCATGGAAACACCTGAGATCTCCTGTATCTGGTTCAGGATATCGCTGGAGATGGAGCCGACGGCGTCCAGGCGACTTTGGTTATAGGCGGTGTCGTTGCTGAGTTTGGTGGTGGAATAAAACTCAATATACTCGTTGATCGTGCCTTTGAACTCCCCAAAATCGAGACCGGTTTTAAAAATCTGATAGGCTTTTGCGGCGTAGCTGTTGTCGTCACCGCCTTTTTCGATTTTGTCGCGCACCTCTGTAGTGATATACGTCGCGTCTTTTACCCACTCCTCGTTTACGCGGATGTTGGCGGCACTGATGGTATCGTCTTTGAAGGTGAACAGGGTCTTGTATTCGACAGGGTTGGTGTTGTCTATTGCGATCGCACGATTGAAGGCGTCGGCAAACGTGTTCGCAAACATGTCAATCTTTTCTTTATAATAGTGAATGCCCTGTGAGAAGTTGACGTTGGTCGACGAAACGCTATGAATTCCGCGCCCATTCATCATGTCGAGGTAACCCTTTATGGTGCCCGAAGAAAAAGTGATGTCCTTGCCGGTGCTGTCCCATATCACGTTTACGCTCGGGTAGTTGGGGTCATACCTGTCTACGGCGTAGCTCATCGTCTCATATTCTTTGCCGTCCACGGCCTTGTGCCCGCCCATGAACACGGTAACCATGCCGTCTTCCTCTTCGCGGAAAGTCACATCCCCAAACTTAGAAAGCTCGTCCAGCAGAACATTGCGCTTGTCAAGCAGCTCAAGAGGCTGGTAATTTTTGTTGTTTACCTCCATGCAGTTGAACTTTTCTCTGGAGATTTCATCGTTCAACAGGGCGATACGCTGCAAGATCGAGTTGACCTGGTTGACATCGTTTTTGAGGTTGTACTCCTGCTGGTTCCACACGTTGTCGATCTTCTGGGACATCTGCTGGAAGACAGAGACAATCTGGGTGGCCTTTGCCAGTATGTTGGCCGAGTTGGTGGTTTCATTCGCCTTCTGCAGCAACTCGTTCCACGCGGCCTCGAAATCATACATGGCCGTAGTCATGGTGGCCGGGGCAATCTCGTCAATGGCAGCGTGCAGGTCTGTCAAAACAGAAGAGACGGTGTCATAATAACCGACGTCCGAGTACTCCTCGCGGAAGCGTTTGTCAAGGAACGCGTCGCGCACCTGGGAGACACCATACACGGCAGATCCCTGCCCCGCATAAGGGGTGGAATTCTGGTTATACCGGGTATACCGCATATTCACGTTCAGCGAAACGAGGTCAACCCTTTGGCGGGTGTATCCCATAGTGCTCACATTGGTCAGGTTATTTCCGACGATATCAAGGGCTTTTTGGTTCACCATCAAGCCTCTTGTGGCGGTTTCAAAGCCCATAAAGGTTGGCCTCATAAAGGTACCTCCTGTTTTATAAGAAAAAAGATATTATATCTTGGTTTCCAAAATACTACTCTGCCCGTCTTGTTCTTCACGGAATTTTTTATAGGGGTTTGTGCTCTGCCCCTCGCCGCTCCCGGCGCCTGCCCCCGGCAACACAGCCGACGGGTCTAACGCCAGCATGTTGTCCCTGGCCACAGCCATGGATTTATCGTTGTGGAAACGGATTTCCCCTACGCTCCGCTCAAAGCGGTCATACAACTGCCAAAAGGGACTTTGTATCTCTTTTGGGAAACTCTCAATGATTTGCCGGAACGACAAACTGCCATATCCCGCCTTTGCCTGCATGGATACCCGCTTGACTTCATAGTTTTCAAGCTGCTTGGCGTTTGCCTGAGACACAGCAATGCTGTGTTCTATCTTGGATAAGTCTCTGCTTTGTAACGCGAGAAGCTTTCCCTTCTCGTCGGCCAGCATGCTCTCAAGAAAGCCGGTATATTCCTCAATGAAGGAATAATATTCTTTCTGCGCTGGGGATAAGGACATGTTGCCTCCTCATTTGTGTATGGGATAAATAACAGCTTTTTTGCTGAGCAGGCGTCAAAAGCTGGCCTATGCCTCCCCGA